>DASZDE010000157.1:0-10283 GCA_035942355.1 Allosphingosinicella sp. | reverse complement strand
GAGCTTCTCGAGCTTGGCGATCTGCCGGCGCATCTCCTTCTGGTCGGCGATCGAGCGGGCGGCCGACGCGCGCACCTCGACGAGCGTCTCCTCCATCTCCATGATGATCATCCGGATCATCTTGGCCGGATCCTCCGCCTTATCGAGAAGATCGGTGAAATTGGCGGCGACAATGTCGCGAGTGCGCGAAAAGATGCTCATCCGGCGGAACTCCTGCTGGCTCCGGTATGGCCGCGGAGCGTGGCGGGGTGTCGGCCGGGGTGGAATGGGGGCAAGTTCCCCCCGGCCGACGATGACCAGTTCAGACCTTGGGTCAGGCATTGGCCCGATCCGCATCCTGAGCCTGGGCATAAGCAAGCGGGGCGGTTTCGACGGCCCGGGCGGGGCCGACCGCGGCGCCGACCATGGTGGCGGTGAGGACGAGAGCGCCAATCGCTGCCGTGGCGGCCCTCAGGATTGAATCGATCTTGGACATGTTCGGTCTCCCTGAACCTTGGCGTTTTCCCATCCCCGCCTTGATTGGCGGCGATGCCACAGGGAGTTCAAGAGCCGTGCCAGTTCGCACAAATGGCGGAAATCCGCCGAAAGTGGCTTAACTCAGCTCAACTGGTCGAATTGTCGCCGCCGCGAGTTGGGAGGTTTCACCAAAGTTTGGGATTTTTACTCCGGCCGTTGGCGAGGCGTCAGGCGCGGGCGCGGCGGTCGCCCTGCCGACGATCCTGGCCGCGCCGCCGCCTGGGCGCGGTCGCATCGAGGATCTTGGCCCCGGCCATGAACACGGCGCCGGTGCAGGCGGCGAAGAACAGCCATCCGACCCAGCCGGGATAGATATCGAGATATTGGTAGCCGCGCCCGACCGCGCCGACGGCGATCGCATAGATCACCGCGAAAGCCTCGAAGCGGGTCTTGATGACGAACAACCTTGAGGCTTTCTTAAGCATATGGCCGAGCGAGCAAGAAACGGGCCAGCGACGGAAAAGCAGGGAGGCTGACGGTTAAGACGCAAGCGATTGTAAATTCCGGCGACAGCACGCCCTTCGGCGGCCTGTGGCGGGACTACAACGCGTGAATGAATTCGATTCAACGACAGAATACAACGTTTCGTCGCAGCCTCGCCTGCTGCTATAAAGCTGGCGAGGAGTTGGACGCGATGCTGAGGTCGATGATCACGGGCAAGGGCGAGGCATTCGCGCACGATCCGGCGGCGCGGGGGCTGCATGTTCTTTATCGGTCCGGCGAGGTCAATCATTGCCCCGGCTGCGGGCGCACCCACTGGTATGTCGGGCGTTTCTCCGCCGAATGCGGCTTCTGCGCCACCGCGCTGGCGCTGGCCGACACCGACATGATGGGCGCCGGCCTGCCGCGCGGCGGCCGACGGATAGAAGCGCCGGTGGAAGGCGCCGCCTAGCGCCGAGCGCGGAAGCAGCGGCGGCGGCCGCCCCGGCCCCTGGCCTAGCCGAAGATCACGTCGCTATGGTGGACCGAGCCGGTGGCGACGATCACGACCGTCTCGATGTCGCCATGATCGTTGATTTGCCATAGATTGCTGCCGCCGACGCGGGTGAACGTGGTGCCGGGGGCGTAGCCTTCGAGCCGGATCGAATCGCCGGCCTGGCCGCCGTGACCCGCATAGTCGCCGATGATGTCGCCATTGGCCTCGCCCTTGCGGAACACGAACACGTCGTGGCCGGCGCCGCCGGTCAGCAGGTCCGAGCCGGCGCCGCCGTCAAGCCGGTCGATCCCGTCACCGCCGAGCAGCCAATCGCCGCCGCCGCCGCCATAGATCAGATCGTCGCCGACATTGCCGAGCAGAAGGTCGGCGCCGGTTTCGGCGGCATCATGGGCCGAGCCGCCGCCATAGATCGTGTCGTTGCCGTAGCCGCCCACCACCGAGTCCGACTCGGCGCCGCCGGCGATCACGTCGTCGCCGCCATTGCCGTCGATGAAGTCGCTGCCGCCGCCGCCGTAGAGCATGTCGCCGTCGTCGAGCGGGTCGATCAGCCCGGTGCCGCCGAAGATGAAGTCGTCACCGCCCTGGCCGCGAATGGTGTCGGCGCCGTGGCCGCCGCGGAAGGTGTCGGTCTCGATGCCGCCATACATGACGTTGTCGCGGCCGTCGCCGGTGACGGTCTCGCCGTGGACGTCGGCGATCGCGACCTCCATGTCGAACTCGGCGACGGCGCCCTCATCGTCGGTGACCTGGACGCGGATGGTGTGGCTGTCCTGCTGCTCATGATCGAGCAGCAGCCCGTCCTCGACCGTGACTACGCCGTCGCCGCTCATGTCGAAGCGCCCGCCGGCATCGTCGACCAGCACGTAGGTGAAGGACGAGCTGTCGGAATCCTCGGCGACCACGGTGCCCACAATGGTGCCGTTGTCGGGGAATTCGTCGATTTCGAGGGTTCCGGTGACGCCGGTCGGCGGGTCGTTGCCGTGGAGCACGGTCTGGCCGAGGGTGACGGTATCGTCCGAATAGCGGGTGGTGCCGCCGGTGACGGTGAGGTCGGCGAGCGCGCCTGCCGCGATCGCGCCGGCCGAAGCGTCGACGAGATGCGCGATCAGCGTGGGCGCGGTGCCGCTGAAGCCGGCGGCCGGGTTGAACCTGACCGAGGTGCCGGCAGCGAGCAACACCGCCGCTCCGGCCGAGGCCGGGCCGATGTCGACCCAGTTCGCGCCGTCATGATATTGCCATTGCCCGTCCGCTCCCGAGCCGTTCGCGACCACCGCGATGCCGGCGAAGGCGTCAGCCGACGAACCGCCCGCAACGGCGTCGACCGCGTCCGAATATTGGCCGCCGAACAGGCTTGCCACGGTCTCGCCGGTCGCGCTCGGCGCGTCCTCCTCGATCGGGGCCGCCTCCTCGGTGCCGTCGCCGGCGACGGTGGGGGCGTCGTTGACCGCGGCCACCTCGATCGCCACCAGATCCTGGTCCTGGAGCGCGCCGCCGGCGCCGCCATGGCCGTCATCGTCGCTGGTCATGGTGAGCGCGTCGGCGCCGTTAAGGTCGGCGGTGGGCGTGTAGGTGACGCCGTCGAGCGCCGACAAGGTCTGGTTGATCTGGTTCTGGGTGCCGGTCAGCACGACGGTATCGGTGCCGTTGCCGCTTATGTCGCCGGCGCCGAGGCCGTTGGCGACCGCGGCGTCGACGTCGAGGGTGCCGCGCCCGACCGACAAGGTGACGCTGATCACGTCGGACCCCGGGTCGGCATCGACGTCGCTCACGGCCAGGCCGGTAACGGCGACGGCGGCGGAGTCCTCGCTGGTGGAAACATCGCCGCCGACAATATTGACCGGCGCGTCGTTGGTGGGAGCGACGGTCACAACCGCATCCTGCTCGTCGCTGCAGAGCAGGCCGTCCGATACCGAATAGGACAAGGTGCGGGTCGGGGCGGCGCCGTAGCCGGTCGGATTGTCGCCGCTGATCGAGAAGGACACCAAAGCCAGCGCGGCCTCGTAATTGGCGAAGCTGCTGGCGCCGGACAGCGTCATCACGCCGGTCGCGGCGTTATAGCTGTAGGCGATGTCCCGGGCGCCGAAGTCGAGCGTGCCGCTGGTGGTGCCGTTTATGGTCAGCGCTTCCTGGTGCCCGGCGACGGCCTGGAACCCGTCGGAGATGCGGACCTGCGCGCCGGCGAGTTGGTCGGTCTGGTCGGCATTCTCGACATCGTCGGCATCGATCGACGCGAGCGGCTGGACCGGGGCGCTGGCGCCCGAGCCGCTGCCGGCCGCCTCGACCGCCACCGCGGCCGCGTCGGCAGCGACCAGGGTCGGCGCGCGATTGATGACGAAGCCGCCCGGAACAAGGCCGCCCGGATTGTTGACGCCGGCGAAGAAGTCGGGCGTGCCGCCCGCAAGCGAGCCGCGCCAAATGCCTTCGTCGCCCGGCGGATTGCTGTTGCCGGACTGGGCGCCGGTGATATCGGCGACGTACCAGTGGCCGGTGGCGAAATCGATCTCGAGGTCGTCGAGCAGGCCTTGCGGGCCGCTGCCGGGGACCTGCTGATAAATGAGGCTATAGGTGCCGGCGGCGTTGCCGGTCAGCGCATAGCTGTAGATGCCGCCCATCACCAGCTGGGGATCCGTGGTGTTCGGATCGCCGTCGCCGGCGAAGCCGGAGTCGCCGTCGTGATCGAACAAGGTGCTGGCGGTGGCGAAATATAGCGTCGAGCCGTCGGGGCTGATCGCCAGTCCTTCGAGCGAGCCGCCTTCCTGCGGGAAGGCCTCGCCGGGAGCGGCGGTGCCGTTGGGCATCGCGTCATTGTCGTCGGGTGCGAACGGCAGCACGGTGACCTGGCCGCCCGCGAAGCTGAAGGCCCCGGCGCCGGAGCTCGGCGTCAGCCCGGTGATCCGGTAGATATAATTCTTGGTGACGGTGTCGCCTTCAATGCCGGAGAGGATGCGGTGGCTCGAGAGGAAGATTGTGCCCGCGGCGAAATCGATCACGAAATCGTCGATAAAATTGTTGGTGTTTCCGTTCGGGTTGCCCGAGCCCAGATTGGCGAGGATGGTCGGGACCTGCCCCGCGCTATCGTAGCCCACCTTCTCGAGGCGCTGCCCATGGGTGAAATAGACGAGGCCGTTATTGGGATCGATCTGGAGGTTGTCGATCCGCGCAGCGGTGCCGGTGCCGCTGTCCTGGTACAGGATGGTAAGCGCCGGCGGAGCGCCGCTGAGAAGGTCCGCGATATTGCCCTGGAGGACGCGGTTGTGGCCGCCGTTGATGTCGCTGTCGGCGATGAAGAACTTGCCGTGCACCGTGTCGAACACGATGTCGTTGGGGCGGTAGAGCCCTTCGGCAATTCCGGTGGTGGCAGGATTGTCGATGCTGTTGGCGTAATAAGTGGCGAGGCCGTAGCCTTGCGATCCGCCGCTCACCGTGCCGTCGGCATCGACGCTGATCACGCCGTGGCCACCGCCCAGCGCGGCGATCCAGAGCTGCAGGTCGGCGGCGGTCGCAAGCGGCCCCGCCAGCGCGGCCGCCGGCTCCGAGGCTGCCGCTTGCGGAGCGGCCGCCGCATCGGCCATCTGGAACGCTTTGAGCGAAGCAGGGGTATCGCCGACATGGGCGGTTTCGCGGGACCAGCGAGCAAAGTCGAGCATTTGAGATCCCCCATGGCGAGCGCGCCCGCACCCCCCGGCGCGAGTCTTGGCGAACGGCAGCATGGCAGGCGAACGGGCTCGCCGATAGCCCAATCGCATCCGTCTTGGTGGAGAGTTGGGCGCCGCGTCCGCAGAGTCCCGTCGCGCCGGCTGGGGCGATCCGGCCTCAGGAACTGCGGGCGGGTGCCGCCGCCGGCCGGAGCGGCTCGCTCAAATCTCGAAAAACCGCCGCGATTGCAGGGGAATGGTGGGCGTGGCAAGGATTGAACTTGCGACCCCTGCGATGTCAACACAGTGCTCTACCACTGAGCTACACGCCCACGAGCAGCGCCTTTAGCGGGGGGCCGCGCGGCGCGCAAGCAGGCTAGAGCCGTCCGTGCTGGTCCTCGGACTGGAAGATGCGGTCGACTTCCGCGACCAGGTCGCGCAGGTGGAAGGGCTTGGACAGCACCTTGGCGGTCGGCGCGCTGCTGCCGGCTTTGAGCGCCACCGCGGCGAAACCGGTGATGAACATCACCCGCATCTCCGGCGCGATCACCGCCGCCCGCTGGGCGAGCTCGATGCCGTCCATTTCCGGCATGACGATGTCGGTAAGCAGCAGATCGAAGCTCTGCGACTGGAGAAGCGGCAGCGCCGCGGTGCCGCGGTCGACGGCTTCCACCGCATAGCCCACCTTCTCGAGCGCGCGCGCCAGATAGATGCGCATCGACTCGTCGTCTTCGGCCAACAGGATCCTGGGCATCCGCGCTCCGCACCGCCAGGCGGGGGCGTCCGTTCGCCGCCGCTCGCCTGCTTATGCCCGAAGCTTCAGGCATTTTCCAGCCGCCGCGCGTGCGCGCCGTCCCGGCTGAAGCCGATTGCGTCAACGAGGGACGCTCCCTAGATTCGAACGGGCATGGCCGAGTCCCCCGCCGAGCCGCCGTTCACCCGTATCGGCCCCGAAATCCCCGCCTCGCCGGTGGTGATATCGGTGCCGCATGCCGGCCGCGCCTATTCCGAGGCACTGCTGCGAGCTTCCCGGCTGCCTCGCGCCAAGCTCGAGGCGCTCGAAGACCGGCTGGTCGACCGGCTGGTGTGGCGGGCGGTCGCGACCGGCGCCGCGGCGCTGGTCGCGCGCGCCCCCCGCGCCGAAATCGACCTCAACCGCGACGAGCGCGAGATCGATGCCGCGATGGTCGTGCCGCCGCCACCGGCCCGCAGCCTGCTCGCGTCCCCGCGGACCCGCGGCGGCCTCGGTCTGGTTCCGTCGCGGATCAGCGGTGCCGGGTCGATTTGGCTGCAGCGGCTGACCGAGGCCGATCTCGCCCATCGAATCGAGACCATCCACCGTCCCTACCATGCCGCCTTGGACGACATGCTCGAGCAGGTCCGCCGCCGGTTCGGAACCGCCATATTGCTCGACTGTCATTCGATGCCCCCCCGCCTCGGCGAGACGGGCGGCGCCGGGATCGTGTTCGGTGACCGCTACGGCACCAGCATGGCGCCCGACTATGTGCGGGCCGCGGTCGCTGCCGCCGAACATGCCGGCTTCGCCAGTGCCTGCAACGCGCCCTATGCGGGCGGCTACATCACCGTCCGCCACGGCCGGCCGGCCGAGAACATCCACGCGCTGCAGCTCGAAATCGACCGATCATTGTATCTCGACGACCAGCTCCGCGACCCGGGGCCGGGATTCGACGCGGCGGCGGCGATGATCGCCGCTGTGGCCGAGGCGCTTGCCGCCCGGGTGCTGGAGCCGCCGCAGGCGATCGCCGCCGAATAAAGAACCGCCCCGCAAATGCTCGCGGGGCGGCCAAGGTTCAGGGAGGAACGCCCAATCGGGCGTAACGCGCCGCTGCAAAGGGGAAGTGCAGCAGGCGTCCAACCCTAGATAGGGGCCCAAAACTTCGGTTTCAAGAAGGGCTTAGCGACCTGCGATGGAGCCACGGCCCGATCCGGCCAATGCGGTGGCGAGGGCCTCGGAGATGGCGCTTGACCGCGCCCGGCAGGTGGAGGGCGATGAGCCGATCAGGCCGATGCCGAGCAGCTCCTACGGTCGCCACCCATCAGGCGTCCGCGGTCGCCGGCGCCGGTGCAGGCATGTTCGGCATCTTGCCCTGCGCCACCTGCTTGCCGAAAATCTCGCGGACCAAAGCGAGCGAGAACAGATGCGCCGTGATCAGCGACAGCATGCCGTTCTGGTTCATCTTGCGCAACTGGTCGCCGCGTAGCTCGCGCAGCTTCTCGTCGGATACCATTTGAAAGCCGCGGTAGAGGAAGGGCTTCTCGGCCCCGGTGGGCTGCAGCGTGACCTCGCCCTCCATCAGCAGGTCGGCTTCCTGGAGGTCCTTGACGAAGCCGGTGGTGCGCTGGGCCGCCATCTCGAACTCCTCGCAGAATTTCAGGATGCCCTTGGTCGCCTCGGTCGGCTTGCCGTCCTCGAACAGCGCATTGCCTTCGTCATAGGCGCCGACCAGGCCGCTGGTCGGGTCGAAGCACAGCGACAGCTCCTGGGCGTCGGGCCGGAGGCGGGCGAGCATGAACGGATAGCGCCGGATATAGGCCGGCACATAGGATTCGCCGATCAGCTTGCCGTCGTCGTCGAGGAACACGTTGACGCCTTCGTTGAGGCCCATCAGCACCAGCGGGACCGGATTCTCGCCGGCCGAGAAAACGATCGGGTAGAAGCGCTGGCAGGCGACGAACTCGTCGACCGTGATCGGCACGGCATGAGCCTTGGTGACGAACTTGGCACTGTCCGAGGGCCGCGCCTTGAAGTCGGCGTGGGTGTTGCTCGAAAGCGGCTCGAGCCGGTTGTAGAAAAGCGGGAATTGATTGGTCGGCGCTGCGGTCGCCATGGTCTTTCTCCGATGAGGTATTTGAAGGCAGCCGAGGGCGGCCCGTCTCAGCGCCACCGTCTATGGGCGAAGCGGAGCTTCTGCAAGCGGGACCAGCTTGCCCGGGTTCATTATCCCGTGCGGGTCGAGCGCCTGCTTGATCGCCCGCATCGCCGCCAGGCGGGCCGGTTCGGCGAGCCGGGCGAGCTCGGCGATGCGCATTTGGCCGATGCCGTGTTCCGCCGAGATCGAGCCGCCGGCGGCGGTGACGAGGTCGTGGACGAAGGCGGTCACCGCCGGCCCCTCGCCCTCCAGCCAGGCCGCTCCAGCCCCGTCGGGGGCGCGGACGTTGAAATGCACGTTGCCGTCGCCGAGGTGGCCGAAGGCGATCACCCGAGTCCCGGGAAAGCGGCGCTCGACCGCATCGGCGGCTTCGGTCATGAAGCCGGGCATCGCCGGCACCTCGACCGACAGATCGTGCTTGGCGGCGGGGCCGTCCTTCTGCTCGGCCTCGGAGATGCTGTCGCGGATCCGCCAGAAGTCCTCCGCCTGGGCCTCGCTGGCGGCGATTGCGGCATCCTCGATCAGCCCGAGCTCGAGCGCCGCATTGAGCGCCCGCCCGAGCGCCTTTTCCGGACTTGGCGCGACCATCGGCGCCACCGCCTCGACCAGCACGTGCCAGCCATGGCCGCCGCGCAGCGGCGAGCGCGTGCCGGCGACGTGGCGAAGCACCAGTTCCAGCGCGCCCTGCGGCACGAGCTCGAACCCTTCGACCGAATCCCCGACCGCATTGTCGAGCAGGCGCAGCAGCTCGAGCGCCCGGGCCGGCGAGGCGAGGCCGATCCAGGCCACCGTGCGCGATCCGATCGCCGGCGCCAGCTTGAGGGAGGCGGCGGTGACGATGCCGAGCGTGCCCTCCGCGCCGATCATCAGCTGGCGCAAATCGTAGCCGCGATTGTCCTTCTTGAGCGGGGCGAGCCCGTTGAAGACCGAGCCGTCGGGAAGCACCGCCTCGATCCCCTGGACGAGGCCGCGCATGGTTCCCCAGCGCAACACCTGGGTGCCGCCGGCATTGGTCGAGACGAGGCCGCCGATGGTGGCGCTGCCGCGGGCGCCGAGCGTCAGCGGGAAGCGGCGGCCGACCGCCGCCGCCGCCTCGTGCAGCCGGGCGAGGATCACCCCCGCCTCGGCGACGGCGACATTGCCCTCGGCTGACAGCGACCGGATCCGGTTCATCCGCCGCAGCGACAGCAGCAGCGCATCGCCACCCGGGCCCGGCGTGGCGCCCCCCGCCATCGAGCTGTTGCCCCCCTGCGGCACCAGCGGTACCCGCGCCTCCGCGCACAGGCGGACGATGTCCGCGACCTCCGCGCTATCGGCCGGCGAAGCCATCGCCGCGGCAGCGCCGCGATAGCGCTTCCGCCAGTCTTGCAGCCACGGCGCGAGATCGGCGGGATCACGGGTAAAGCCCTTGCGGCCGAGACGGCGCTCGAGCGCGTCGAGCAAGGCTGGCGGCGGAGGATTGGCCATGGGTTCGCGAACGGTTAGTAACCGGGCGCGGTCAACGGAGCAAAAGTTAATCGCATGTTCAAGCGGTGCGGCGGATGGCCGCGGGCGATGGAGCCGGGACATTGATCGATTGGGAAGCGCTCGCGCTGTTGCTGGCAAGCCTCGGCGGCGGCGGCGCCCCTTCGGCGCACGAGCCGATCCAGTTCGCCCAACTGACCGTTCGCCGGCAGATCATCGTGCGAGTGCCGGTCCGGGTGGGCACGACGCCGCCGAAGATGCCGCCGGTCGAGTGGGAAGAGAAAGGCGGCCCGAGCTGCGTTCCAGCCAAGCTGATCGTCGGCGCCGCCTTGCTCGGGCAGAACAGCGTCGACCTGCTGCTTCGCGACAATAGCCGGATCCGGGCGAAGCTCGAAAGGAGCTGCCCCGCGCTCGATTATTATTACGGCTTCTACATCAGCCCCAACGAGGACGGGCAGATCTGCGCCGATCGCGACGCGATCCGTTCGCGAATGGGCGGCCAGTGCGAGATCGAGCGGTTCAGGAGCCTCAAGGCCAAGCGCGGCGACTGAGGCTTACTTGACATCAACCCGCCCAATCGCCCAAGCGACCGACGCAAGCGGCTTCACGAACAGGCGCGTCTTTCCGGAATCCCTATGACTTTTGCCGACCTCGGCCTCTCAGACGAATTGCTCCGCGCGGTGACCGAATCCGGCTATGACGAGCCGACGCCGATCCAGCGCCAGGCGATCCCGTCGGTGCTGATGAACCGCGACATCGTCGGCATCGCCCAGACCGGCACCGGCAAGACCGCGGGCTTCGTGCTGCCGATGATCGACATCCTCGCCCAGGGCCGCAGCC
>DASZDE010000156.1:0-23362 GCA_035942355.1 Allosphingosinicella sp. | reverse complement strand
CACTCTCCTTGAACCGCGAAGACAGCAACGGGTGGTAAAGACGGCAGCCGGCGGCTTGGCCCGCTCTCCGCTTCATGATCCTTGAGCAGGTAACAGTCCGTTGGGTGGTGACGTTAGCATGCGTTTTTTACGCTTCGTAGGCGGCGGCCGCACCGGCTGCCGATGGTGCGAATTCCCATGACCTGACCGGTAGTCTTTCAGTCCGAACCTCTGTCTGTGGTCAGCAGCGCGATTAGGACCGTTGTTCTACACGCGAGCATCACGACTGCTGAGAAGGCGAGCGGCCACCCGATATAGAGATCGCTGGCATCGAGCTGATCTTGAGCCGCCTTTCGGTAGAAGAGGCCGAGCAGGATGGTGCCGGCGGCACCTCCATAAAGCCCGATATCAGCAAGCCGGTTCACCTGGCGCGCTCGGTAGAACGTCGCGCCTTCACAGCCCACTCGAGTGCAGGCGGTATCCGACGCCGGGCTCAGTGAGCAGCAACCGGGGCTCGGAGGCGTCCTCTTCCAGCTTCTGGCGGAGCAGCGCGACATAGCTCCTCAAATATTGGGTATCGGCGCCCGGATCGCCCCAGCCGGCCAGCAGGAGCCGGCGGTGGGTCACCACCTGGCCGGCATGTTCCGCCAGCGTGCGCAGGAGCTCATATTCCTTGGGGGACAGCTTCACCTCGTCTCCCATCAGGCGGACTTCTCGGCTCCTGAAATCGATGGTCAGGTCTCCGCCTTCGAACAGGTGGGTGCGCGGAGAGTGGGAAGCGAGGCGGCGCTGCGCCGCCCGAATCCTTGCCATGAGTTCGTCGATATTGAACGGCTTGTCGACATAATCGTCGGCGCCGGCGTCGAGCGCCGCGACTTTCTCCGTCTCCTGGTGCCGAGCCGAGATAACGATCACGGCCATCTCACCCACGCGTCGGAGCTGCGATATCAGCTCCTTCCCGTCGGCATCGGGCAGGCCCAGGTCGAGGAGGACCAGGTTTACGGCCGCCTCACGTGCGACCCGCAGCCCATCGACTGCTGTCGCCGCGCTGAAGACCGAGGAGCCCGTCGCCGACAGCACCGGCTGAAGCACGCGCGAGATGGCAGGCTCGTCGTCAAGTATCAGGATGCGCGCAGTCACGGGTGGCCTAGCTCCGGCTGGAGTGGAAGGATGATCTTCACGACCGTTCCGCCGACAAGGTCTTCGGCAGGGGCCGCGGCAATGGTCCCGCCGAACGCCTCGGTGAAGCCCTTCGCGATCGACAGGCCTAGACCGCTGCCGTCCTGTCCCAGCGCCGCATGCGAGCGGTAGAAGCGCTCAAAGACGCGTTCCGCCTCACTCGGCGATATGCCGGGGCCCTCGTCGGCGATTTCAACCGCCAGTCGTGCGCCCTCTAGGCGCGCGAGGACGCGGATGGGTGAGCCGGGAGGGCTGTATCGAACCGCATTTTCAAGCACGTTGTAGAATATCTGCTCCAGCATTACCGGATCCGCGCGTACTACTGCCTCCGGTGCGGCATAGCTTTTCTTGATCTCCTGCCCGTCAGCGATGCTCCGTGCGCGCGAGATGGCAGTCCCGAGCACGTCGAGCGCGTCGCACTCGGTGAAACGCTCCGGGTCGACCCCCGCCTGCAAACGACCGAGGTTGAGCAGGTTCGTGGTGTAGCGGTTCAACCGGTCGCACTGCTCCTGAATCATGGTCAGAAGATCGGTGCGAACCTCGTCCGGCAATTCGGCGCCATAGCTGGCGAGGCTGCTGGCGGAGGCGGAGATGGCACTGAGCGGCGTCCGCATGTCGTGCGACACAGAGGAGAGTAGAGCTGTCTTGAACTCCTCCGATCGCTTGACGAGCTCCGCCTCGGCCACTTGTTCGAGCAACAGGCATCGCTCCAGCGTGATGCTTAGGAGGTTCACGAAAGCGTCGAGATCATGTTCCCGGGGCCCACTCCCGGCTCCCGCCTCCAGAACGAGGATGAGCACGCCGATTGGACCTTTGGGGGTGGCGAGCACGAAGGCTCGGATATCATCCTGGCGCCAGGTTCCGGCCGATTCGCTCATCGCGAGCTTAGCCAGCCGCTCATGCCTGGAACTTGGCTGGATGGGCGCGACGTCGAGCCCAGCCGAGACGTAGATCTCCGGCTCCGCCGCGCCCCAAACGCCGAGGAAATCGGCGATGGCATCAGGAATGTCCCTGAGGTGGACCGCGCCCTGAAGCTTTTGGCTCACGTGGAACAGCGCCTGCATGCGACGGGTCGCGAACTCCGCCGCCAGGGCGCGGTCCTTCAGCCGGCCGGCCAGCAGCGCGGAGGCTGCAGCGCAGACATTGAAGGCGATCAGCGGTACATATTCCTCGGCTGAGCTAAGGCTGAAGGTGAAAACTGGATCGCTGATGAAGAAGTTGTAGGTTAGCGATGCCAGCAGCGCCGCCGCGAGCCCGCCGCGAAGGCCCCCGAGCGCGCCGACCAGGGTGACCCCCAGAAGGTAGACTATCGCAGCCGTAATCGGCCGCCCCGACTGCTGTGCGTAAATGGCGAGAGCTGTGGCCAACACGAAAATGACGGCAGCTGCGCCGTGAACCAGTGCACGGCGTTCCGACACAAGGTAGACAAGCCGATGCCACTTCCCTTCGGCGGTTTGGGGGGGGCGGGTAAGTCCGCTCACTCGCTTGGCCTCATTCCCGCGCCTTCATATAGGAGTTCGCCCGCTGGTCATGATGGCGATGGGAGCGGAAGTGATGGCAATCAGGCCGCTCCCATCGCCGGGGTTGAGCGTCACGGGAGTGTAGGGGCAGTGACGCTTCCCAGCCATGGATGCACGTGCGCGAGGCGCCGCGTTACCACGGAAAACCTATGCGGGCGCATTGAAAAGCCGTGGTAACGGCTCGGTCCGGCGTCCACTAAGCTCGGCCGGCACCTCTGGGGGACCAGCGACGAATGAGCAATAGGCTACCGGGCTCACGCTCATTTCGGAGCCGCTTTCTCGCCCGGGGGATGACCCTCGAAGGCGCCGCATGGGCAATTGCCTGGCTGGTCGTGCCGGCGTGGCTCGCCACCAGCGGCGGCAGCCTTATCGAGTTGGTTCTATATTGCCTCAGCGCGGGCGCCTTCCTGTCGGTGTTCGGACGACCGCCGCCTTCGGATGAACCGACGCAGGTCGTCGCCGGCATCATCATCAACATGCTGGCGATCCTCTTTGCGGGAGGCACCGTTTACGCGGTCGCCTCGGCGCTGCTGGTCTGAAGGACAAGCGCGCTCGCCGCCCGCTAAGCGCCCCGCCTGCCCCGTGCCCAGGTGGCGGAATTGGTAGACGCACCAGCTTCAGGTGCTGGCGCTCGCAAGGGCGTGGAGGTTCGAGTCCTCTCCTGGGCACCAGCCACTCGCGCCAGATCCCGCTCGCTCGAGGCGAGGGTCACGCGGAGGCCGGCTTTGGCCGCTCGATCAGCGCGAGCTGAGCACGAAGCGGTTGCCGTCCGGGTCGCGGAAGGTGGCGAAAGTGCCCCAGGGCTGCTTTTGCGGCGGCGAATCGAACTCGACGCCGCGCCCGCTCAGCTGGCGGTGGGTCGCCTCGACATCGTCGCAGGCGAGCGCACCGTTGAAGAAGCTGCCGATCCTTTCCTCCTGGCCGTCGGGCGTGAACAGCACGAACCGAGTATCGCTGTCGCGGACCTTGAGCTCGATCCAGCGCTGCTCCTCGCTGAACGGCTGGTCGGTGAGCAGCGTGAAGCCGACCTTCTCAGTCCAGAATTCGAGCGCCCGATCCTGGTCGCGCGTGGGAATGCTGACGAACTTGACGTGGGTGATCATTGCGGGCCTCCAGGGCGGCAGTTGGCAATAAGGCGGCGTCTCCTCGGCGACGCCTGCCGGCGCGATTGGTAACTGTCGCCAGCGCCGAGGAGAGACAAGCGGTCCACGACACACTATAGTAAGCGAAATGACGCAGCCGCTCCCGCTCGAGCCTTACATCATCGACGTGCTGATGCGCGACCTGGTCGGCCACGACCGCGCGGCCTCGGCCTATCTCGTCTATCTGTGGCTGTGGCGGCGCTCGCGCGGCGAAGGGAGAGCCCATGTCGGCGCCAGCCTGCAGACGCTGGCGACGCAGACCGGCCTGTCCAAATCGGCGGTGCAAAAGGCGGTGCGGCACCTCGCCGGCCGGCGGCTGATCAGCGCCGCCCGCTCCCACGCCACCGAGGCGCCGACCTATCAGGTGCATGAACCCTGGCGCCGCGGCTCGGCGGCGGCCTAGGAATCTGCGATGAAAGCCCCAGATCCCGGATGTGCCGATCGTCGGGTCGGGCGGCCGCGAGGGCCGCCTGCTTTGGCAATTGGGTTGCACCCGCAACGCCGGGTTGCGGGTTTAGCCCGCATGACAAGCAAACCCTGCCTGGTTGCGGCCGTAGCCGCCGGCTGGCTGTTGGCCGCGTGCGGCAAATCCGAGCCCGAGCCGGCGCCGGGCGAGCTCGAGAAGTTCGTCGCCAAGATCGAGGCGGAGTCGAAGGTGGAGCAGGCCGAGCTGGTCGAAGCGGCGCGGGCGCGCGAGGAGGAGCGGGCGCGCGAGTCCGAAGAGCGGCTGCGCCAGCTCGAAACGGCGCCGCCGGCGGCGCTCGAAAGCGCCGTCAAGGGCATGAATCGCTGACGGGGAGGGACCTGCTTGCCACTTCCGCCGGATGCCGGGCCCGCGCTCGGCCGATTGCTGGGCCGGCTGCGTCGGGCCGGCTATCGCTTCGTCACGCCCACGCCGGCCAGCCATGCCCGAGTAGTGGCGCGGCCGGACAAAAAAGAACCGCGCGATCTGCGCGACATTTTCGGCTGGAGCCTGCCGTTCGCCCCGGAGCTGCTGCCGGCGGAGCTGGCGGATGAGCTCGCCGCCGCCGGCCTGCTCGCACGGCAGGGCGATCTGCTCCAGAGCCGAGTCCGCGTCGCCAGCCTCGGCGGGCGGCTGTTCGTCCACTCGGCCTACCCGACCGAAGACGAGGATGCCGTCTTTTTCGGCCCCGACAGCTATCGCTTCGCCGATTTCGTGCGGTCCGAGCTGCCGCGGGCGGGGGGCGTGCGGCGCCTGGTCGACCTCGGCGCGGGGGCCGGCGCGGGCGCGATCGCGGCGGCGCCTTTGCTGCCAGGCACGCGGATCACGCTGGTCGACGTCAACCCGGCGGCACTGCGCCTCGCCGCGGTCAATGCGGGCGACGCCGGCGTCGAGGCCGAGCTGATCGAGGCCGACGGCATCGAGGCGGTGCCGGGCCTGGTCGATCTGGTCATCGCCAATCCCCCTTATATCGTGGATAGCGGCGGACGCGCCTACCGCGACGGCGGCGACATGCACGGCGCCAAACTGTCGCTCGACTGGACGCTGGCGGCGGCGCGGCGGCTCGAGCGCGGCGGCCGGATGCTGCTCTATAGCGGATCGGCGATCGTCGACGGGCGCGATCGGCTGCGCGACGCGCTGGAGCAGGCGCTGCCCGGGCTCGGCTGCAGCCTGCGCTACCGGGAGATCGACCCGGACGTGTTCGGCGAGGAGCTGGAAAAGCCGGCTTATGCCGCGGTCGAGCGGATCGCCGCGGTCGGCGCGGTCGTGGCAAAGGGCTGATCCGCCGCCCCGGCCCGGGCCGGGGCGAGCGCGATCGCCAGGTCAGCCGGCGACGGTGACGTCGACCTTCTCGACCCATTCGGGGAAGAAGGTCGGCTCGCGGTTGGACCAGCCCGGCGCGGTCGCGGCGGCTTCGCTGATCGACTGCAGCAAGGCGCGGCGCTTTTCCGGGTGGAGATGCGGCAGCGCGGCGGCGGCGCAGAAGGCGCCGGGCAGCCACGGCCGCACCGCGGCGCCGATCAGCCGCTCGTACAGGAACCGGTAGGAGGCGAAATCCGGGAGCCGGTCCTGGCCGAGATCGAACGCGGTCATGGTGACGAGCGGCGCCATCAACGGCTCCATCACGTCGAGCCCGCTGTCGTCGGGAACGAAGTCGCGAATATGCTCGAGCCGCTGGTAGACGCGGGCCTGGGCGCGGATGCTGGCGGCCTCGCCGACGTCGCGCGACCAGCGCTTCATCGCGTCGCGCCGGCCGAGGCCGACGTCGAGCGAACGCCTGATGTAGCGCTGCGTGCCCTTGGCGAAGCTCGCGAACTCCTTGATCTCAGCCAGAGTCAGCGCGCCGTCGGCGGGCTTGGTCTGCGTGCCCATGATCCCACTCCTTTACCCTCGGGGAGGATCATGCGCCCAAATTGGTTACGCGACGCTTAATCACTTCCCCGCCTCCCGTTAAGAATTGAATCAGAGAAGGTTAAAGCCTGCAATTAGTATTTGCCGCGGGGCCGAAAGCGTCATTGGACTGTCACATCCCCGCAACAGCTGCGCGCGCCGCCCGGCGCAATTCGCGGCCCCGCGACATTGCAACCCGCTTGTCCACAACTTTGTGAAGCCGCCGAACGAGGCCGGCCTTGCCCCCGCCCATCCCCTGCGCCCCGTCAGCGAGGGATTTTGGCCAGGCTTTTTGAGGGGGCTTGCAATGTAGGATTTCAAATGTTCCATTTCTGTTCTCAGCCGCGACTCGGCGGGTGGAACGGAGATAGAACATGAGCAGGACCAGGCTTTCCCCCCTAGCGGCCGGCACGGCGGCGGCAGCAATGGCGGCAGCGCTCGCCGCGGGGGCGGAGCCGGCGGCGGCGGCAGAGACGATCAGCTACGGCTACGACCCGCTCGGCCGGCTGATGTCGGCCCGCCATTCCGGCACGGCCAATGCGGGTGAAACCCATTCCATCTGCTACGACCCGGCCGGCAACCGGACGCTGTACAAGGCGACCTCCAACGGCGCCCTCGCCGCCTGCGCGATCCCGACGCCGACGCCGACGCCGACGCCCACCCCGACGCCGACGAACTCCCCCCCGGAGGCGGAGGACGACGTGGCGAGCCTGCCGACCTGCAGCAGCGTGACCGTTCCGGTGCTCGGCAACGACCGCGACCCCGACGGCAACCCGCTCACCCTGGTCAGCGCCACCGGCAACAGCGAGGTGGGCGCCATAGTGTCGGGGACCGGCGTGCAGCTGCACAGCGGCAGCGCCACCACATCCGAGACCTCCGTTTCCTACACGGTCAAGGACAGCCACGGCGCGACCGCCTCGGCCAATATCATGGTCACCGTCACCGCCGGCGGGCCCTGCGCCTGATGCCGGGCCCCCTCAGCAAAGCGAAGCGCGTCCCCGGACGCAAGCCGGCTCGGGCGACGTCCGCGCCTCACGCCCAAACGGATCTGGAGAAGAAGATGACCACGGCCCATGCATTTCGTCCGTCGAACGGCCGCCTCGGCGGGGCCGCAGCCGCCGTCCGCGGCCTGCTCAAGCCGATGCTCGCGCTGGCGGCGGCCGTCGGCGCGGCGACCGCGGCGCCGGCGCAGGACCAGGCTCTCCCGACAAGCATCAGCCCGCTGCGGGTCGAATTGGATCCCAACGGCGTCAACCTCGTCACCGGCAAGATGCAGATCGACCTTCCGGCCCTGTCGGTGCCCGCGGCTCCGAACCTCAGGTTCCAGCGCGTGCAGAACGCCGCGCCCTATGTAAATGGGACGGTGAGAGGGGGCCAGCCTTCGCAGGGCAGCTATACCATCCATACCGCCGAAGGCACCTCCGAGGGCTTCACCTGCTCGGATTTCGATTGCACAAGCGTCACCGGGACCGGGTCCCTCTTCCGTCCGCACCAGACCTTCATGCAGGCGGGAACGGGGGCCGAGTACACGTTCGACAAATTGCACGTGGACCAGACGAGCGGCGACGTGACCACGCTCCTCTATTACGCAACGCGCATACGGTTCCAGGACGGCGAGGTGATCAGCTACGCCTATGACGCCGGCTACCTGCCGGACTACCCTGGGCGGCCTTATTATCGCCCGAACAGAGTGTCGAGCAGCCTCGGCTATCACATCTCCATAACCTATTGGAGCGACTCCTTCGAAGATACCAACTGGAACAGGGTCAGGGAGGCCGCGCTCTACAAGAGCACCGACACGAACACGCCGCTGGCCCGGCTGACCTACGGGACCGACGGCACCATCCGCGACCTCGGCGGCCGCGAGTATAAGTGCACCGGCTGCGGCAACTTGGTCGGCGCGGACGTCGAGGTCGCGGCCGGCAGCCTCACGCTCCCCGGCGAGACCTCGGCCAGCCTGCGGGTCACGCGATCGGGCGCCGCGCCGGTCGTGGCGTCGGTCACGCGCGACGGGGTCGAATGGACCTATGCCTATACCAACCTGCGCAGCGCCCCGGCGACCCAGAGCTATCTCTACGACAAGGTCACCGTGTCCGGCCCGAACGGCTACCACGCCGTCTACGAGATGAGCCATGCCGGGAACCGGAACAGGATCAGCAGGGCGATCGATTCGATCGACCGGGCGACCTCGTTCGAATATGACGAGGCCTACCGGCCGACCCGGATCGTCTATCCGGAGGGCAACGAGGTGCTCGTCATCTACGACGCCTTCGGCAACATCATCCGCAAGACAGCCAAGGCGAAGCCCGGATCGGGGCTCGCCGACATCGTCGAGACGGCCGAATTCGACACGAGCTGGTGCCAAGGCGGCACCCTGCGCGACGTCCGCTGCTACCGGCCGCGCTGGATCCGCGACGGCCGCGGCAACCAGACCGACGTCACCCATAACGAACGCGGCCAGCTCACCATGCGGACCGATCCCGCGGTCGGCGGCGGCGTCCGGCGCAAGACCCATGTCGAATATTCGCCGTCCGCTCCCTATCGCAGGACGCGCGTCCGCATCTGCGGCGACACGACGACCTGCGGCACCACCGAGGAGATCGACACCCGATATGAACATTGGGGCAGCACCTCGCTGCCTTCGCTCGAGCGCCGGATCGACGCGGCGCGCGGCGTGACGCTCGAGACGACCTACGACTATTTTCCGGACGGCCGGCTGCGGTGGGTCGACGCCCCACTCCCCGGGACCGACGACAAGCAATATTCCCGCTACGACGTCCATGGCCGCAAGGAGTGGGAGATCGGCGCGCGCGGCGCCAACGGGCTGCACCTGGCGACCCGCTACGAATATCGCGCCGCCGACGACAAGGTGCAGAGCGTCGAGACCGGCACGGTCCCCACCCCCGACAGCCTTGTCCTCAGCGTGCACAAGCGCACCGACTTCACCTACAACGCGCAGCGCCGGCCGACCCGGGAGAAGCTGATCGCGGGCGGGACGACCTGGCAGCTGATCCACCGCCTGTACCAGGCGCGCGGCGAGCTGGTCTGCGAGACGGTGCGGATGAACCCGGCCGCCTTCGCCTCGCTGCCCAATCCGTGCGAGCTTGGCGCCGAAGGGCCGCACGGACCGGACCGGATCACCCGCCACAGCTACGACGCGGCCGGCCAGCTCTTGAAGGTCGAGAAGGGCTACGGCACCGCGCTGCGGCAGGATTATGCGACCTACAGCTACAGCGCCAACGGCAAGCGCATCAGCGTCACCGACGCCAACGGCAACCTCGCCAAGATGAGCTATGACGGCCACGACCGGCAGAGCCGCTGGACCTTCCCGTCGCGCAGCGTGGCGGGCGAGGTGCGGGCCACCGACTATGAGGAATATGGCTATGACGCGGGCGGCAACCGCACCTCGCTGAGGAAGCGCGACGGCTCGACCCTCGCCTACACGTACGACGCCCTCAATCGGATGACCCGCAAGACGGTGCCGGAGCGGGCCGGGCTCGACCCCACCCACAGCCGCGACGTCCATTACGGGTACAACCTCATGGACCTGCAGACCTACGCCCGGTTCGACAGCGCCGCCGCCGGCAGCGAGGGGGTGGTCAACGGCTACGACACTTTGGGGCGGCTGCTGTGGAGCCGGCTCGACATGGGCGGGACCAGCCGCACGCTGACCTACCGGCTCGACGAGGCCGGCCGCCGCACCCGCATCACCCATGCCGACGGGCAGGCGTTCACCTATGCGCACGACGCGGCGGGGCGGCTCACCGGACTCTACGAGGGCACCGGCACCACGGCGATGCTCGCGCTGCTCAGCTATACGCCGCAGGGGCTGACGGACGTGCGCACCGAGGGCAAGGGCAGCGGCGTGGACCATGACTACGACCCGATCGGGCGGCTCATCCGGCAGGCGGACACGTTCGTGGGCGGCATCGGCAATGTAACGGTCGACCTTGCCTACAACGCCGCCTCGCAGATCACCGAGCGCACCCGCAGCAACGACGCCTACGCGTGGAACGGCCACGCCAATGTCGAGCGCTCCTACAACGTCAACGGGCTCAACCAGTACAGCCGCGCCGGACCGGCGACGCTGACCTACGACGACAACGGCAACCTCAGCTCGGACGGGGCGAGCACGTTCACCTACGACGTCGAGAACCGGCTGGTGGCGGCGAGCGGTGCCAAGAATGCGAGCCTGCGCTACGACCCGCTCGGCCGGCTCTATGAGCTGAGCAGCGGCTCGGCCACGACGCACTTCCTCTACGACGGCGATGCGCTGGTCGCCGAATATGACGGCGCCGGCAATCTCCTGGAGCGCTATGTCCACGGCAGCGCCGCCGGCATCGACGAGCCCCTGGTCTGGTACGACAATGGCGTCGCGCGCTGGCTCCACGCCGACCACCAGGGCTCGATCACCGCCGTGACCTACGCCTCGGGCGCGGCGCTGTGGCTCAACGCCTACGATGAGTATGGCGTCCCCAAGGTGGGCAATGTCGGCCGGTTCCAGTATACGGGCCAGGCGTGGATACCGGAGCTCGGGATGTACCACTACAAGGCCAGGGTCTACTCGCCGGCGCTCGGGCGGTTCCTGCAGGTCGACCCGATCGGGTATGACGACCAGATCAACCTCTACGCCTATGTGGGGAACGATCCGCTAAACCGGTTCGATCCCACCGGCCTGAGTGGAAATTGCGTCCTAAACACGCGTGGTTTTTGCGAGGGAGATCGGCCCGGCAACGTGGGAGCAATTTGGAACAAATCATTGAATGACAAGAACAAAAAGAAGCGGCCGCCGCCTGACCCGACAGGTGGAGATCGTCACCTAACCCTTTCAGAAGCAAACAAACACTATCGTGAAGGGGCTGGTAGGCCGGTGGACGTAGATGCCAGCCAACTTACGGTTACACTTGATCGCACCCCAACAAGGCCTGGAACAACAGTATCATCAACCGTCCACGGAGCTGACTTCCTTGTACATGGAAAAGCTAACGTGACGCTCCAAAGAGATGGATCATACAGGATTGTAGATGCACTGTACGATTTTGATATTTCTGATAGGAGAAGCGCAATTAGGAACATGTTTACTCGCTTCGGAGAGGGTGTAGCCACTGACATTCGCGGCGGAGGGCGTCCTTTTCTGATCCGATACCATGGGTCGCCAATTGTTCGCCATCCAGACACGCATGACCTCTGCTTAGCGCATCCCGGAGCCTGTTAGGATATTTTTATGCACATAAGACGATCATGGTTGGCGATTTACATGTTCATTGGATTGGCGGCGTGTGACCCGTATTGGGATATAGGACGCGGATTCGAGATAATAGACGGTGGCGGAAGTAAGCTTAGTCTATCAAAAGATAGAATTATCTTGATAAACTACACTGTGACCGGTCATGGCCAGTTGGGTAAACACATAGTCATAGAAAGTAGACCTTATGGTTCGCGGTTGTGCGAATACTATATTATTGCGTCAGATAGCGATAGCTTAACTCTGCTGGAATCACATCATAGAACACCTACTGGGGTGTCGCGGCAACAGGCTATCGACGCTGTGGAGGCGCTTAATCGGCGATCGTGCAAGGCCCTTGAGTCCCGATGAGTTTCGGTAGCTATTGCGATTCCGGCGACAAACTCGAGCGGACCTAGACCGGGACGCTCGACGCCTGGGACAGCGAGGATCTGACGCCGATCAGCCGAGTCGTCTACCGCTACAACATCCCGCCGCGGCCGATCTCTGAGGCGGAGCTGGCGACTCGACCACCCACCGGCTGATCCACCGCCTGTACCAGGCGCGCGGCGAGCTCGTCTGCGAGGCGGTGCGGATGAACCCGGCCGCCTTCGCCGCGCTGCCCAACCCGTGCGAGCTCAGCGCCGAGGGGCCGCACGGCCCCGACCGGATCACCCGCCACAGCTACGATGCGGCCGGGCAGCTCTTGAAGGTGCAGAAGGCCTACGGCACTTCGCTCCAGCAGGATTATGCGACCTACGGCTACAGCGCCAACGGCAAGCGCATCAGCGTCACCGACGCCAACGGCAACCTCGCCAAGATGAGCTGGGATGGCCACGGCCGCCAGAGCCGCTGGACCTTCCCGTCGCGCAGCGTGCCGGGCGAGGTGCGGGCGACCGACTATGAGGAATATGGCTATGACGCCGCCGGCAACCGCACCTCGTTGCGCAAGCGCGACGGCTCGACCCTCGCCTACACGTACGACGCCCTCAACCGGATGACCCGCGTCACCCATGCCGACGGCCAGGCGTTCACCTATGCGCACGATGCGGCGGGGCGCTGACCGGACTCTACGAGGGCACCGGCACCACGGCGATGCTCGCGCTGCTCAGCTACACGCCGCAGGGGCTGACGGACGTGCGCACCGAGGGCAAGGGCAGCGGCGTGGACCATGACTACGACCCGATCGGGCGGCTGGTCCGGCAGTCGGACACGTTCGTGGGCGGCATCGGCAATGTCACGATCGACCTTGCCTACAACGCCGCCTCGCAGATCACCGAGCGCACCCGCAGCAACCCCGGATCAGGTCCGGGGCAGGCTGATGCCTATGCGTGGGACGGCCATGCCGACCTCGAGCACAGCTACAACGCCAACGGGCTCAACCAATATACCCGCGCAGGATCCGACACGCTGACCTATGACGACAACGGCAACCTGACCTCCGACGGGGCGACGACGTTCACCTACGACCTCGAGAACCGGCTGGTGGCGGCGAGCGGCGCGAAGAGCGCGAACTTGCGCTACGATCCGCTCGGGCGGCTCTACGAGCTGACCCGCGGCACGACCACGACCCGGTTCCTCTACGACGGCGACGCGCTGGTGGGGGAATATGATGGCAGCACCACGCTCGTGCCCACCGAACGCTACGTCCACGGCAGCGCGGCCGGCATCGACGACCCTTTGGTGTGGTACGATAATGGTGTCGCCCGCTGGCTGCATGCCGACCACCAGGGCTCGATCACCACGGTCACCCACGCCTCCGGCGCCGCGCTCTGGCTCAATGCTTATGACGAACATGGCAATCCGAAGTCGACCAACAAGGGCCGGTTCCAATATACCGGGCAGGCCTGGCTGGCGGAGCCGAGACAAGTTCTCACACAATCACTCAAGTGTTTGGAGGATCGATAACGCAAGAGAGTTTAGTCAGCAGGTTTATTTTTGGCTATGGTCGTGAGATCCGTGAAGGTATAGATCGAACTCTCGGCGTTCTAGCAGGTACGAATGTGCGGGCCCTTAGCCAATCAGGAGATTCGCTAGCAGCAGGCAATCGGACCTCTCGGCCAAACAGCTTTGGGGCGGGAACCCGTGGTAGCCTTCGCAATCTCGGGAATCTTAGAAGTAGGGCCAACGAGTTGGCTGGCGATGTGGCCCGTGATAGAGGCGCCAGCGGGCGAGTGATTAATGAAATGGGCCATTGGGCAAGCCGGCCTCTGGAGGAAGTTGCGAGGGCAGCTGCGAATGGGGACAGGACTGCGGCTAAAGCACTTAAGCTCGTTAAAGAGGCTGATCGCCTGGGACAAAGGTATTGATGATATGGCACATACAGTCCTTCAATTTGACTATGAAGAGGTGCATGGGCTGAAACTCCTTAGGGCCGAGGGTGTCGGGGGGCTCCCTATGAATGACGGCTCAATGAGCTATGACTCTATAAGGCTGATTCTTGCAGATGGTATAACAGTTAGCATCAATTCGTCCGAGAATACGGACGAGATCGTGGTAGAAAAAATAACAGTAGACGCCGAATATGGGCTAAACGTGGCCAGCGATAACGAGCTAGCTTTCACAACTACGTTGTGTGGACATTCCTTGGGGTGGTGCTGGGTCGGCGTAAACTGGCGAGGATACAAAGATACGTTTCTCGTGTCTTTTGAAACTGTAGACCCGCAGCTCGCATTTGTGGCGATGGCCTCAAGGGTGCACTGCTATCGATTGGTCGCGCAAGGTTGAGCACCGCGCGACGACGAGCTGGTGAGCGTCGAGACCGGGAGATGGATTACAGTTCAGGATATGACTTTAAGCGCTATCTGGCGAAGATGAGCTGGGACCCGGGATCGGGTCCAGGTCAGGCTCCGTGACCTACGCCTCGGGCGCCGCGCTCTTCGTCAGCAGGGCCCACCGTTTGAAATTGAATTTTAATCCTACGACGGGCGTTTTATATGGAGTATATACTGTAGCAGGGTCGCGTGTCGCCAGGACGTTCGTCATTTGTCAGTTCAAGGATTCAGCATGCGAACCAAAAAAGCGCACTTGAAGGCAAGCGCGGTAAAAATGCATTGGGTGGAGAGGTTGGGCATTAGCTTACTATCCACGTCTCTTCCTTTCATTGCCCTGCTTGCCATAACGGACACGGCCAGTACGTCTATTTACATCGTTTTTGGAGGATTTTGCTTCGTTTCCGTTGTACTGATATTGTTAGGGCGGTTACTGAGACATAGCTAGCAATATGAGCCGGTCATATTTTGGAGTTCTGTGAACGGTTGTGGTGTGCGTAGGCGTCTCCGGCTGACGGATAGTTCTCTTCGATATTTGTGCCCTCAGGCACCGCTGATCTCAACCTCTCTCAGATTACCCCGCATCCACCCAAACACATAACCGACATCACTCGATGTGGAGGCGAAGGGAAAAGACTACGATGCGGAGTTTTATAGTGAGATGCCGAAATTAGACTCAATCGATAAAAAATGTGTGAAACTTAATGGGTATGTCATAATACAAGGACTGTCGTCCTAACTCCGCCGCGCTACGAATATCGCGCCGCCGACGACAAGGTGCAGAGCGTCGAGACCGGAACGGTCCCCACCCCCGACAGCCTTGTCCTCAGCGTCCACAAGCGCACCGGCTTCACCTACAACGCCCAGCGCCGGCCGACCCGGGAGAAGCTGATCGCGGGCGGGACGACCTGGCAGCTGATCCACCGCCTGTACCAGGCGCGGGGCGAGCTCGTCTGCGAGACGGTGCGGATGAACCCGGCCGCCTTCGCCGCGCTGCCCAACCCGTGCGAGCTCGGCGCGGAAGGGCCGCACGGTCCCGACCGGATCACCCGCCACAGCTACGACGCGGCCGGGGCGCTGACCGGAATTTACGAGGGCACCGGCACCACGGCGATGCTCGCGCTGCTCAGCTATACGCCGCAGGGGCTGACGGACGTACGCAGCGAGGGCAAGGGCAGTGGCGTCGACCATGACTACGACCCGATCGGGCGGCTCACCCGGCAGGCCGACACGTCGTGAACGGCGCCGGCAATGTAACGATCGACCTGCCGGGCAAGCGCCGGACGGAGGTCACCGATCCCCTTGGCAAGGTGCGGGAATATGTCTCCGACCTTTCGCTGCGGCGGGTGGAGTCGGTCAAGGACGAGCTCCTCTATGTCACGAGCTTCAGCTATGACGGGTTCGGGCGGCTGACCGGCACGGAATTGCCCGAGGGGAACGGCGTCCAATTCACCTATGACGGGCGCGGCAACGTCACCGAGCGGCGGGCGCAGGCCAAGACCGACTCCGGGCTTGCCGACATCGTCACCAGCGCCGTCTTCCCGGCGACCTGCGCCAACCCCAAGACCTGCAACAAGCCGACCTCGACCACCGACGCGCGCGGCTTCACCACCAATTACACCTACGGCAGCGTCCATGGCGGCCTGCTCACCGTCACCGCTCCCGCGCCCTCGGCCGGGGCGGAGGCGGTGCGGCCGCAGCTGCGCTACAGCTACGCGCCGCGCAGCGCCCGCTACAAGGACGCCACCGGCGCCTATGTCGACGGCAGCCCGGTCTACCGGCTGACCGCGGTCTCGACTTGCCAGACCCTGGCGAGCTGCACGGGTGCCGACGAGGTCAAGACGACGATCGGCTATGGGAGCGGCACTTCGGCCAACAACCTCGTCCCGACCAGCGTCACGGTCGGCGCGGGCGACGACAGCCTCAGCGCCACCACGTCCTACGCCTATGACGATTTCGGGCGGCTGGCGAGCGTCGACGGGCCGCTCGCCGGCACCGGCGACACGTTCCGCTACCGCTATGACGCGGCGGGGCGGCGGGTCGGCACCATCCTGCCCGACCCGGACGGGGCCGGGCCGCTCAAGCGCCGGGCGCAGCGCGTCGTCCATGATTTCGAGGGGCTGCAGACGATTGTCGAGAGCGGCACGGTGGAGGGGCTGACCGACGCCGATTGGGCGGCCTTCCAGCCGCTCGAAAATGTGAGGACCAGCTTCGACCGATCGGGGCGGACGACCAGGGTGGCGCTGCGCGTGGGCAGCGCGACCCATGCCGTCACCCATTACGGCTATGACGCGGCCGGCCGGCTCGAATGCACGGCTGTGAGGATGAACGAGACCAAGCTCGGCGGACCGTTCGGCACGGCCTGCGAGCCCGACGCCGAGGGCGGGCACGGGCCGGACCGGATCGTGCGCACGCTCTACACTGTGCGCGGCGAGCCGGCGCGCATCGACGCCGGCTTCGGCACGGACGCGGTGCGGCGCGAGGCGAGCTTCACCTACAGCGCCAACGGCCGGCTGAGGATCGTCACCGACGGCGAGGACAATAAGACGAGCTTCGCCTATGACGGCCACGACCGCTTGTTCCGCACCCGCTATCCGGTCAAGGCCAAGGGCGATGGCAATGTCGCCGCCAACGATTATGAGGAACTCGGCTACGATGCCGGCTCGAACGTCGTCAGCCGCAAGCTCAGGGACAATGACGACGATTACGCGCCCGACAATCCGGTGATCGCGTTCACCTATGACAATCTCGGCCGGCTGACGAAGAAGGATTTGCCGGGCTCGGAGCCGGACGTGACGTACGGCTATGACAATCTCGGCCGGATGCTGGGCGCGAGCCAGGCCGGCCACACGCTTTCGTTCACGTACGACGCGCTCGGCCGCAACCTCACCCAGGCGGGGCCGCTCGGCACGATCGTCTACGGCCATGACATAGCCGGCCGGCGGACGCGGACGTGGTGGGCGGACGGCTTCTCCGTCACCTACGACCATCTCGTCACCGGCGAGGTGACGACGATCAGCGAATATGAGAATTTGGAGGACAGCAGCCCGTTCGTGCTGGCGACCTACGGCTATGACGATCTCGGCCGGCGCACCTCGATAACGCGCGGCAACGGCGCCACCACCAGCTACGCCTACGGCGCGGTGTCGCGGCTCGGCGAGCTCGGCCACGACCTTGCCGGCACCTCGGCCGACCTGACGCTGGGCTTCACCTACAATCCGGCCGGGCAGATCGCCACCAACAGCCGCTCGCGCGACGCGTTCCGCCTGCTCGCCCCGCCGGCCGGGAGCACGGCTTACGAGACCGGCGGCCTGAACCAGCTCCTGAGCGTCGGCGCGGCCGCCGTCACCCATGACGGCCGCGGCAACCTCACCTCGGACGGCACGCGCACGTTCGGCTACAGCTCAGAGAATTTGCTGACGAGCGGGCCTAACAACGCCAGCCTCACCTACGATCCGCTGATGCGGCTGCACCGGGTCAGCGCGACCGGGTTCATGGCCAAGAGCTTCGCCTATGACGGGCTCGACCTGATCGCCGAATATGACGACACCGCACGGCGTTCCATCCGTCTGTACCGGCTCCGAAAGCTGGTATAAGCAGCCGCGCGGAGCGGGGATCGGCAAGGGTGGAACGAATCGGCGAAGCGGCGTCTGACGCGGTTGGCGACGGATGGGCCGCGGCGGCGAGCGGGCGGGAGCGCGGACGGCTTCGTTTTTCGACCAACGGCCGCGGCCGTTCTGCGAACGACCGGTCGGCGAACAGCTTTTTGGTGAACCATGCGTTACCAGATGCCATGGACTCGCACCCACGCAACGTCATCCTGCGCCGGCTCCCGGACCTCAAGATCGCCGCCACCTCGGTGTTCGCCTTCTGGGTGCTGTACATGGCGCTCAACACGCTGCGCTCGCTAATCCTGCAATTTCCCGATTTCTGGGACCTGATCGCGCGCCGCGGCGTCGCCACCCTGGTCGGGGCGAGCCTCACCTTCCTGGTCTATCTGGCGCTGCGCCCGCTCGCCAGCGCCAGCCTCAACAAGAAGATGACGGTGGCGGCCCTGATCTGCCTGCCCGCCTCGCTCTCTTTCTCCGCGTTCAACTATTACGTCTTCTACATTTTGAAGCCGATGCCCGAAGAGAAGATGGACCCGATGTGGCGGGGCATGGGCGAAATCGAGATGGCGATCCGCTCGATCGTCGAGAGCTCGCTCAGCTGGTACTTCCTGTTCGCGGCCTGGGCGGCGCTCTACGTCGCAATGAGCTATGCCGCGCAGCTGCGCGCGTCGGACCGCCGCGCGGCGGCGTTCGCGCGCGAGGCGCAGGAGGCGCAGCTCAGGGCGCTGCGCTACCAGATCAACCCGCATTTCCTGTTCAACACCTTGAACTCGCTGTCGGCGCTGATCCTGTCGCAGCGCACCGACATTGCCGAGCGGATGATCATGAACCTGTCTACCTTCTTCCGGACCACCCTGTCGGCCGACCCGACCGCCGACATCAGCCTCGAGGAAGAGATCAAGCTGCAGCGCCTCTACCTCGACATCGAGCAGATCCGTTTCCCGGAGCGCCTCCAGGTCGAGATCGACATACCCGAAGAGCTGAAGAGCGTGCGCGTCCCGGTCCTCATCCTCCAGCCGATCGTCGAGAATGCGATCAAATACGGGGTCGCCCGCTCGCGGCGCACGGTCACCGTCAGCATCCAGGCCTATGAGGAGGCCGGCAAGCTCCACCTCAAGGTCAAGGACGATGGCGACGCGCCGCCGCCCGAAAGCGGCGATTGCGGCAGCACCGGCGTCGGCCTCAACAATGTGTGCGACCGGCTGATCGCCCGCTACGGCGTCCAGGCCGGCTGCTTCCACGGCACCGACCCGGCCGGCGGCTTCACCGTCCACGTCATCCTGCCGGCGATCCGCGATGCCTGATCCGGGGGCCGAAGCCGGGGCGCCGCTGCGCGTGCTGATCGTCGACGACGAGCCGCTCGCGATCGAGCGGCTGCAGCTGCTGCTCGCGCGCTGCGACGGCGTGATGCTGGCCGGCACCGCCGCCGACGGCGAGGCGGCGATCCGGATGGCCGAGGCGGTCAACCCCGATCTGCTGCTGCTCGATATCGCCATGCCGGGCATGGACGGCATCGAGGTCGCCCGCCAGCTGGCCGCCTCGAGCGTCGACCCGGCGGTGATCTTCATCACCGCGTTCGACAATTTCGCGGTCGCCGCGTTCGACGTCGCCGCGGTCGACTATCTGATGAAGCCGGTCGAGCAGGAACGGCTGGTGCGCGCGCTCGCCCGCGCCCGCGAGCAGATCGCCAAGGGCCGCGGCGTCGGGCGCTCGCACAGCAAGACCCGCTACGTCGAGGAATTCTGGGTGCCCGACCATAACGGCCTGGTCCGCATCGCCGCCCGCGACGTCGACCGGATCACCGCCGAGCGCGACTATATGCGGCTCCATGTCGGCCCGCGCTCCTGGCTCATCTACCGCACCATCGCCAAGCTGGAGGAGGAGCTCGATCCCGAGCTGTTCATCCGCGTCCACCGGTCGGCGATCCTCCGCCGCGACACCATCGCCGGGCTCACCCGCGACGGCATGGGACACTGGTCGGCGCGGCTTCGCGACGGCAGCGAGCAGCGCATCGGCCGGAGCCATATCGACGCCGTCAAGCGGCTCGCCGGCCGCGGCTGAGCCCGCACACGCTTGCCTGGGCGGCTGCGGCCGTTAGGCTGGCGCCGACGGGAGATGGCGATGGCGGCAGCGGTGCGGGAGCTTTACGGACGCGTGCTGCCGTTCGCGCGGGCGATGCCGGTGATCGTCGCGCTCCCGTTCGTCGCCGAGCTCGTCCAGCACGTCGTCGAGATCCGGATCGGCATGTATGCGCCCGGCGGAGCGGTGACCGGCGACGAGCAGGGCCTGCGATTGGCGTTCGGCGCGGTCAAGGTGCTCGCCATCTTCCTTGCCTTCCTGTTCGCGCTGCGCTGGTGGGGCTTTGCCGGCGACTCGCGGCGGGCGCTGCGCCCCACCCGGGCGATGCTGAAGGGGCTCGCCATCCTGCTCTTGGTCCAGGGCGGCGGCGAGCTGCTGATTATCGCGTTGAGCGCCTCGCTGGCCGAGCTGGCGGGGGGCTCCGCGGGCGTCCGGCTCGCGGTCGCGGCGGGGCCGCTCTTGGCGTGGCTGCTCCTCATCACCTATTTGCTGCCCTGGTTCGCCGGCTTGCTGATCGAGGACAAGGCGATGACGCCGCGGCGCTCGATCGCCGGCATAAGCGGGCGGCTGTGGGCCAATTTCGGGCTGCTGCTGGCCGGCTATCTTCCCGCCATGGCGGTGCATTATGCGCTCGGATATGCCGCCATGGGCCGATCCGAGGCGGCGGTGTGGGCGCTGATGCTGGTCGATGCGGCGGTGGTGGCGCTGCTCGCGGTGAGCCTCGCCTCGGCTTATTTCACCATCTACCGGCGCGCGGCGGAGCGCACGTCCGGCGGGAGCGGCCCGGCACCTTTCCGGGAAACAAGTCGCGGCAGCCGGGGTTAGTCTGCGGACGGCACCAAGGCGGAGACTGACGATGCGTGACAATAGCGGCGGCGGCAAGAGCAGCAACAACCGGGGCAACCCGACGCTGCGCGATCACGAGCGGGCCAGGGGCACCAGCGGCGAGGCGATCCATGGCGAGAAGAAGGCCGGCTCGGGCAGCGCCGGCCGCAAGGACGGGCCCGGCAAGTCGCCGTGAACGAAGGGCGGCGGGGTCGCCCCCACCGCCCTCGTCGGCGCAAGTCCGCTCGGGAAGCGCTTAGCGGCTCGCGGCGGTGAGGCTCGACCCGCGGCCGTTGGCGGCGAGCACCGCATTGGCCCGGCCGTGCGCGGCCTTCTCGAAAGCGGCGCGGCAGTCGGCCGAGGCGATGAATTCGCGCAGCGACACGGTGCCGGCATAGCCACACAGCTTGTCGGCGGCGGCACCGATGCGGTCGGCGAGCGTGGCCTGGCCGCTCCTGCTGGCGAGGTTGAGGTCGTCGGACTGGACGCGGACGGCATATTGGCCGCCGCCGGCCTGGGCCGGCGCGGCGGCCGGGGCGAGGGCGGCCAAAGCGGCGGCGAACGCGAGGGCGATGCGGGCGAGGTTGCGGGTCATGGGCGGTTCCTTCCTGTTGGTTCCAGGGATCGGTGACGACAGGAAGCCGGTCCGCCGGGGGGCATCGGAGGGAACCGCCTCCCTGTCGCTGGAGCCGGTTTAGGAGCCGCCTTTCGCCAATGCCCGGCAGGTTCGACCACGATCGCGATTTCTTCGGCAAAGCCGGGCGGAGCTCGACCAAGCGCATGCCCGCCCGGACCAACCGCCTGCCGCCCGGATTTTGTGCCGGGACAGGAGGATAGCCGCGGAAAACCTGGTTCGTTACGGGAAAAGCTTGCTGCATCAAAGAGCTAGCTGGACTGCGGATTTTACTGTAAGATCCGCCGGCTTCAAAGGGGGGAGAGTCGCGCGGGCGCGCCTTCCCATGCGCGGGGGAGGGCGACTTGGCCCAGATCGAAGGCACTGACGGCAACGACACGCTCAACGGCACGGGCGAAGACGACCTCATCTTCGGGCGCGAGGGCGCCGACACGATCAACGGCGGCGCCGGCAACGACCGGATCGAATCCGACCGTTACCTGGAGTTCATCCAGGTCAACCCGAACGATCCCTTTTCGATCATCACGATCACCCATGACGACGACGGCGCCGCCGACGCCATCGACGGCGGCAACGGCATCGACTGGGCGCGGCTCAACTTCCAATTGACCACGACCGGGATCACGCTCGACTTCAGCGACCCGGCGGTCCAGCAGACCGCTCCCGACGGCACCACCGTCGTCAATGTCGAGCAGATCGAATTTACCGGCGGCTCGAGCGGCGACATCGTCCAGGCCGGCGATCTCGACGACGTCCTGAAGGGCGGCGGCGGCGTCGACGTGCTGTTCGGCGGCGGCGGCAACGACAGCTTCACGACGAGCTTCGGCTCCGGCTCGGATGCGCTGGAGGGCGGCGACGGCATCGACAAGGCCATTATCGACCAGCGCTTCGCCACCGCCGGCGGCACCTACGATTTCTCCAACCCGGAAAATGTCGTCATCCTCGCCGGGGGAACCGAGCTCGTCAACATCGAGCAGATCGACATCGACCTCAGCGAACATGCCGAGACCGTCACCGGCGCCGGCTTCGCCGACGAGATCGACGGCAAGGGCGGCGACGATACCCTGCGCGGCGGCGGCGGCGACGACATCCTGCTCGGCGGGATGGGCATCGACACTGTGTTCGGCGACGGCGGCGACGACCGGCTGAAGGCGATCGACGGCGAGGGCGCCGACACGATCGACGGCGGCAGCGGGATCGACGTGATCGACATCCATTTCGCGTTCCGCACCGCGGCCGCCTCCCTGGATTTCTCCAACCCCAACGCCATCACGACGCTTACCGACGGCAGCACGATGGTGAACGTCGAGCGCGTCATCGTCACGGCGGGCAAGGGCGACGACACGATCACCGGCGGCGCCTATGACGACAGTCTCAAGGGGCTGGAGGGAACCGACACGCTGAACGGCGGCGCCGGCAACGACTTCATCATCGGCGACGGCGAAGGCGTGCCGATCGATCAGTCCGGCAACGACGTTTTGAGCGGGGGCGAGGGAGATGACAACATCTCCTCCGGCTATGGCAATGACGATTTGTTCGGCGGCGACGACAATGACGACCTGAGCGGCCGGCAGGGCACGGACGAGCTGTACGGCGAAGGCGGCGACGACACGCTCCACATCCTGTGGAACGAAGGCGGCGACATCCTCGATGGCGGCTCGGGCATCGACCTGGCGGACATCGCCTTCAGCATGGGAGGGCCGACGGCGGATCAGGTCCACGATTTCTCGGTCGCGGGCAACAAGGTGCTCGCCGACGGATCGACGCTGGTCAGCATCGAACGGGTCAATTTCTCGTCGGGCTCGGGCAACGACTTCCTGGTCGGCGGAGCCTATGACGACAAGCTCTTCGGCAACGGCGGCGGCGATACGCTGCAGGGCGGCGGCGGCAAGGACGAGCTCCTCGGCGGTACCGGGTCGGACCAGCTGTTCGGCGGGGCGGGCGACGACAGCTTCAGCTTCACCCTCGGCGACGCGGCCGACAAGGATGCGATCGACGGCGGCGCCGACATCGACTTCATCTTCATCAACCACAACCACCCGTCC
>DASZDE010000155.1:0-41135 GCA_035942355.1 Allosphingosinicella sp. | reverse complement strand
CTGATCAGTGACTATTACCGCCTGCGCGGCGCCGCCACCGCGATCGACGCCGCGGCTGTCGCCTGCGCCCGCGGCGCTGGAAAAAGGTCGTAATCGTCACTAGATGGGCGGCCTATGACAGCCGCCATGCCGATTCCCGGGCATATCGACCCGGTCACCGTGCCGCGCGCCCCGTTCGCGGGCGGCGACGCGCGCGTCGATCTGGTCGGGCTGGCGCGCGAGGCGATCCGCGCCACCCTGGAGGAAGCGGGGCTGGACACGCGCCAGTCGAAGCTGCGCGCCAAGCAGCTCTGGCACCAGATTTATCATCGCGGAGCAACATCGTTCGACGCGATGACCGATATCGCCAAGCCGCACCGGGCATGGCTCGCCGAGCGGTTCACGATCGCCCGGCCGGAGGTGGTCGAGCAGCTGGTCTCGACCGACGGCACCCGCAAATGGCTCCTGCGCACGGCGGACGGCAACGACTTCGAGATGGTGTTCATTCCGGACGCCGACCGCGGCACGCTCTGCGTGTCCAGCCAGATCGGCTGCACCTTGAACTGCCGCTTCTGCCACACCGGCACGATGCGGCTGGTCCGCAACCTCACCGCCGGCGAGATCGTCGGCCAAGTGATGCTGGCTCGCGACAGCCTCGGCGAATGGCCCTCGCAGCCGGAAGGCCGCATGCTCAGCAACATCGTCATGATGGGAATGGGGGAGCCGCTCTACAATTTCGACAATGTGCGTGACGCCCTCAAGATCGTGATGGACGGCGACGGCCTCGGCCTGTCGCGCCGCCGGATCACCTTGTCCACCTCCGGCGTCGTGCCGATGATGGAGCGGGCCGGGGAGGAGATCGGGGTCAACCTCGCCGTATCGCTTCATGCCGTGACCAAGAAGGTGCGCGACGAGATCGTGCCGCTCAATCGCAAATACGGCATCGAGGCGTTGCTCCGGGCCTGCGCCGACTATCCGGGCGTCAACAACGCCCGCCGCATCACCTTCGAATATGTGATGCTCAAGGACAAGAATGACAGCGACGAAGACGCCCGGGAGCTGGTCCGGCTGATCCGCCAGTACAAGCTCCCGGCGAAGGTCAATCTGATCCCGTTCAACCCGTGGCCGGGCGCGCCCTACGAATGTTCGTCGGGCGAGCGCGTGCAGCGCTTCTCCGACATTGTGTTCGAGGCGGGCATCTCGGCGCCGATCCGCCGCCCGCGCGGCCGCGACATCATGGCGGCGTGCGGCCAGCTCAAGTCCGCCTCCGAGAGGAAGAGCCGCGCCGAGCTCGACCGGCTCGCGGCGGCGAAGCAGGCGGCAATCGCCTGAGCTCCGGGCACGTTTCGGGCTTTGTTGTTCGCGGCTTCACGGCTATCACCCCGGCGGGGCGGGGGCTCCGGGTGGTGGAGAACCGCGTAGCATTATGGCCTCATCCCCGACTCTGCGTGAACAAAACGACACCGGCGGCGGCATGCGTGCGCGCATCCGCGCTTTCGACTGGGCATCGACGCCGCTCGGACCGTTCGAGACTTGGCCGCAGGCACTGCGGCTCGCTCTCAGCATCGCGGAACACAGCGCCTTTCCCACGGCTATCTATTGGGGCCGCGAGCTCCGCCTGCTCTACAACGACGCCTGGGCGCCGATCCCGGGGGAGCGACACCCGTTGGTGCTCGGCCAGCCGGCGAAGCGGGTCTGGTCGGACATTTGGCCGGTGGTGGGGCCGCAGTTCGAGCGGGTGATCCGCACCGGCGAGGGTTTCTCCGTCGTCGACCAGATGCTTCCTTTGGTTCGCGACGGGGTGCCGCAGGAGACCTATTGGAATTACAGCTTCACGCCGCTGTTCGATGGGGCGGGGGCGATCGTCGGCATTTTCAACCAGGGCCTTGAAGTCACCCGGGCGGTGGTGACCGAGCGACGGCTGTCGTTCCAGATAGCGCTGTCGGACAAGCTGCGCGGCATCGCCGATCCGGCCGAAGTCAAGCAGGCCGCGGCCGCCATGCTCGGCGGGCAATTGGGGGCGGCACGGGTCGGTTTCGTCGAGGTCGACGAGGCGCGTGACGCGCTCAGCATCGCCGGCGAATGGACACGCGAGCCGGACGGGCCGAGGCTGGCCGGGCGGGCCGGGCAGCTGTCGCACCTGCCGCCCGCTGCGGTGGCCTATCTGCGCAGCGGCCAGGTGCTGACCGTCGGTGACGTCGACGAATTCGCTGGCGAGGCGGGAGCGGGCGATTCCGCCATCGGTGCCGAGCTGGGCGCGCGCGCGGTTATTACCGTCCCCCTCGTCCGCGACGGCGAGCTCCGCGCGATGCTCTACGTCCACGAGCCGGAGCCGCGCGACTGGAAAAGATCCGAGGCGGCGATCGCCCGCGATGTGGCGGAGCGGACCTGGGCGGCGGTCGAGCGCGCCGAGGCCGAGCAAAGGTTGCGCGACAGCGAGGACCATTACCGCCACGCGGTCGAGCTCAACCCACAGGTGAGCTGGACGTCGACCCCGGACGGGCAGCTCAATCGAGTGTCGCGCCGGTGGCTGGAATGGACTGGCACGACCGGGCTCGGCAACAGCTGGACGGAGGGCCTGCATCCGGACGATCGCCGGCGCACGCTAGAGGTGTGGGCGCATTGCGTCGCGTCCGGCGAGCCATACGATATCGAGCACCGCGTCCAGATGGTCGACGGCAGCTTCCGCTGGGCGCGCTCGCGCGCGTTCCCCCGCTACGACGGGCATGGCAATATCTGCCTTTGGTACGGCTCGACGGAGGATATTCACGAGCAGAAGGTGGCGGAAGAGCACCAGCGCCTGCTGATCAACGAACTGAACCACCGAGTGAAGAACACGCTCGCGACGGTCCAGGCGATCGCCTTCCAGACTCTCAAGGGCGAGATTCCGCTCGACGAGGCGCGGCGACGCTTCGAGGCGCGGCTGATGGCGCTCTCGCGCGCGCACAACTTATTGACCGAGCGCAACTGGGAGGGCGCCGAGCTGGAGCGGGTGGTCCGCGACGCGACCGATTATCTGCCGCCCGAGCGATTCGCGATCGGCGGGGACAGCCTTTGGCTCGCGCCAAGGGCGGCGCTGGGCCTCGCGCTGGCGCTGCACGAGCTCAGCACCAACGCCACCAAATATGGCGCGCTCTCGACCGACCGAGGCAGCGTCACCATCGACTGGACGATGTCCGACGGGCGGCTGCGGCTCGAATGGAAGGAGCAGGGCGGTCCGGACGTGGCCGAGCCCGCCGCCCGCGGCTTCGGATCGCGGCTGATCGAGCATGGCCTTGCCGCGGATCTGGGCGGCGAGGCGCGGCTCCAGTTCGAGTCGGACGGCCTCCGCTGCGTCTTCGAGGCGTCGCTCGAGGCTGTGCAGGCACACGAGATCGAACGTGGCTAGCCAGCGCCTGCGCATCCTCATCGTCGAGGACGAAATGCTCGTGGCAATGAACATCGAGGACATGCTGCTCGACCTCGGCCATGAGGTGGCGGGCCTTGCCAGCCGGCTCGAGCCGGCGCTGTCGCTTGCGCGCGAAGCCGAGTTCGACCTCGCCATGCTCGACGTCAACCTGGCCGGCCAGTCGAGCTTTCCGGTTGCCGAGATATTGGATGAGCGGGGGATTCCCTTCCTGTTCGCCACTGGCTACGGGATCAAGGGGATCATCGAGGAATTTCGCTCCTGCGTGGTCCTGCAGAAGCCGTTCCGCCCGGGCGATCTGGCCCAGGCGATCGAGGCGGCGCAGGGCGCGTGCGGGCGGGGGGAGGTAGGCTGACGGCCATGTGGGTGCTCGACAAACTGCTCGGCGGCATGCTGCGTGAGGGGCAGATGACCGTCACCTATGCCGACGGCACCAAAAAGACCTACGGCGTGCCGGGCACGGGGCGGCAGGTCGGCATCCGGATCATGGACCGCCGCGTCGTGCGCGAGATCGTCCGCAACCCGCGGCTCGGCTTCGGGGAGGCGTTCATCGACGGCCGCCTCACCATCGACAATGGCGACATCCTCGACTTCCTCGATTTCGTCACCACCAACGTGCGCTGGGAGCGCGGCGGCGGCGGCCGCAAGGCGCTCAAGCGCGGCGGCAACAAGCTCATAAACCGGTGGCGGCGCCTCAATTGGGAATCGCGATCCAAGCGCAACGTCGCGCACCATTACGACCTGTCGGACCGGCTCTACGACCTGTTCCTCGATGAGGACCGCCAATATAGCTGCGCCTATTTCACCGACCCCGGCAACAGCCTCGATCAGGCCCAGTCAGACAAGAAGGCGCATATTGCCGCCAAGCTTTATCTGAAGCCCGGGCAGAGGGTGCTCGACATCGGCTCGGGCTGGGGCGGCATGGCGCTCTACTTGAACCGGATCGCCGACGTCGACGTGCTCGGCATCACCCTGTCCGAGGAGCAGATCAAGGTCGCGCGCCGCCGCGCCGAGGAAGCGGGCGTCGCGGACCGTGTCAAGTTCGAGTTGACCGACTATCGCAAGGTGACCGGCCGGTTCGACCGCATCGTCTCGGTCGGCATGTTCGAGCATGTCGGCCCGACCCATTATGCGGCCTTCTTCCGCAAATGCCGCGAGCTGCTCGCCGAGGACGGGGTGATGCTGCTCCACACGATCGGCAAGCTTGGTCCGGCAGGCTCCGGAACGGGCGACCCGTTCACCCATAAATATGTCTTCCCAGGCTATTATCTGCCGGCTTTGTCGGAGATGTGCAGAGCGAGCGAGCCGAGCCGGATGATCGTCGCCGACGTCGAAAATCTGCGGCTCCATTATGCCCACACGCTGCGCCACTGGCTGGCGCGCACGCGCGCCGCGCGCGAGGAGATCGTCGCGCTGTACGAGGAACGCTTCTTCCGGCTGTGGGAATTCTATCTGGCGGGCGGCATCACGATGTTCGAGAATGGCAGCGGCTGCGTCTACCAGATCCAGTATATACGGGACCGCTACACGCTGCCGATCACCCGCGACTATATGATCGAAGCCGAGGGCCGGCTGCGGGCCCAGGAATGACCCGGTTGTTAACCAACCTTTAGAACCTCTGCTCCACAAATGACCCCAATCAAGCGTGGGGAGTGGAGATGCAGCGCACCAATCAGGCCGTGGACGTGGCGATCATCGGCGCGGGTCCGGCCGGGCTCACCGCCGCCTATCTGCTTACCAAGAAGGGCTATTCGGTCACCGTGATCGAAAAGGATCCGGTCTATGTCGGCGGGATCAGCCGCACCGTCGAACATGACGGCTTCCGCTTCGACATCGGCGGCCATCGCTTCTTCTCCAAGTCGCGCGAGGTGGTCGAGCTGTGGAACGAGATCCTGCCCGACGGCTTCATCGAGCGGCCGCGCATGAGCCGCATCTATTATGAGGGCAAGTTCTATTCCTATCCGCTGCGCGCCTTCGAAGCGCTGTGGAACCTCGGCATCTTCCGCTCGGCGGCCTGCATGGCGAGCTACGCGCGCTGGAAGCTGTTCCCGCACAAGCACCCCAAGAGCTTCGAGCAATGGGTGGTAAACCAGTTCGGGCACAAGCTGTTCTCGATCTTCTTCAAGACCTACACCGAGAAGGTGTGGGGCATGCCGTGCGACGAGATGTCGGCCGATTGGGCGGCGCAGCGGATCAAGGGCCTCAGCCTCGGCGCCGCGGTGTTCGACGGCTTGAAGCGCTCTCTGGGCCTCAACAAGCGCAAGAATGACGGCATGGCGGTCAAGACCCTGCTGGAGACGTTCCGCTATCCGCGCCAGGGCCCCGGCATGATGTGGGACGCGGCCCGCGACTTCGTCGTCAAGGGCGGCAATCGCGTGCTGATGGGGCATTCGCTGCAGCAGATGTCGCAGGATCCGGGCACCGGCCGCTGGCGGGTGCTGGCGACCGACCACGACGGGCGGAGCGTCGCGATCAACGCGGCGCATGTGATCTCCTCGGCACCGATGCGCGAACTGGCCGGCCGCATCCATCCGCTGCCGGCGACTTTGCCGGCGGCGCTGGAGCTCAAATATCGCGACTTCCTGACGGTGGCCCTGATCATCCGGTCGGACGATCTGTTCCCCGACAATTGGATCTACATTCACGACGCGCGGGTGAAGGTTGGCCGTGTCCAGAATTTCCGCAGCTGGTCGCCCGAAATGGTGCCCGATCCGGACCTCGCCTGCGTCGGCCTCGAATATTTCTGCTTCGAGGGCGACGGCTTGTGGTCGGCCTCCGACGAGGAGCTGGTCAGGCTCGCGACCCGGGAGCTGGCGACGCTCGGGCTCGCCAACCCGAACAGCGTGGTCGGCGGCCGGGTGGTGCGCCAGGAGAAGGCCTATCCGGTCTATGACGACAGCTACCGCGACAATGTCGAAGCGATGCGCGCGGAGCTCGAACAGGCCTATCCGACGCTCCACATGGTCGGCCGCAACGGCATGCACCGCTATAACAACCAGGACCATGCGATGATGACGGCGATGCTGACCGTCCGCAACATCGAGGCGGGCGAGCGGGTCTACGACATCTGGGCGGTCAACGAAGACGCCGAATATCACGAGGCGGGCGAGGAAGGTCAGGACCTGGAGGGGCAGCAGGCCGCGCTCGCCTCCGAGCGGCTCGTTCCGGGCCGGCTGAAGGCGGCCTGACGCGCATGAGCCGCTTCGTCTACCTCCGCTATATCGTCGCAAGCGTGGGGGCGCTCGGACTCGACATGGCTTTGTTCATGGCGAGCCTGGCGCTCGGCACAGCGCCGGTGATGGCGGCCGGGCTCGGCTATGCGGCGGGAATCGGCGCGCACTGGCTGATGTCGAGCCGGGCTGTGTTCAGCGGCCGCCTCGCCCGGAAGGGCAATGCGCGTCGGCAGCAGCAGGCCCTGTTCCTCCTGTCGGCCTTGGTCGGGCTCGCGCTCACCATGACGATCGTCGGCCTCGGCAATCTCGCCCATGGCGACCCGCGGCTCGCCAAGCTGGCGGCGATCGCGGTCAGCTTCCAGGCGACTTATCTGCTGCGCCGCAAGATCGTCTTCGCATGATCGAACATGTCGCGCAGCCGGCGGCGCGGGCCAGCCTGTGGCCGTTCGCCATCATCTACCTGTTCACCTGCATCCTCTCGGTGATCGTCAATTTCGAGACTATCGCCGAAGTCAAATTCCCCGATCCCGACGATGCGCTGCGCCTCCAGCAGGTGCGCGATTGGATCGCCGGGCAAAGCTGGTTCGACCTCCGCCAATACCGGATGAATCCGCCCGAGGGGGCGCCGATGCACTGGTCGCGGCTGGTCGACGTGCCGATCGCCGCAATGATCGTCCTGCTGACGCCGCTGCTGGGCTCGGCGGCCGCGGAGGTTGCCGCGATGACGCTCGTGCCCTTGCTCACGCTGGGTGCGGCGATGGCGCTGATCGCGGCGGTCACCCACCGGCTGCTCGGCAGGGAGCATGCGATACTGGCGATGCTGCTTGTGCCGGTGTCGGTCGCGGTGGTCCATCAGCTCCGACCGATGCGCATCGACCATCATGGCTGGCAGATGGTGCTCGCGGCCGGCGCGTTGCTGGCGGCGCTCGACTGGCGCCCGCACCGCTCGGGGCTGATCGTCGGCGCCCTGGCGGCGATCTGGCTGACGATCTCGCTGGAGGGACTGCCGTTCGCGGCGGCGCTGGTGGCGCTGATGGCGTTCCGCTGGCTGGCCGACCCGCGCGAGGGGGTGAGGCTCGTTGCCACCGCCGCCGGCCTCGCCGTCACCAGCCTTGCCTTGTTCGCGCTTACCCGCGGCGGCGGCGACTGGCTGATCAACCATTGCGACCAGCTTTCGCCCGTCCACCTCGCCATGTTCGGAATCGGGGCCGGCGGCTGTCTGGCTGTCTCGAGGCTCGGTGGGCTGCCCTGGTGGGGCCGGCTGCTGCTGCTCGGCGGCCTCGGCGCGGCGGCGCTCGCCATGATGCTCGCGATCGCGCCGCAATGCCGGTCGGGGCCGTTCGGCTCGCTCGATCCGCTCGTCCGGGAATTTTGGTACGAACGTGTTCAGGAGGGCCTGCCGCTGTGGCGCCAGACACCCAGCCAGGCGGCGACCGCGATCGCCTTCCCGCTGGTGGGCCTGTTCGGCAGCTGGCGGGCCTTCCGGACGGCCGCCGGCGAACGGCGGGAGGCCTGGGCGATCGTCCTGTTCCTGCTCGCCGCCGCCATGCTCACCACCGTCGCGGTCGAGCGCGCCGGATCGGTCGCCAACCTGCTCGCCGTGCCGGGCGGGGCGTTCATCTTCCAGGCGGCCCTGATGCGCGCCCGCGGCGCCGGCTCGCTGCGGCGGCGGGCGGCCGCGACGCTGGCCGCGCTGCTGCTGATCGGACCCGGCCATGTCGTCTATGCCGCCTCGCTGATGCTGGCCGATCAGGAGCGTATCCGGCAGCTGCGCGAGGCCGGAACCTGCATGGACGCCGATGAGCTCGCCGTGCTGTCGCAGCTGCCGCCGAGCGACATCGCCGCGCCGCTCGATCTCAGCCCGGCGATCGTCGTGCTCACCGGTCACCGCATCATCGCCAGCGGCCACCACCGCAATGAGGCGGCCATGCGCGACACGATCAGGCTGTTCACGCTGCCGCCCGATCAGGCGCGGGAGGTGCTCGTCAAGCGTTCGATCGACTATGTCGCCATCTGCCCCAATCTCAGCGAACCGCAGCTCTACACCTTTTATGCTCCGCGCGGGCTGATGGCGTTGCTCGAGCGGGGAGGGCGGCCCGACTGGCTCGAGCCGGTGCCGGTCGCCGGTGCCGAGCGGCTGCGCGTGTGGCGGGTGAAGGCAGCCCGCTGAGCGCCGCCGGCCCGCATTAAGAGTTGAATTTCCGGGCAATTGCGGGAAGGCATCTGGGGCTGAACCGCCCGAGGGCCGCCCCGCCTTGACCGCATCGCATTCCGCACCGCCGGGCCATGCCGACCAGCCGCACGGCTATTGGCAGCATCCGGCGCTGCTCGGCGCGCTCATCCTGCTGTCGGCGCTGCCGGTCCTGATCGCCGACGTCGCCCCGCTCACCGACCTGCCAGGCCATATGGGCCGCTACCGGGTGCAGCTCGATCTCGCCCACTCCGAGGCGCTGCAGCGCTTCTTCCGGTTCGAATGGGCGCTGATCGGCAATCTCGGCATCGACCTGCTGGTGGTGCCGCTGGCGAAGCTGTTCGGGCTGGAGCCGGCGGTGAAGCTGATCGTAACGGCCATCCCGGTGCTGACCGTCTGGGGCTTCCTGTTGGTCGCGCGCGAGGTGCACGGGCGGATCCCGCCGACCGCCTTTTTCGCGCTGCCGTTCGCCTACGGCTATCCGTTCATGTTCGGGTTCGTAAACTTCGCCTTGTCGATGGCATTCGCCTTCCTCGCCTTCGGTTTCTGGCTGCACCTGGCGCGGCTCGACCGGCTGCGGCTGCGCGCCGCCTTGTTCGTGCCGATCTCGGGGCTGGTCTGGATCACCCATACGTTCGGCTGGGGCGCGCTCGGGGTGCTCGCCTTTTCGGCCGAGCTGGTGCGGCAGGTCGACCAGGGCCGCAAACTCGCCGGCGCCGGCCTGCGTGCCGCGCTGCACAGCCTCGCGCTGGCGCCGCCGATCCTGCTGATGCTGTTCTGGCGCAGCGGCCAGGTCGGCGGCCAGACCGCCGACTGGTTCAACTGGCGCGCCAAGTGGCTGTGGATCCAGTGGGTGCTGCGCGACCGCTGGGAATGGTTCGACCTCGGCGCCGTTGTCGTGGTCGCGGCGCTGCTGGTGCGTGCGCTGCGCAGCCCGCGCATCGAATTCTCCCGCAACCTCGCCGCATCGGCCCTGTTCCTGAGCCTTGTCTTCCTGCTCCTGCCGCGGATCATCTTCGGCTCGGCTTATGCCGACATGCGGCTGGTCCCCTATCTGCTCGCGGTGGCGGTGCTCGCCATCCGTCTCAAGGGCGAGGCCACCCTGCGCTTCGCGAATGCGGCCGCCGCGGCCGCGCTCGCGTTCGCGGCCGTCCGGATGGGCGGGACCGCCGCCAGCTTCTGGCTGTACGACCGCGATTATGACCGCCAGCTGGCCGCGCTCGATCATGTGCCGGAGGGCGCGCGGCTGGTCTCCTTCGTCGGGCGCAAGTGCGGCGAGGACCGGGCGAGCTCGCGGCTCGAGCATCTGCCGGCGATGGCGACGGTGCGCCGCCGCGCCTTCACCAACGACCAGTGGACGATGGCCGGCGCCCAATTGCTGTCGGTCCACTACCCGCCCGGCGAGCCGTTCGTGCGCGACCCCTCGCAGGTGGTGACCGCGCTCAAGTGCCGCTACGAGCGCTGGCTGCCGATCGCCGAGGCGCTGCGGCGGCTGCCGCGCGAGGCGTTCGACTATGTGTGGCTTATCAACCCGCCGCCCTATGGCCCGGAGCTCGTCGAGGGGCTAGAGCCGGTTTGGCGCAGCGGCACCAGCGTGCTCTACCGCGTCGTCGACCGCGGCCCGCCCGGATCCGCCGCCGAGGAGAGTGAATGACCGCGCCGGCGCTTTCGATCGTCATCCCCTGCTATAATGAGGAGCCGTGCCTGCCCGAGCTGCACCGGCGGGTGAGCGAGGCGGCGCGCGCCGCCGCCGGCGGTTCCTACGAGATCGTGCTGGTCAATGACGGCTCGCGGGACCGCAGCTGGGCAGCGATGCAGGACCTGGCGCGCAGCGATGAACGGGTGGTGGCGATCAACCTGTCGCGCAACCACGGCCACCAGCTCGCGCTCACCGCAGGGCTCGACCTGTGCTCCGGCGAGCGCATCCTGATCATCGACGCCGATCTCCAGGACCCGCCCGAGCTCCTCCCGGCGATGATGGCGGAGATGGACCGGCAGGGCGCCGACGTGGTCTACGCCGTGCGCCGCGCCCGCGCCGGCGAGACCGCGTTCAAGAAGACCACGGCCAAGTTATTCTATCGCCTGCTGTCGAGGCTGACCGACGTCGATATCCCGCTCGACGCCGGTGATTTCCGGCTGATGAGCCGGCGCGCGCTTGACGCCCTGCTGAGCTTGCCTGAACAGGCCCGCTTCATCCGCGGCATGGTGGCATGGGTGGGTTTTCGGCAGGTGCCGTTCGCCTACGACCGCTCGGAGCGCTTCTCGGGCGCCACCAAATATCCGCTCGGCAAGATGATCGCCTTCGCGCTCGACGCGGTGACCGGCTTCTCGACCGCGCCGCTGCGGATGGCGAGCCATGTCGGGCTGTGGCTGGTCGCGGCTTCCTTGCTGCTGATCGTCTATATCGCCTTCGGCTGGCTCATGGGCAGCACCATACCCGGCTGGACCTCGCTGATGCTGGTCGTGGTCATCCTCGGCGCGGTGCAGATGTTCGTGCTCGGCATGATCGGCGAATATCTCGGCCGGCTCTATATCGAGGCCAAGCGCCGGCCGCTCTACATCGTCGCCGACATCGCCGGCAGGGCGCAGGGCCGCCCGGCCCTGGGCCATGTCGCTCACGAGCCGGAGGCGGAGGCCGAGACGATCGCGACCAGCGACACGCCGGGCGGGAAGGCAAGCCTGCCGATCGCGTGACGCTCGAGCCCGAACAGGGCCTCGAACAGGGCGTTGACCGGCTTCGGCGGCAGCTTGTCGTCGCTGTCCTGCTTGCCGGTCAGCCGACCCGCCAGGCGGGCCGCCGCGGCGAGCGGGAACAGCAGGCTGTTGAACCAGCTGAGCAGCTCGACCTTCAGCCCCGCTCCGGCAATCGCGCGCCTCAGCGTCCTTTTCGTGTAGCGGCGGTGGTGGTGGTTGACGACATCGTGTGCGCTCCACATCCACGGGAAGGCGGGAACGGTGAGGAGGATGCGGCCGCCGGGCCGAAGCTTGCAGGCGATGCTGCGCAGCGCCTCGACGTCGTCCTCGACATGCTCGAGCACGTCGAGCAGGGCAATTAAGTCGTAATGCCCGTCGCGGATGCCCGGCAGCCCGGGCAGCGGCGCATCGCTCACCCGGCGGCCGAGCCGGCTGCTGGCGATGGCGCGGGCGGCGCCGTCAATCTCGATCGCGTCGACCGTGCCGAACCGGCCGAGCATGCCGAGATTGTGGCCGGTGCCGCAGCCGATCTCGAGGATCCTCGCCTGGTAGGGCAGCGTGATCCTGCGCCGGATCAGCTCGGCCAGAACCTGCCGCCGGGCGCGATACCACCAATGCTGCGTGTCGAGCTGCGCCATCCGGTCGTAGACGATCCGCTCCATCAGGCGAACACCCAGCGCCGGTTGAGCGCGAAAGTGACGAGCGGAGTCACGAACAGCATCGGCACCACCGGCCACCAGGTGGGCCCGTCGAGCGGCCCGGTCAGCAGCCATACGAACAGGCTGTTGAGGCCGAAGCTCACCAGCGAGACGACGAAGAAGCGGCCGGTGGTGCGCGCGACATTGTCGCGCCGGCCGTGGCCCCTGAAGCTGATCCGGCTGTGGAGGACGTAGCCGGTGCCCATCGCGACGGCATAGCCGAACACATTGGCGAGCAGCGGCGCGATGCCGAGGAAGGTCGCCAGCACCCAGTAGACGCCGGCGCCGAGCGCGGTCACGAAGCCGCCGACCATGCCGAAGCGGACCAGCTGGCCGAACACGGCCGACACGTTGTCGCCCAAGGTCATGGAATTGGTCACTCCCGGGCGGCTTGCCCTTTGCCGTTCAGCGACTAATGCCGGGGCTCCGGATTGGAAAGGGGCGGGCGTGGCCGGCGGCGACAGCTTCGACAGGCATTGGCGGCTGTGGGTGCTGGTCTTCTGGGCGGTCGCTGCCATTCTGCTGGTTTACCGGCAATGGAATCTGATCAACTGGTTCGCGCTTGGCGACACCGACGACAATCTGCGCATGATGCAGGTTCGCGGGCTGCTTGGCGGGCAGGGCTGGTACGACCTCAGGCAGTACCGGCTCGATCCGCCGGCGGGCGCCGATATCCACTGGTCGCGGCTGGCCGACCTGCCGATCGCGGCGATCATGCTGCTGTTGAAGCCGTTCATGAGCGGAGCGGCGGCGGAGAGGGTGGCGGTCGCCCTGGCGCCGATGCTGCCGATGGCGGTCGCGATGGGGGCGGTGGCGGTGGTGGCGCGGCGGCTGGTTTCGCCCCGTGCCTATGTGGTCGCCATCGCCTTGTTGCTGTGCGCCCACTCCGCGCGCGCGATGTGGACGCCGCTGCGGATCGATCATCATGGCTGGCAGCTGGCGATGCTGAGCCTGGTGCTGGCAGGCCTCACCGATTCGAGGCGCGCGCGCGGCGGGATCGTCACCGGGCTGGCGAGCGCGGGCTCGCTGGCGATCGGGCTCGAAATGCTGGTCTATCTGGCGGCCGCGGGCGCCGCGACCGGGCTGATGTGGGTCCGCGACCGGGGCGAGGCGCGGCGCCTTGCCGCTTATGGCGCCAGCCTCGCCGGCGGCGCCGCCTTGGGCTTCCTGTTGTTCGCCTCATATGCGAACCGCGCCCCGGTCTGCGACGCGCTGTCGCCGGTGTGGCTGTCGGCGATGATCGCGGCGGGGGCGCTGGCGGTGCCGCTCGCCTTTGCCCGCGCGGAGCGATGGCCGGTGCGCCTCGCTTTCGCGGCGGCCGCCGGCGCGGCGCTCGCCGCCGCCTTCGCCCTGGTGTGGCCGCACTGCCTCGGCCGGCTGGAAGGCGTCTCCCCCGAGCTCGAGGCGATGTGGCTCGGCAACGTCCGCGAGGCGCGGCCGGTCTACCGGCACAGCTGGCAGGTGATCGCCAATGTCGTGTCGCTGCCGGCGGCGGGCCTGGCCGGCTATGGCCTGATGCTGTGGCGGTCGCGGCACGATCCGGGCGCGCTGGTGCGCTGGGCGCCAGCCGCTTTGCTGGCCGCGATCGCCGCCGCTTTGCTGCTGTGGCAGACCCGGGCGGGCGCCGCGGCTCAGCTCCTCTCGATCCCGGGCGCGAGCGCGCTCGCGGCGGCGCTGCTGGTCTGGGCCCTGGCCCGGCGCAACCTGGCAGCGGCGGCGGTGCTGGCGGTGATCCTGTTCTCCATGGTGGCGGGCCTGGCGGTCCAGCAGGTCCCGCAGATCCTGAGCAAGCCGGCCAGCCGCCACGCCGAGGCGGTCAACCAGGCCAACAGCCGGTGCCCGACGCTGGCGGCGCTGCGGCCGGTCGCGCAGGTGCCGAAAGGCTATGTGCTGACCTTCGTCGACCTCGGGCCGCGCCTGGTCACGGTCACCCATCATGATGCGGTGGCCGGGCCTTACCACCGCAACCAGGCCGCGATCCTCGACGTGATGAAGAGCTTTCGCGGCTCGCCCGACTTCGCTCGGAGCGTGATCGAGCGGCGCGGCATCGACTATGTGCTGATCTGCCCCGGCCTGTCCGAATCCACCGTCCATGCCCAGCAAGCGCCGGACGGCTTCTATGTGCGGCTGAGCCAAGGGCGGACGCCCGGCTGGCTCGAGCCGGTCCCGCTCCCCGCGGGGTCGCCCTACCGGATGTGGCGGGTCCTCAGACGTCGAAGCTGACGCTGATCCCGTCGATGATGAACTGCGCTGCTAGTGCAGCCAGGATGACGCCGAGCAGGCGGGTGAGCATTGCCTCCATCTTGTTGCCGAGCAGGCGCATCAGCGGCCCGGCCGCGAGCAGGGCGAGCAGGGTGAGGACCAGGATCGCGGCGAGCGCGCCGAACACGACCAAGGATTCGTCGAGGCCGTCGCTGCGCGCCATCAGCAGCATGATCGAGGCGATCGAGCCCGGCCCGGCGATCATCGGGATCGCCATCGGGAAGACGGTGATGTCCTCGATCTCGGGGGTGGCGTTGATCGCGTTGGCGCGGCTCTCGCGCCGCTGGGTGCGCTTCTCGAACACCATTTCGAGCGCGATCAGGAACAGCATGATGCCGCCGGCGATGCGGAAGGCGGCGAGGCTGATGCCGAGCGCGTCGAGCAGATCCTCGCCGAACAGAGCGAAGAACAGCAGGATGCCGGCGGCGATCAGCACCGACCGCAGCGCCATCATCCGCCGCTCGGCAGGCGGGCAATCGTGGGTCAGGCTCGCGAAGATGGGCGCGCAGCCGGGCGGATCGATGATCACGAAAAAGGTGACGAAGGCGGAGACGAACAGCTCGATCACAGGCCCTCCGGCGGGTCGAGTCCGGCGCGGGCGCAGGCGGCGACGAGGGTGTTGCGGAGCAGGACGGCGATGGTCATTGGGCCGACGCCGCCCGGCACCGGCGTGATCGCCGCGGCCACCTCGACGGCGCTGTCGAAATCGACGTCGCCGACCAGCCGGGTCTTGCCGCCGCCGACCTGGATGCGGTTGATGCCGACGTCGATCACGGTGGCGCCGGGCTTCAGCCAGCCGCCGCGGATCATCTGCGGGCGTCCGACGGCGGCGACCACGATGTCACCGCGGCGGACCACCTCGGCAAGGTTGCGGGTGCGGCTGTGGGCGATCGTGACGGTGCAATTCTCGGCGAGCAACAACTGCGCCATCGGCTTGCCGACGATGTTCGAACGGCCGACGACCACCGCCTCCAGCCCCGAAAGGTCCCCAAGGCGGTCCCTCAACAGCATCAGGCAGCCCAGCGGCGTGCACGGCACCAGCCCGTGCCCGCCGACCGCAAGCCTGCCGGCGTTGATGGCATGGAAGCCGTCGACATCCTTGGCCGGGTCGATCGCGGCGATCACCGCTTGGTCGTCGATATCGGCGGGCAGCGGCAGCTGTACGAGGATGCCGTCGACGGCATCTTCGCCGCTGAGCCGCTCGACCAAGGCGATCAGCTCGGCCTCGGCAATGCCCTCGGGCAGTTGGTGCTCGAAGCTCGCCATGCCGGCCGCCTCGGTGGCCTCGCCCTTCGAGCGGACATAGACTCTGCTCGCCGGATCGTCTCCGACGAGCACTGCGGCCAGGCCGGGCTTGCGGCCGGCCGCCACGGCGAAGCGCGGCACCGCGGCCGCGACCCGCGCGCGCAGCCGCCCGGCGAAGGCCTTGCCGTCCATGAGGTCGGCGGCCATGCCTAGGTCAACGCCACGTCCGCCGCGAGGCCGCGCAGCAGCCGATCGATCACCAGCACGATGATCAGCACCACGAACGGGCTGAAGTCGATGCCGCCGAAATCCGGCAGGATCTTGCGGAACGGCCGGTAGAGCGGCTCGGTGATGCGATCCAGGGCGCCCAGGAATGAGCGGACGAAATCGTTATAGGTGTTGATCACGTTGAAGGCGACCAGCCAGCTCAGGATGGCCTGGATGATGATGAGCCACCAGACCACCGTCAGCAAGATGATGAGCACGTCGATGAGGGCCAGAAGCATCAATGTCTCCCCGCGGATACCGGCTTCGGCATGTAGGGGAGCCGCGCGGGAGGGGCAATGGCGGTGCCTTGGCCGGCATTCTGAAAATGACGCTGGCGCTGCGTCACGCTCTGCGATTTTCCACAAGCGGCGTCACTCCACCTGAGCTGTGTTGCTTCGGGAAGCGCCGGCTGGTGCTGCCGAGTTGGCCGCGTCGGCCGCCGCTTACATGGGACTGGCGAGCTCGAGCCGTGCCAGGCAGGAACCGGATCAGCTCCAGGCCGGTTGAGGGACGCGACCAGCGGAGGAGCGCCCATGAAAGGCTATGTCGACAATATCGAGGCGGTGACCCTCGCCAACCAGGATTTCCGCCGCGTGCTCTACACCGGCAAGAACCTCCAGCTGGTGCTGATGACGCTGCCGCCCGGCTGCGACATTGGCGAGGAGGTGCACGAGGACCGCGACCAGTTCTTCCGCATCGAGGCGGGAAGCGGCGAAATCCTAATCGACGGCAAGGCGAACAGGGTTGCGGACGATTTCGCGGTCATCGTGCCGGCGGGGGCGCGCCACAACGTGGTCAACACGGGCGACGCGCCGCTCCGGCTCTACACCATTTACGCCCCGCCCGAGCATAGGGACGGCGTCGTCCATCCCACCAAGGACCAGGCCGAGCGTGATCACGCCGGTGACGAGTGGGACGGCGCGACCACCGAGTGAGGATGAGCCGATCAGCGGGACCTGGGCGACGGCAGCGTCTTGGCGAAGCGGTGGCTGGTGCGCTCGTAGCCGAGGCAGCGGTAGAAAGCGTGGGCCTGGCTGCGCTTGACGTTGCTGGTGACCTCGATCAGGCCGCAGCCGCGGGCGGCAAGGCGGGCCTCGGCGGCTTCGACCAGGGCTTGGCCGACGCCGCGGCCGCGCGCTGTCTTCGCGACGATCAGCAGGGTGATGCGGCCAACGGGGTGCGGGCGGTGGAGCACCGGCGTGACGTGCCAGGTGAGGCAGCCGACCACCTCGTTGCCAAGCTTGGCGAGCAGCGGCGGCTCGCCGCCGTGCGACAGCAAGGGCATGCGCTCCGCGACGGCGTCGGCGCTCGCCGGGTAACCGAGTTCGGTAACGAGCGCGGCGATCGCCTCGGAGTCGGCAAGATCCGCATCGCGGATGCGGAGCGGGGGCGGCTCGCTCCGTGCGGGCGGGGCTGGTTCAGCCGGCGGGGCTTCGACCGGAGCGGCGGAGCGGGGCGGGCCGCGCCGGGCCTGACTGCTCCGGCGGCCGGGCGATCTGCGGCCGCGGGAGGGCCTTGCGCGTGCCGCGCTCGGGCCGGGCTCCTTCCCGTGAGCGGCGGAAGGCTTGCCGCCGGACGCGCGCAGCGAAGTTTTCAAATCGGCCAAAGTAGCGCCGCGCAGATGCGCCTCGATCTCCCCGGGGGTAGCGGTGAGGCCGCTCTTGCCGAAGCCGAACACTGGGGCCCCGGACTTCGCATCCTTGAGGCCGTAGCGGCCGTAATCGCCTTCGCCCGGCTTGCGGCGGCGCGACTTGACCAGCTTGAGGCCGCGGTTGGCGGCCAGCTCCCGGAGCATCGCGTCACGCTCGGCACCGGTCATGGCGGGGTCATTCCCGCACCCTGCACACGTCGATCCAGCGCACCGAGACGAGCTCGGCAAGCCGCTCGGGAGTGACGCGGACCGAGCTGCTCAGCGAGCCCGCCGCCGGATAGATCTGATCGTAGCCCTGAAGCGAGACGTCGCAATAGACCGGCAGCGGGGTGGCGAGACCGAACGGGCAGACGCCGCCGACCGGGTGGCCGGTCACGGCCAGCGTCTCTTCCGGCCCGAGCATGCGCGGACGGCCGCCGAACTCGGCCTTGGCCTTGGCATTGTCGAGCCGGGCGTCGCCGCGCGCGACGACGAGGAACACCGCCCCGTTGACCCGGACCGCCAGCGTCTTGGCGATGCGGCCCGGCTCGACCCCCAGCGCGGCGGCGGCGAGATCGACGGTGGCGGTGCTCGCCGCGACCTCGATGATCGGCAGATCGGGGGCATGCTGGGCGAGATAGGCGCGGACGGAGGCGAGGCTCATGAAGGGGGTTGTTCCGGTGGCGGGACGGCCACGATAAGCGAGCAGTCGCGCGGCGGGAAGGGCCGGGAGCGGCAACAGATTGGGGATGGGCAATGGCGGCGCGGCTGGGCTAGCATCGCCGTCTCGAGGGAGGAAGAGCGTGCGGCGGACGATCGGCATCCTGGCCTGTATGTGGCTCGCCGGCTGCGACTCGCCGCCGCCGCCCGCGGCGACCGCCGAGCTGCCCGACGAAGCCGCCGAGGTGACGCTGGACCTGCCGCCGCTCGAGCAGCCGCGGCCCGCCCCGCCCGTCGCCGCGGAACCGGCCGCTAACGAGAGTGCGGAGGCGGCACCTGACGACAATGCGGAGGCGGGCAATCAGGCGCAGGCCGCGCCCGCCGAGACCGCCCCGCGGCAGGATGAGCCGCCTGCGGCGCCGGCCCCCGAGGCTGCGGCCGAGGCTCCGACGGCGCCGGCCGCGGCTGCGGCCGCCGGCGCCGACGAGATCGAAACCGTCGCGGCGTCGGGCGCCACCGCGCGGATGCAGCTGCTCCCGGCGCGGCCGCGCGAGGCAGTGGCGCCGTGGGCCGGCCATATCCGGCGCGCCGGTTTCGAGTGCGGCGGCATCGCCTCGGCCCGCCAGCTACGGCAGCCGGACGGTCGGACGCTGGAAATCTACAAGATCGACTGCGAGTCGGGCGGCTCCTACCAGGGCACGGTCAGGCAGGGCCGGCTCAAGTTCCGCCGCTGGACCGGCCGCCTCGACCGCAGGTGAGGCGCGTTGCTGGCGAGTGCGGCCGGGTGATCGGCGAGGACAATGCCACCAAAGCGGTGTTCGCGCTCGACGAGAATAGGTGCGTGACGCGGCTGGCGATGAACGTGCGCCGGGACGACATCGTCGCGATCCGCAGCGGGGAGGCGATCAAGCCTTAGCCGCGGCGGGCCGGCGCGGCGGAGCGAGGCGGAGGTGCCAGGCCGGGCCTCCGCGCGCCATCACGCCGGCGAGGGTGCCGGCCTCGCCCGCCGCGAGCGCGGCGAGCAGGGCCTCGACGTCCTCGCCGCCGGTCCACGGCGGATCGAGGCCGTGCGCGCTGCGAATCTCGGCGATGGCGCGGGCGAGCAGGCGGCGCTGCAGCTCGCGGGGGAGGCCGGACGGGTCGATCCGCCATTCGCCGCCCTGGCTGGTGATGCGGTCCTCGGCGAGCTCGCGCGCGGCCCAGGCGAGCGCCGCATCGGCCTCGCGGCAGGCGGCGGCGCTGCGGGCGAGCCGCCCGGGCTCGAACCCAGGGTGGTCGGCGAGGAAGCGGCGGGCCGCGGTGCGGTCGAAGCGCGGGTCGCGGTTGGACGGGTCGTCGGCGGGCTCGATGCCCGCCGCCGCCACCAGCCGGACCAGCTCCGCCTTGGTCCAGCCGAGCAGCGGACGGACAACGACAAGCCCTCCTTCGCTCCGCACCGGCCGGATGCCGCCGAGGCCGGCCACGCCGGAGCCGCGCCGGAGCCGCATCAGCACGGTCTCGGCCTGGTCGTCCTGGTGATGGGCGGTGGCGAGATGGGCGAGGCCGCGCGCCTCCCCCCAGCCGCCGAGCGCATCATAGCGGGCGCGGCGCGCCTCGCCCTGGAGGCCGGCGGGGCCATCGGGCACGGCGACGGCGAGGACGGCGTGCGGGCAGCCGAGCCGGGCGCAGATGTCGGCGGCGTGGAGCGCCTCGACCGCGCTTTCGGCGCGAAGACCGTGGTCGACGGTGGCGGCCTCGACCCGGCCCGGCAGCGCGGCGGCGGCCAGCAGCAGCAAAGCGAGACTGTCGGGTCCCCCTGATACGGCGAGCCCCAGGCGTTCGGGCATGCCGGTCAGCGCCTCGAGATCGCGCGCGAAGCGGGCAAGCTGGTCGGGCGGAGGGGCGAGCGAGGGCATCGACGGTTGCTTAGGGGATTTGCGCCGACGGGGAAATTGCGCGCAGACGCCGCTCAGCCCAGCAGCGAGCGGGCGACCTCGGTCTCGACGTCCCAATAGATGATCGCGAGTGCCGTCAGGTCGAACGCGACATGGGCGCAGATCAGCATCCACAGGCGCCCCGTGACCGCATAGATGCTGCCGAAGACGAGGCCGACGAGGGTCGCCTGCTGGGCACCGGCGAGGCCCTGGACGGCGAAATGGTCGAGGCCGAACCAGAGCGAGGTGATCAGCACTATCGCCGCCTTTGCGACGAGCCCGGATCCGATCAGCCGCCCCAGCCGCTCGAACATGAAGCCGCGGAACAAAGTCTCCTCGCCGAAACCCGCGCCGGCCACGATCAGCCAGAGCATGGCCGGCAGGGCGGCAGTGTTGCCGGCAAGATGATGATAGGCCTGGTTGACCGGATCCGCTCCGAGCAGCGGCATCACCAGCGCCTTCATCACGAGCTTGAGCGCGACTCCCAGCGCGAGGCCGACGATGAGGCCGCCCATCCAGCTGCGCGGCCGAGCATAGCCGATCGCCCGCCACGGAGTGCGGGACCGCCACGCCCAGGCCAGCACCAGCAGCCCGCTCAGCGGCACGAACAAGGCGTTGCCGAAATAGACGGCGAGCATCGCAAGGATGCCGATCGGCCCGAATCCACGCAGCGCGGCGGCGAGCGGATCGTCTCGCGGTGACGTGCCGGCCGTTGCGGCAGGTGCGGTCGATTCGGATGCTCGGCTGGTCATCATCCGTCTCCCCGAGCGTCATCCTACGCCCATTCAACCGGGCGCAGAAGGCGCGGCGGCGGAGACTTCGCGCCAGAGGTTTTCCCATCCCATGGAAATAGTAGTTTCGCCCGCGTTTCTTGAGCAACCTTGATCCATGTTATGCGCTGAATGGCCGCGACTGAGGTGTCCGATGCCGGTCTACTATTTCAACGTGCGCGGCGAGGCGTTCGATCTGCCCGACTTGACCGGGCGGCAGTGCCGCGACGAGGCGGCGGCGCGCGCCGAGGCCGAGCGGCTGGCCGGGGACATCATCGCCAATGCATTGGTCGCGGGCAAGCTGCCCGTCGACGCCACCATCGAAGTCGACGACGAGGAACTGCGTCCGATCATGGCCCTCCCGGTGTACGAAGTCCGGGGCTGAGCCGCTGGGGGGCGGCGCCGGGTTGCGGCCGCCCCCCCCGGGCGGATCAGCCGAACAGATGCTCGACTGCCGTCGCCGCGGGCGCCGCAGCGGCGAGATTGGCGATGACCACATTCTCGCCGGTGCCGGGGTCGAGCTCGTCGAAGCCGCCGCCGCCGATCAGCACGTCGTCGCCGGCCTCGCCCAGAAGATCGTCGGCGCCGGGGCCGCCGATCAGCACGTCGTCGCCGCCGCCGCCGAGCGCGGTGAGCAGCATCCCCGACAGACCCGACGCGTCGATCACGTCGTCGTCGCCAAGGCCCATTATGACGATCCGGTCCTGGGCGTCGAAATGGCTGATCCGGATCTCGGCGGACAGGCCGGTGATCCTGATCACGCCGCCGACATTGGCGATCGAGATGGCGTCCGCTCCCTCGGTGCCGCGGATCACGATGGTGTCGAGCTGGTTGTCGCCGGCCGAGCCGCCGAGCACGGCCGCAAGGTCGATGTCGACCCGGCCGAGGCCGGTGCCGGCGAGATCGTTGACGGCGATCGTATCGAGGCCGCCGAGCGCGTCGATGCCGATCGACTCGATGTCGGCGAGATCGAGGGCCACTCCGGCGACGTCGCGGACGAAGCGGACGCGTGTGCCGTTCGCCGAGAGGCCGATATCCTCGTCGGCGCCCGAGCCGTTAAAGTCGACCATGTCGAAGCCGCTCTGGCCTTCGATCGTGTCGCTGCCGTCGCCGGGGTTCCAGATGAAGACGTCGTCGCCGGCGCCGAGCAGGGCCAGGTCGCTGCCGGCGCCGCCGAATACGGTGTCGGCGCCGTCGGAGCCGATCAGCACGTCGTCGCCCGTGCCGCCTAAGAGCTCGAGCGCGATCCGGCCCGCGGCAAGGCCGCCGGCGTCGAGCACGTCGGCGCCGGCCCCGCCGGACAGGACGAGCCGGTCGAGGGCGGCGTCGGCATGGTCGATGCGGATCTCGGCGGCAAGCTCGCCGACCATGATCGTGTCGCCGGCCAGCGCCACCGCAGCGACGTCGTCGCCAGACGTGCCGAACACCCGCACCTGGTCCGCCTGGCCGTCGCCCTGGCCGGGCAGACCGGCGAGATCGACCGCGACCTCGGTCACGTCGGTGCCGGCAAGGTCGGTGACGGTGACGATGTCGGCGCCGCCCAAGGCCCGGTAGAGGACCCGCTCGACGTCGTTCAGGTCCATGGTGACGGCGGCGACGTCGCGGAACAAGCGGGCGCGGCCGCCATTGGCCGCGACGTCGATCCGCTCGCTCGCGGCCGAACCGTTGAACGTCAGGAGGTCGGTGCCGGCTTCGCCCTCGACGATGTCGCTGCCGTCGCCGGGGTCCCAGACGAACAGGTCGTCGCCGGCGCCGAGCGAGGCGATGTCGTTGCCGCGATTGCCGTCGACCAGGTCGGCCCCGTCGCCGCCGAGGATGAGGTCGCCGCCGCCGCCGCCGCGAAGGATGTCATCGCCGAGGCCGCCGTCGAGCGTCAGCTTGCCGATCGCCGGCAGCGCGGAGGCCGAGACATAGTCGTTGCCCGCGCCGCCGTTGACGACGAGCTGGTCGCCGGCCTCGATCTGGCTGAGCGCGACCAGGGCCGGGAGACCGACGATGGTGACCGCATTGGTCTGGCCGAGCAGTTCGACGACATTGTCGCCGGGACCGCCGCTGACGGTCACGCGGTCCAATTGGCCGTCGCCGGCGCCGCCGCCGAGCGTCCCCGCCAGGCTGATCGCGACCTGGGTGACGCCGGTGCCGAACAGGTCGCCGACGGTGATCGCGTCGGCGCCGCCCAGCGCGTCGAGACGGAGGGTCTCGACGTCGTTGAGATCCATGGTGACGGCGGCGACGTCGCGGACGAAGCGCACCCGCCCGCCGTTCGCGGAAATGCCGAACTGCTCGCTCGCGCCCGAGCCGTTGAAGTCGAGCTCGTCGAGGCCGGCCTGGCCCTCGACGGTGTCGCTCGAATCGCCCGGGTTCCACACGAAGCGGTCGTCGCCCGCGCCGAGCAAGCCGACGTCGGTGCCGCGGCCGCCGGCGATCACGTCGTTGCCGTCGCCGCCGAGCAGGACGTCGTTGCCGTCGCCGCCGGTGATGGTGTCATTGCCCTCGCCGCCGTCGACGGAAAGGGTGACCAGCGCGGCGAGGCCGTTGCCGGCGCTGACGGCGTCGTCGCCGCCATTGGCGTTGATGACGAGATGCTCGGTGGTGCCGAGGTTGAGGTTGAAGGGGGCGGGGTTGATCCGGTCGACCCGCACGCGCGCCCCGTTGGCTGTCACGGTGAAAATCTCGGCACCGTTGCCGCCATTGACCTCGGCGACGTCGGTGCCGGCGCCGCCCTCCATCAGGTCGCTGTCGTCGCCGGGATTCCAGACCATGCGATCGTTGCCGCCCTGACCGAACATCTGGTCGTCCCCGTCGCCGCCGGTGAGGACGTCGTTGCCGAGGCCGCCGAACAGCAGGTCGAAGCCTCCCTTGCCGAGCAAGTTGTCGTTCTCGCCCTGGCCGAACAATCGGTCGGCGCCCGAGCCGCCGCCCAGAAGGTCGTTGCCGTTGCCGCCGAACAGATTGGCGGCGGGAAGGGCGCCGCTCGCCTCGTTGAGCTCGAGGATATCGGCGCCGCCGAGGCCGAATACGCTGATCAGCCCGGTGTTGGCGACGGTCGCGCTGCCGCCGAGGACCGCGACGGCACCGCCGTTGACGAGGATGGTGCCGGCGGCGTTGCGGCTGATCGCGATGCTGTTGTCGAGCGAGTCGCCAATAGCGGTGAGCAGCCCCGCGCCGGGCGAGAAGAAGCCGGTCACCGCCTGGATCGAGAAACCGTCACCCGCGGCGAGCGGTTTCGGCAGGGTACAAGCGGGCTTGGCGGAATTGAGGCTCATTGGCTTGGCTCCATGAAAGGGGTGGGCTGCCGAGCGGTTCGTTCGAGGCCGCCAGGCTCAGCCGCGCGCGGCCGGGGCAGCGGTGGCGGCAGGCTTCCGACTAGGAGCGGACAGTGTGAGCGACCGTGAGAGCAAGCGTGGTATTTGGCCGCCGGACCGTTGAAACGCGGCCGTGCGCACCGGTGGCTTCAGGCAAGCGGGGAAACGCAGGACTCGCCAATCGCTCCCACGACGCTTAGCGTCCGCGCGACTGCTTCGTGGGGGGACGAGTCGTGGCTGCCATCATCGATCTTTCGGCGCTCGGAACGGGCGGATTCATCATCCAGGGCGATTCAGCGGGCGATAATGCCGGCCGCAGCGTCTCCTCCGCAGGAGACGTCAACGGCGACGGACTCGAGGATGTGATCGTCGGCGCCCCGTTCGACGGCGGCACCGACGGCGCTGCCTATGTGGTCTTTGGAAAGACGAGCGGGTTCGGAACGGTCGATCTTTCCAGTCTCGCTCCCCCGGACGGGTTTGTGCTGAACGGCTCGCTGCTGGATGAAGCAGGCTCCAGCGTCTCGTCCGCCGGCGACGTCAATGGCGACGGCTTCGACGACCTCCTCGTCAGCGCCCCGCGCAGCTCACCCGAGCTCCAATATCAGGGCGAGACCTACGTCGTGTTCGGCAAGGCGGACGGATTCGCGACCATCGACCTGCCGGCCATGACAGCCGAGGACGGATTCACCATTCGGGGCGCCCTTGCGAACGACGAATCCGGCCGTAGCGTCTCCTCGGCCGGCGACGTCAATGGCGACGGCTATGACGATCTGATCATCGGCGCTCCCAAAGGCGATGCCGGCGGCTCCGACTTCGGCCAGGCTCACGTCGTCTTCGGCAAGGAAGACGGCTTCGCGGACATCGATCTCGCCGACCTTCCGGCCGCGGAAGGGTTCCTCATCGTCGGGCAAAACCAGCTCGACCAGGCCGGCGTCACCGTTTCCTCCGCAGGCGACTTCAACGGCGACGGCATCGATGACCTGCTCGTCGGCGCAATTTATGGCGATGATGGCGACGCGCGAGGCGAGGCCTACGTCATCTTCGGCAAGACGACGCCGTTCGGGACGGTCGATCTCGATGCCCTTTCTGCCAGCACCGGCTTCCTGATCCAGGGAAGCGCAGGTCAGGAGCGCCTCGGCTTCAGCCTCGGTCCTGCCGGCGACATCGACGGTGACGGGTTCGGCGACATCATCCTGGGTGCCCGCGACGGCAGCATCGCTCATGTCGTGTTCGGCGGTGCCGGTCCGTCCGGACCGGTCAGCCTGTTCACGCCTGGCGCGACCCGGACCATGACGATCCAGGGGCTGAGCGGCGACGGCGCCGGCAGGAGCGTCGATACGGCGGGGGACGTCAACGGCGACGGCTTCGCCGACCTGATCGTCGGCGCCCCCTATGCCGCCGGCGGCGGCTTGGGCGCGGGCGCGGCCTATATCCTGTTCGGCAAGGCCGGCATGCCGGCGGCGATCGACCTCACCGCCTTGTCGCCGGACCAGGGGTTCGTGATCCAGGGCGACCTGGCGGGCGACAATGCCGGCCGCGCCGTCTCCGCCGCCGGCGACGTCAACGGCGACGGCTTTGACGACATGCTGGTCGGCGCGCCGATGGGCAACGATGGCGGCAGCGACGCCGGCGAGGCTTATGTCATCTTCGGCATTGCCCCCACCATCAGCGTGACCCGGATCGGCACTGCGATCGGACAGGCGATCCGCGGCGGCATCGGCGACGATCTGCTCGATGGACGCGATGGCGACGACAACCTCGCGGGTGCCGACGGCGACGACGAGCTGATCGGCGGGGCCGGCGGCGACTCGCTCGCGGGCGGCGACGGCGACGACCGTCTCCTCGGCGGCTCCGGCGACGATGCGCTCGACGGCGGCGTCGGCGTCGACGTCATTGCGGGCGGGTCCGGCAATGACAGCCTGACCGGCGGCGCCGGATCCGGCAACGACCGGCTGCGCGGCGGGTCCGGCAACGACGTCCTCGATGGCGGCGCCGGGGCCGACGCGATGGCCGGCGACCTCGGCGACGATATCTATTTCGTCGACCGGGCCGGCGACAAGGTCAGCGAAGGCGAGGACGGCGGCGCCGACCGCATCTTCGCCAGCTTGAGCTACATCCTCGGCGAAGGGGTAGAGGTCGAAACGCTGAACACCACCTCAAATCTCGGCACGGCCGTAATTCATTTGACCGGCAACGAGATTGCCAACCGGCTCACGGGCAATGCCGCGGGCAATATCCTGCGCGGCCAGGACGGCGCGGACATCCTGGGCGGCCTTGCCGGGGCCGACCGACTTTACGGCGGCGACGGCAAGGACATATTGAACGGCGGGACGGGCATCGACCATTTCCTGTTCGACACGGCGCCCCATGGCGTGACCAATTACGACCAGATCATCGATTTCACGCCCGTCGACGACGCCATTCTGCTCGATCGCCGGATTTTCAGCGGCCTCGCCGGCGACGGCGTGCTCGCGGTGGCGGCGTTCCATGCCGGCACCGCCGCCCAGGACGAATCGGACCGGATCATCTACAATGCCGCCAGCGGCAGCATCTTCTACGATGCCGACGGTACCGGCTCGGCCGCGCAGGTGCTGTTCGCCAAAGTGGCTCCGGCGACGGCGTTAACCCGCACCGATTTTTACGCCTATTCCACGAGCGCCGCGGCCGCCCCGCCGGCATCGGCAAACTCGGCGGCCGATCGGGTGCCGGAGCAGTGGGAGGGGGCGATTGCCGGGTTCGCCGATGCCATGGCGACAAGCGGGCCGCACCCGCACTGGCTGGACGTCGCGATCGCCTGAGTTGGGCGGCGCGCCGAGCTCGCGCTCACGCGCAGCGGGCGTCGGCGCGGGCTTTGGGGAGGCGTTCCCGCAGGAAGTCACGCAAAGAGACACCGTAAACGTCCTCGAGCTCGTCATAGACCTTGCACGCCTCGGCCGGACGTTCGAGCCGGACCAAGGCCTGGCCGAGGAAATAGAGGCTGTCGGCGGCGCGCGCGCCCTTGGGATCGTTCTGGTAGTTGGCGAGCAGGACCTTGGCGGCGGTGGCTGGCTTGTTGTCGTCGAGATAGGCGCGGCCGGCGAGGTTGCGGGCATAGCTGGCGCGGCGGTGGCGCGGATATTTCTTCGCCATCGCCTCGAGCACCGCGGCCGCGTCGGCGAACCGGCCCTGGTCCCACAGCCGATAGCCGGCGAGATAATCGTCCTCGCCCGGATCGCCGGACGGGGTCGGACCTGCGGCGCCTTCCTCGGCCGCGGGCGGCTCGTCCCCGGCCAGAGCCGGTTCCTCGGGTGGATCTCCGGCGGGCTCCTCGCGCACCGGCGGCGGCGGTGCGGCGGCACGCTCCATCTCGCCCATGCGCCGGTCGGCGTCGCTGCGGAACCGGCGCAATTCGTCCTCGAGCTGGCGGATGCGGTGCGCATCCTCCTCGGCCTGGCCGGTGAGCCGCGCCAATTGCTCCTCGAGCGCGTCGACGCGGGCGGTAAGGTCGGCGACGGCGCTGCTCGCCGGCACGCCGGTCGGCAGCACGGTGCGCTGCTCGGGCCGGATTTCGGGCTGTACATAAGGCTGCCGGCGCTGCGCCGCGGCGGGCGCGGCAATGGCGGCGGCGATCAGTGAGGCGAGCAGGACGATACGCATCGACAATCCCCCGGACGAACAGGCGTGCCGAGCATATTAGGGCGGCGCGGCTGTCGCCAGCATTAAGAGGGGATTAGCGCGGCGGCTGACGCTGGGTGCGGGCGAGGAGGTCGGCGGGGAGGAGGCTGACGTCGGAGATGGTGCGCTCGGGCTCGCCCAGCGGCGGGATCTCGGTCGTGCCGACGGTGACGCGGATCGCATCGGGACGGCCGGTGAGGAGCTGCGGCGCCTTGGCGGTGGCCGGGACTTCGTAGCGCTCGCCGGCGCGGAGCGTCCGCTCGGCGATGCGCGGGCCGCCATTGCCTTCGTAGACGCGGAACCAGACCTCCTGCGTGGCGGTGATCACGACCGGCCCCGCCGGCCCAGCCTGGGGCGCGGCCGCAGGCCGCACCGGCTCGGGCTCGGGCAGGATCGTCTCGACGCCGGCGGCTTCGGCGGGTTCGACGTCGGAATCGTCGACCGCCCCGCTCCGCCACAGCGCGTAGCCGAGGATCAGCAGCAAGGCTATGAGCCCGGCGACGATCGCCAGCGAGCGCGGCGGCACCCGGGCCGGATCGGCCGGCTCGTAATAAGCCGCGGCGGCGGGCTTGTTGCGCGGCGCCCCGACCAGCTGCTCGCGCAGCTCGGCGCCGATCTCGGTGCCGTTGAGGCCGATCGCATTGGCATAAGCGCGGGCGAAGCCGACGCTGTAGGTGGCGGCCGGGAGCGCGTCCCACTCGCCTTTCTCGATATGCTGGAGGTGGCGGGTCGGGATGCGGGTGCGGCTGGCAATCTCGTCGAGGGTCATGCCCCTCGCCTCGCGGGCGATCCTCAGCCTTTCGCCGATCGGGGCGGGAAACAATTGGTCGTGGTTCGCTGCGTTCATTCAATCCATCCCCGCGCCGGCGTCCGCCGGCTGTTTGGCGCCGCATGACATAGCAGCAACCGGCCAATGTCAACCGCGGCCCCGCCCGCTTTTGCCGTCCGCATGTCAGGCGATCGCCACCCCGTTCTCGTCGGCCCAGGCGGTGAGCGCGGCGCGCATGTCGGGGGGCGGCCGCTCGAGCATCTGCTCGACCGCCGGGCCAAGCCGGCCATGATCGAGCGAGCGGATCATCGCCTTGACCGGGCCGACGGCGACCGGGGTGATCGACAGCCGGCTAATGCCGATGCCGATCAGCGCCATCGCCTCGAGCGTCCGCCCGCCCATCTCCCCGCACACGCCGACCGGCACTTCGTGCGCGGCCGCCTCGCGCACGATCCGGCGCAGGAAGCGCAGGATGGCCGGCGACAGCCAGTCGTAGCGCTCGGCGAGCTTCGGATTCGAGCGGTCCGCGGCGAACAGGAACTGGGTGAGGTCGTTGGTGCCGATCGACAGGAAGTCGATCTTGGGGAGCAGGATGTCGAGCGTCTCGGCGAGCGCCGGCACTTCCAGCATGGCGCCGTAGCGTATGTGCGAGGGCAGCAACTTGCGGCGGTCGAGCAGCCATTGCCGCTGGCCTTCGATCAGCGCTTTGGCCTCGTCGAACTCCCACGGCTCGGAGATCATCGGGAACATGATGTTGAGCTCGCGCCCCGGCGCCGCCTCGAGCAAGGCGCGGGCCTGCGACTTCATCAGCCCGTCGCGGTCGAGGGCGAGCCGCAGCGCGCGCCAGCCCATCGCCGGATTGTCCTCCTCCTGGCCGTCGCCGACCTTGATGTAGGGCAGCGCCTTGTCGCCGCCGATATCGACGGTGCGGAAGATGACCGGCTTGTCGCCGGCGGCGTCGAGCACCGAGCGGTAGAGCCGCTGCTGGCTCTCGCGCCGCGGCAGCGTCGCCGATACCAGGAACTGGAATTCGGTGCGGAACAGGCCGATGCCGTCGGCGCCGGTGACGTCGAGCGCGGCGACGTCGTCGCGCAGGCCGGCATTGACCATTACGAGCACCCGCTTGCCGTCCTGCGTCACCGCGGGCAGGTCGCGGAGCGCGGCGAACTCCGCGCGCCGTTTCTGGGTGACCAGCAGCCTCCCCTCGAACGCCTCCTCCATCTGCGGCGTTGGGCGGACGAAGGCCACCGATTCGCCGACGTCGAGCAGGATGTGGTCGCCGTCGCCGATCGCCTGGCGGACGTCGCGCACCCGGCCCAGCATCGGCACGCCCATCGCGCGGGCGACGATGGTGACGTGGGCGGTGAGCGAGCCTTCCTCGAGGATGACCCCCTTGAGCCGCCGCCGGTCATATTCGAGCAGCTCGGCGGGACCGAGGTTGCGGGCGATCAGGATGGTGTCCGACTGGAGCCCCATCTGGGCGGCGCTGCCGAGCCGGCCCGAGACGATGCGGAGCAGGCGGTTGGCGAGGTCGTCGAGATCGTGCATCCGCTCCTTGAGCAACGGATCGTCGATCTCGCGCATCCGCATCCGGGTGCGCTGCTGGACGCGCTCGATCGCGGCCTCCGCGGTAAGGCCGCTGTCTATCGCCTGGTTGATCCGCCGCGACCAGCCTTCGTCATACGCGAACATCTTGTAGGTCTGGAGGATCTCGTGATGCTCGCCGGCGGTGCCGAATTCGGCGAGGCTGGTCATGTTGTCGATCTGCTCGCGCATCTTGCGGAACGCGGAGTAGACCCGGTGGCGTTCGGCCTCGACATCCTCGGCGACGGTATGTTCGATCAGCACCCGCGGCTGGTGGTAGACGGCGTCGCCGCGGGCCATGCCGGTGACCAGCTTCAGCCCGGTGAGCCGCTCCGAGCCTGAATCGCGCGCCGCGGCCGCGGCCGCGCTGGCGGCGTCGACCAGGCCGGCGCCGGCGATCAGCTCGGACAGCACCATCGCCACCGTCTGCAGCGCCTCGATCTCGACTTCGTCATAGGCGCGGCTCTCGGCATGCTGGACCGCCAGCACGCCGATCGCGCGCTCGCGGCGGACGATCGGCACGCCGGCGAAACTGTGGAACAATTCCTCGCCGGTCTCCGGCCGGTAGGCGAATTCGGGGTGGCGGGTGGCCTCGTCGAGGTTGAGGATCGCGACCTGCTGGGCGATCGTGCCGACCAGGCCCTCGCCCATCGCCAGCTTGGTGACGTGGACCGCGCTCTGGTTCAGGCCCACGGTGGCGAACAGCTCGAGCACGCCGTCGCGCAGCAGGTAGATCGAGCAGACCTCGCTGTCCATCGCCTCGGCGATGATCTTGACGACCTTGTTGAGCTTGGCCTGCGCGCCCAGGCGCGAGGCCATCACATCGTGAAGGCCGGTCAGGATTTCGCGCGCCGAAGTTGCCGAGCTTGTGGCCATGACCCGGGCTAACAGAAAGGCCGGAGCGTTCCAATGGCGGCCGCCGGGTGGCCGCGGCCAAGCGGCCCGAACCGTCCAAACCCGACCAAATTGCGACCAAAGCGACCGGCGCCGGCTTCATCGCCGGGCGGCGCGGATTGGTCGAAAAACGCCCCACAGCGCACCGTCCGGCCGTCAGGAAGCCGCCCGATTCGGGTTTGGGAGGCATGGCAATGGCGATCATCGACGGCAGCGACGATCCCGCCTTGGCGGAGATCATCGACGGCACCTATTTCGACGACCTCATCCGCGGGATGCTGGGCAACGACACCATCAACGGCGGCTGGGGCAACGATATTTTGTGGGGCGACCGCAACGACAATTCCGCCGGCGGCGGCGCCGACCTCGTTCGCGGCGGCCTCGGCAACGACCACCTCCATGGCGAGGCGGGGGACGACCGGCTTTACGGCGACGCCGGCAACGACCGCCTCACCGGCGGCGCCGGCAAGGATCTGCTGGCGGGCGGCGCCGGCCGCGACACCCTGGTCGTCGGCGGCACCGCCGACATGTCCGGCGACCGCGTCGACGGCGGCTCGGGCGTGGATTATCTGATCGTCGATTTTTCGGCCCGGGCCGGACGGATCGTGTTCGACCCGCTCGACCCGAGCCAATCCTATCTGGCCAATGGCGGCCTGACGATCCTCAATGTGGAGCAATATGAGATCACCGGCACCGCGGTTGCCGACGAGATCAGCGGCTGGCGCCATATCGACTATCTGCGCGGCGGCGGCGGCAACGACCTCATCGAAGGCAAGGGGGGCGGCGATTCGCTGTCCGGCCAGGGCGGCAGCGACCGCATCTACGGCGGCGACGGCAACGACCAGATCATCGGCGACGAATTCGGCCAGCCGGCCGGCGAAGACCAGCTTTACGGCGGCATCGGCAACGACCGCCTCGAAGGCGGCGGCGGCGACGATTTCATCGCCGGCGAATCGGGCGACGACCATCTCGAAGGCGGCGAGGGCGAGGACAAGGCCTATGCCGGCGGCGGCGACGACATCGTCTATGGCGGCGCCGGCGCGGACCGGCTGTTCGGCAGCTCCGGCAACGACCTCATCGCCTCGCACCTGTCCTATTATGATGCGGGCGACACCGGCCACGAGGCCGACGTGATCGACGCCGGCGTCGGCGACGACCGGGTGGCGATCGGGGCCGGCGACACCGCCACCGGCGGCAGCGGCCTCGACACCGTCCGGCTGACCTTCGGCGCCTCCGACGTCGGCATCATCTATGTGCTGACCGCCGCGGCGGTCACGCTCGCCAACGGCGCGACCATAGACGGCTTCGAGAAGCTCGAGTTCATCGGCGGCGCCGACGCCGACGACGTCACCGGCGGCGCGCTCCAGGACGACCTGTCCGGGGGCGGCGGCGCCGACCTGCTGCGCGGCGACGGCGGCAGCGACGCGCTGCGCGGCCAGGACGGCGACGACCAGGTCGACGGCGGCGCCGGCAACGACACGCTTTACGACGACGGCACCGGCGCCGATCAATTGTCCGGCGGCGACGACGCCGACACCATCTACGGCCAGGCCGGCGGCGACACCTTGTCGGGCGGCAATGGCGACGACATTTTCCGGATGCACTCGGACGGCGGCGCCGCCGACACCGTCACCGGCGGGGACGGGACCGACACCGTCAGCTTCGGCTTCGGCGGCGGCCCGGTCTATCTCGACCTCACCGCCCAGGCCAATCATGACGGCGTCGCCGACAACGACGTCTTCTCGGGGATCGAGATATTCGAGGGCAGCTCCTACAACGACATTATGATCGGCAACGTCGGGGCCAACACGCTCCGCGGCGGCAATGCCGACGACCTGCTGTTCGGCCGCGGCGGCGACGACCGCCTCGACGGCGGCGACGATTCCGACACATTGACCGGCGGCGCCGGCGCCGACCGCTTCGTGCTCGAGCCGGGCGCGAGCTACAATTCGGACTGGCCGGCAGACGTCATCACAGATTTCACCCAAGGGACGGACAAGCTGGAAATACCCGAGAATTGGTTCGACGTTTCGGCGAGCCTGTCCGGAGCCTTCCCGGAGATCAGGCTCGAGCTCGGCACCGAGCCGGTCGCGACCGGCAGCGGGCCGATGTTCCTGTTGGAGACCGACGCCTCCCGGCTGTGGTACGACGCCGACGGCGCCGGCGAAGGCGAAGGCCTGGTGCTGGTCGCAACGCTCGAGGGCGTCACCAGCCTCGCGCTCAGCGACTTCGAGTTCCCGGGTTAGAGCCGCGGGAGCGCAGAATAGGAATCACGAACGGTCAGCCGAATCAGTGCGACCGCCGCTCCAGCGCGTGGGCGGCTTCGTCCACGAGGGTTTGGAGGATGCCGGCGACCGGCTCCTCCTTCCTCACCATGCCGACCGACTGGCCGGCCATGACCGAGCCGGACTCGACGTCGCCGTCGATCACGGCGCGGCGGAGCGCGCCCGCCCAATAATGTTCGATCTGGAGCTGGGCCTCGGCCATTTCCACCTTGCCCTGGTCGAGCAGTTGCGCGACCTCGCGCTGCTTGGCGGAGAAGGCCTCCATCTCCCGGTTCTTGAGCGCGCGGACCGGGATCACCGGAAGGCGCGGGTCGATCTGGACGCTGGGGATGGCGTCGCGCGCCGAGGCGCGGATGAACGCTTTCTTGAAATTGGGGTGGGCGATGCATTCGTGGGCGCAGACGAAGCGGGTGCCGAGCTGGACCCCGACCGCGCCCATCTCCAGATAGCCGGCAATGAGGCCGCCATGGCCGATCCCGCCGGCGACGAAGATCGGGACCTCGGCGGCGAGCGGGGGGAGGATCTCCTGGGCCAGCACTGAGGTCGAGACCGGGCCGATATGGCCGCCGGCCTCCATCCCCTCGATCACCAGCGCATCGACGCCGGAGCGGATCAGCTTCCTGGCGAGCGCGAACGCCGGGGCGAAGCAAATGAGCCTGGCGCCGCCTTCCTTGATCCGCTCGATCGCGCCGGGCGGGGGCAGGCCGCCGGCGAGCACGACATGACCGACCTCGTGCCGCTTGCAGACGTCGATCAGCTCGGAGATTTGCGGATGCATGGTGATGAGGTTGACTCCGAACGGGCGGTCGGTGCGCGTCTTCGTCTCGGCGATCTCGGTGTCGAGCAGGTCCGGGGTCATCGCGCCGCAGGCGATCACGCCGAAGCCGCCGGCGTTGGAGATGGCGGAGACGAGGTTGCGCTCCGAGATCCAGCTCATCGCGCCCCCCATGATCGCGACTTCGCAGCCGAGGAAGGCGGCGCCGCGGCGCATCAGCCGGCGGAGGCGGTCGTGACCGATAGACGGAGAGCTGGTGACTTCGTTCATGCCCTCATCGTCACCCCAGCGCAGGCTGGGGTCCATGCTGAGTCCGCTTGGATGCCAGCCTGCGCTGGCACGACGAGGAGGTTCACGCGTCCGCCTCCTGATCGAGGCCGAAGGCGGTATGGAGCACGCGGACGGCAAGCTCCGTATAATCTTCGGGGATCAGCACCGAGACCTTGATCTCGCTGGTGGTGATGGCGAGCAGGTTGATGCCGCGGTCGGCGAGGGTCTGGAACATCTTCGCGGCCACGCCCGGATTGGTGCGCATGCCGACGCCGACGATCGACACCTTGGTGATGCCGGTGTCAGTCAGCAGGTCGTCGAAGCCGACTTCGTCCCTGATCTTGCCGAGCACGTCGATCGACCGGGCAAGAGCGGCCTCGGGTACGGTGAAGGTGAGGTCGGTGCGCTCCCCCGCCCGCGGGACGCTCTGCACGATCATGTCGACGTTGACGCCCGCCTCGGCCAGCGGACCGAAGATCGAGGCGGCAGCGCCGGGCGCGTCGGCGACGCCGGCGACCGTGATTCGCGCCTCGTTCTTGTCATAGGCGACGCCGCTGACGACTTGCCGTTCCATCCCAAAATCCCCGATTTGATCTTCGCCGACCACCATCGTTCCCGGTCGGTCGTCGAACGACGAGAGCACCTTGATCGGTATCCGCTCGCGCATCGCCAGGCCTACAGAACGGGTTTGCAGCACTTTGGCTCCCACGCTGGCGAGCTCCAGCATCTCCTCATAGGTGACGACCGGCAGCTTGCGCGCGCGCGGCACGATCCGCGGATCGGTCGTGTAGACGCCGTCGACGTCGGTGTAGATGTCGCAGCGGTCGGCGCGGACCGCGGCGGCGAGCGCGACCGCCGACGTGTCGGAGCCGCCGCGCCCGAGCGTCGCCAGGCTGCCGTCGGCGGCGACCCCCTGGAAGCCGGGGATGACGGCAATGCCGCCGCTTTCGAACACCCGCTCGAGCACCGCCGCGTCGATATCGTCGATCAGCGCGGAAGCGTGGCCCGACGCGCGGATCGGCAGCTGCCAGCCCATGTAGGAGCGCGCGTTGAGGCCCATGCCCTGGAGGGTGATGGCGAGCAGCCCGCTGGTCACCTGCTCGCCCGATGCCACCACCACGTCATATTCGCGCGGGTCGTAGAGCGAGGAGGCCTCGCGGCAGAATTGGACCAGGCGATCGGTTTCGCCCGCCATGGCGGAGACGACCACGGCGACCTGATGCCCCGCCTCGGCCTCGCGCCTGACGAGGTTCGCGACGTGGCGGATGCGCTCGATCCCGGCCATCGAGGTGCCGCCGAACTTCATCACGATGCGGGCCATATTGCGGTTGGCTACCCCCAAGGATCCGGCCGCCGACACCGCAGCGGAAGCTGGCGTCTCTTTTCCTTTCCGCCCGCCAAGTGCAAGAGAGATTCCGGCTATTGCTGGAGTGACGGACGACGCCATGACCGAGCCCACCACCATCGACCCGCGCGAAGCGGCGCATTTCGGGCGGATGGCGGCGGACTGGTGGGACCCGAAGGGCTCGTCGGCGATGCTGCACCGGATGAACCCGGTCCGGCTCGGCTACATCCGCGACCAGATCGACCATCACTGGAATGCCGACGAATGCGGCCGCCGGCCGCTCGCCGGCAAGCGGGTCGCCGACGTCGGCTGCGGGGCGGGGCTGCTCGCCGAGCCGCTGGCGCGGCTCGGGGCCGAGGTGACGGGCGTGGATGCGGCGCCGGAGACGATCGCCGCGGCGCGGCTGCACGCGGAGGGGCAGGGGCTGGCGATCGACTACCGGATCGGCAGCGTCGGCGCTCTCGATGGTCCTTACGATCTCGTCACGTCGCTCGAGGTAATCGAGCATGTCGCCGACCCGCGCGGCTTCGTGGCCGGCCTCGCCCGGGCATTGGCTCCGGACGGGCTGCTCATCCTGTCGACGCCGAACCGGACCGCCATGTCGCGGCTGCTGCTGATCCTGTTGGGCGAAGGCCTCGGCCGTATCCCCAGGGGCACGCACGATTGGCAGAAGTTCCTGGCGCCGGAGGAATTGTGCGCCTTGCTCAGCCAGGCGGGGCTGGAGGTGGTCGACGTCACCGGGCTCAGCTACAATCCGCTGACCGGCTTCAGCCTGTCGGAAAACAAGTCGCTCGATTATTTCGTCACGGCGAAGCCTGCCAAGGGCAAGGCCGACGCGGAGTAAATCCGCGTCGTCGGTCCTGTCGGCTTTGCCGCAGGCCGGCCGGCAATCGGCATCGCTTCGCGCTGGTTCCCGATAGCTGCGCAATCGCTCACCTGCGCTCGGTGCCTCCTGCTAAAAGAAATCCACCTTGTCGTAGTGGGCGGGGGGCGCGATCACCTCCATCCGTTCGCCGAGCAGGGGGCGGAAGCTGGGGCGCGACTTCATCACCGCATACCAGTCGGTGGTCTGCTTGTGGCCGCGCCAGTCGAGCCCGCCCAGATAATCGGCAACCGACAGGTGGGCGGCGGCGGCGAGGTCGGCGAGGCTGAGCACCGGCCCGCCCAGCCACCGGCGGTGGTCGAGCAGATAGTCGATATAGTCGAGATGGGCGTTCGCCACCCGCATCGCCTCGCGCAGCACTTTAGTATCGGGCGGATCGCGGCTGACCAGGCGCTTGCGCATCCTCTCCTCGATCAGCGGGCCGACGACTTCGCCATAGAGCTTCGCGTCGAACCAGGCGACCAGCCGGCGCACCTCGGCGCGATTGACGGCGGTCCCCGGGATCATCGGCGACTTTTCCACCGTCTCCTCGAAATATTCACAGATCGCGCCGGAATCGATCAGGATGATGCCGCGCGCCGCCTCGACCAGCACCGGGGTCTCGGCGGCGGGGTTCATGTCGACGAACTCGTCGCGCCGCAGCCACGGCGATTCGCGCACCAGCTCGTGCGGCACGGCCTTCTCGGCCAGCATCAGCCGGACCTTGCGCGAGAACGGACAGAGCGGGAATTGATAGAGCTGCCACATGCGGGCGCAACTCATAGCGTCGCGGCGCCCCGCGTCCACAGTCTAGCGGCTTTCGGCAAACTAATCCTGCGGTGGGATCGGCTGGGCCGCTGCCGAGCCTGTGCCGCCCCAAGCCGGCGGTACCCGCCCCGCCGAGGGCGGCTGGCACGGGCTCTGCAACCGGCGCACGTTCAACTCGTCGGTTCCTCCAGCGCTGGGCCGGGGAGGTGCGAGGTTGCACCCATCACCTTCTCGATGATCCTCGGAAGCTCCGCGCGCATCCGCGGCTCCAGGGACATCATCCGCGCCAGCAGCTCGGGGTCTTCCATCAGCGTGATCGACTGGACGGCGAACTTCCGGCCGACCGGCGTGGCGAGGAACACGTCCATCTCGCGCATCTCGGCCGTCGTGAAGCGGCGGGCATAAGCGCGCGCCATCGCCTGGCGGATGCCCGGCTCCTCCTTGTTCATAATGCCTTTCAGCTCGTCGAACAGGATATCCATGAAGATCCGCATCCGCTCGTCATAATGCGGATCCGCTTTGCGAGCCGTGTCCGCCGACGAAGGTCCTTGCCCCTCGTGGAAGGCGCCGGCGGCGGCGGCCTCAACGAGCGTTCGCAGCGTCCCATCCATCATTTTGGCATAAGTGCCGGCCGGCAAGATTACCGCCATCAGACGCTCGGCAGCCGCTAGCCGAGCTGGATCGACCGGTGCCGGCGCGGGTGCCGTGGCCGCCACCGCAATTTGCGGAGGGACGGGAGGGCGTGCGTTGCGTCGCGCTTCCGGCGCTGCCGCTTGCGTGAAAAGGGCGACAGCCAAGAGCATGGCAGCCTGCATTGAACTCCCCATGATCAGAACGCCTTAGCTGTGATCGCACCTCTCAACTTGAAGAGCAAGTCCGCAATCCTGCCCCAATCCCCGATCCTGGGGCCGCGCCCGATTGCAGCAAAGACTCATCGCCTGAACTCGTCGCTGGCTACCGCGCCATCAGCCACACCAGAGCCGCCGTGCCGGCGACGATGCGGTACCAGGCGAAGGGGGCGAAGCCGTGGCGGCCGACGATGCCGACGAACCACTTGATGACGGCAATCGCGACAAGGAAGGAAACCACGAAGCCGATCGCGATCAGGCCCCAGTCGACCCCCGCGGCGGCGATCTCCTCATGGTGCTTGAAGACGGACAAAGTCGTCGCGCCCAACATGGTCGGCACGGCGAGGAAGAAGCTGAACTCGGCCGCGGTGCGGCGTTCGACGCCGAGCGCGAGCGCGCCCATGATGGTCGCGCCTGAACGGCTGACGCCCGGCACCATCGACAGGCACTGGATAAGGCCGATCCCCAGGGCGCGCTTCAGCGGGATCGCCGCCACTCCCGGCTCGAGGACGGCCGGCTTCACCAGCCGCTCGATGAGCAGGATCGCGATGCCGCCGACAATCAAGGCGACCGCGACGACCTTCGCGCTGCCTAGCATTGCCTCGATATTATCGATCAGGATGAGGCCGAGCACCGCCGAAGGCACGAAGGCGACGAGGAGATTGAGCGCAAAGCGCCACGCGCCCTCCTGCTTGGCGAAGAGGCCGGTGGCGACCGTCCAGAAGGTCCGCCAGTAGAGGACGATCACCGCGAGGATGGCGCCGAGCTGGATGATGACGTTGAACGTCGCCCATTGCTCGGCGCGATAGCCGAGCAGCTCGGAGGCCAGGATCAAATGCCCCGTCGAGGAGACCGGCAGGAACTCGGTCAGTCCCTCGACGATGCCGAGCAGGATCGCCGTCAGAATCAGGGGCACGTCTGGCGTCCTTCAATAAGGCTGCTTGGCGCCGAAGCGGCCGTGGCGGCGGTAGGAGGTCAGCCAGCTGTCGGCGACGGCGGCGAGCGGGGTCGGCGTGATGCCGAAGCTGCGCAGGCCCTCGGCACCGTCCGCCACGACATTGTCCCGCTGCAACATCAGCCACTGGTCGGCGGTGATCGGCGCGCCCGGCAACCAGCCGAACAATTGCGCCAGCAGTTGCGCGACCGGATCGGGAACATCGATCAGCGGCCGGCCGCGGCCCGTCATCGCGCAGATCGAGCGGTTCAGGTCCCGCATCGTCAGGACCTGCGGCCCGCCCAGTTCGTAGGTCCGGCCGCCATGGCTTACCGGGTCTAGCGCGGCGGCGGCCACCGCCCGGCCGACATCGCCGGCAAAGACCGGCTGGAACCTCGCCCCGCCGCGGATCACCGGCAGCACCGGCAGCAGCCTCGCCATCGCGGCGAAGCGGTTGATGAACTGGTCCTCGCGCCCGAACACGACCGACGGCCGCAGGATGGTGGCGGACGGAAAGGCCTCCCGCACCGCCTGCTCGCCAAGCGCTTTGCTGCGGCCATAGCCGGACGGGCTTTCCGGATCAGCGCCGATCGCCGAGAGGTGGACCAAGGCCGCGGCTCCGGCGGCCGCCGCGGCTCCGGCGACGTGGCGGGCGCCGTCGACGTGGATCCCCTCGAAATCGCCCTTCAGGACACCGACCAAATTGACGACCGCATCGCTGCCCTTGACCGCCTCGGCGACCTGGCCGCGGTTGCGGATGTCGACGCCGACGAACTGGCTCTGGCCGAGCCCGCCGAGGGGCTTCAGGAAGAAAGCCCGCCGCGGATCGCGCTGGGCGACCCGGACCCGGGCGCCGGTCCGGAAGATCGCCTGCGCGACATAGCGTCCGACAAAGCCGCCGCCGCCGAACAGGGTGACCAGCCGGTCGATCTTCTGCACCATGGACCTGCCTCAGAAAGCCGGAACGGGGCCCGCATCGCGCCGTCCGGAGGAACCGCGCAGCCCAATCCCCCTTGCCCGCTCGCCTGTCCGTTGACAAGCGCGCTCGCCGCCCGCTAAGCGCCCCGCCTGCCCCGTGCCCAGGTGGCGGAATTGGTAGACGCACCAGCTTCAGGTGCTGGCGCTCGCAAGGGCGTGGAGGTTCGAGTCCTCTCCTGGGCACCATGTTTCTGTTCGCGATCAGCTGTGGGAAGTTGAAGAATCCGCGAAAATCTGCCAAAAAAGATTTCGCGTTGATCGCGGCTGTTCGCATTTGTTCGCTGGTAGTCGCGCGGAAGTGGGGGCCTTTTTGGGCGCCTTTTTCAGCGCGCTGAGCCGGGGGCCGGACATGGCGCTTACGGATCGCGATCAGAAATGCGAAGCCTCGGGACCGTGATTATAAGCTGGCAGAATGGTGGGGGCCTCTACCTGCTGGTTACAGCGGCCGGCGGGCTCCTCTCCTCCATTGTCATGTCGGTCATGGAAAGTAGCGCCTAATTCAGACCCAGCGGTCCGGGTTGATACGGGCGGCCCAAAACCTTCTGGCGCTCACACTTCATACGGATCGCGCGCAGGATGGCACCAATGCGGCGCCGAAACATTTTTGCTGCATCGCAGCCGACAGTTGCAGGGACCGGCCTTAGTCGCGCCCAGTTCCGGCTGCCGTGCTCGGAGGAAGCCTGGTTGTTCCCCGACAGGAGGCCGTACCGGCAATGAGGGACACCAAAAGAGCGCCGGCAAGCACTTGAAGATCAATCTGGCTGGTGATCCCGATCTGCATCGCCGAGACCCTCGCCGAAAGCGCGATCGTAATACAATTGCGCAAGTTGATAGTGCGCAGCGACCGCCTTCGGATGCTCGCCGCGCTGGGCAAGTTGAAGCTCTTCCTCGGCGCGGCGGGTGAAGTATAGGCGCTCTTCGTCGGACACTGACACTCTCCTTGAACCGCGAAGCCAGCAACGGGTGGTAAAGACGG
>DASZDE010000154.1:0-3044 GCA_035942355.1 Allosphingosinicella sp. | reverse complement strand
CGCGGCGGCCGAGGCGGCGCTGGCGGCGGCCGAGAAAGCGGCGCCGGCCCGGCGCCAGGCGGACCGGACGGTCAGCATCGACGCGCTGCCGCCGCTCGGCGGCGAGGGCCGCGAGGTCTCGCGCCAGCGGATCGGGGATATGGGCGTGACCATCGTCCGCTTCGCCAACGGATCGAGCCTGACCTTCAAGGAGACCGATTTCGAGAAGGGCTCGGTCGGCGTGCAGCTCCGGTTCGGCGACGGCGTCGCCGGGCTGCCGCCCGACCGGCCGACGCTGGCCTGGCTCGGCGGGGCGGTCGGAGCCTCGGGCGTCGCCGGGCTCGACCTGGACGGACTCGAGCGGCTGCTCACCGGCCGCAAGATCTCGATCGCCTTCGGCGTCGGCGAGGATGCGTTCGTGCTGAGCGGGCGGACCAACGGCAGCGAGCTTGCCGACCAGCTGCGGCTGCTGGCGAGCAAGCTCGCCTTCCCGCGCTGGGACGCATCGGTGGTGGAGCGGATCAGGGCGGGCGCGCTTGAAAGCTACGACCTCGCCTTCGCGTCGGCGGCGGCGCGGGCGGGGCGCGAATTCTCCGGTTTCGTGCGGCCCGGCGATGCGCGCTGGGCGCCGGTCGAGAAGGCGCAGATCGCGGCGGCGACGCCGGTCGGGTTCGAGGCCTTTTTCGCGCCGCTGCTGGCGGCCGGGCCTGTCGATGCGATCATCGTCGGCGACGTCGATCTCGAAACCGCGGTGGTGGCGATGCGCAAGAGCATCGCGGCTTTGCCGGCGCGGACGCCGACCCGGGTGCCGGCGGCGCAGCGGGCGGTGGCGCCGCCGCCGCCGAGCCCCCGCCCCCGCGTCTTCACCCATGCCGGCGACAAGGACCAGGCGTTCGCGCTAATCGGCTGGACGACCTTCGGCGGCACCGACCGGATCAAGGAGCGCCGCGCGCTCAGCCTCGCCGCCAATATCTTCCAGGTGCGGCTGTTCGACCGGCTGCGCGAGGCGGAGGGAGCGAGCTATTCGCCGACCGCGGTGTCGACCACTGCCGCCGACTATCCGCATTGGGGCATTTTCTACGCCGCCTCCGAGCTCCGCCCGGAGAGCACCGACACCTTCCTGCGCATCGCCCGGGAGATCGTCGCCGACCTCGCCGCCCGCCCGGCGGCGGCGGACGAGTTCGCGCGCTCCCAGAATCCGGTGCTGAGCGGAATCGAGCGGCGGGTGAAGACCAACGCCTATTGGCTCGAGGCGCTGGAGAATTGGACGCGGCGGCCGGAGCTGATCGAGCACACGCGCACCTATTTGTCCGATTATGCCGCGATGACCGCCGAGGACGTGCGGGCGGCGGTCGCCAGCCACGTCGCCGAAGCTGGCGACTGGTCGATGCTGGTTTTGCCGGGTAAAGCGAATGGCGGTGGCCACTGAACCGATCAGCCTGACGACGCCCGCGCCGAGCGAGGCCAGGAAGCGGAGAGGCTTCACGCTCCAGCAGCAGCCCTTCTTCGAGGACAAGAACCGGGCCTTCTGGATCCTGCAGTCGTTCGGCTGGGCCGGCTATTTCGTGCTCCGGACGCTGAGCGGCATCGCCAATGCGATGGGCTGGACCTATGTCCTCCACACCGCCCTGCTCACCGCGACCGGCTATTCGATCACCCTCTTGATGGCGGCCGCCTATCGTCGCCTGATCAAGCAGAAGCCGATCGTGACCTGGGCGGTGTCGATCAGCCTGGTGCTGGTCGCCTCGGCGAGCTTCTCGGCGATCGAGACGTGGAGCTACGCGACCTTCCTCAGCCCCGGCTTCCGGCCGGAGGGAGTGCAGTTCTTCAGCTCGATCCTGCTCACCTTCTCGCTGCTCGCCGCCTGGTCGGCGCTCTATTACGGGATCAATTACTATCTGCTGCTCGAGGAGCAGAGCGACAAGCTGCTGCGGCTCGAGACCCAGGCGTCGAGCGCGCAGCTGGCGATGCTGCGCTACCAGCTCAACCCGCATTTCCTGTTCAACACGCTCAATTCGATCTCGACCCTGGTGCTGCTGAAGCAGACGGACCGCGCCAATGCGATGCTCTCGCGCCTGTCCTCCTTCCTGCGCTACACTCTGGTCAACGAGCCGACCGGCCAGGTGACGGTCGAGCAGGAGGTCGAGACGCTGAAGCTCTATCTCGAAATCGAGAAGATGCGCTTCGAGGAGCGGCTGCGGCCGCGCTTCCACATCGATCCGGCGGCCGCAGGCGCGCGCCTGCCCTCGCTGCTGCTCCAGCCGCTGGTCGAGAATGCGATCAAATATGCGGTGACGCCGCAGGAGGAAGGCGCCGACATCGCGATCGACGCGCGCAAGGTCGGCGAGCGGGTGGTGATCACCGTCTCCGACACCGGCCCCGGCGCGGACAGCCAGTATACGGTGCGGGCGCAGCAATCGACCGGCGTCGGACTGGCGAACATAAGGGACCGTCTGGCGCAGGCCTATGGCGCCGACCATCGTTTTGAGACTCAAACGAACATAAGGGGCGGGTTCGGCGTTATCATCGAAATCCCCTATCAATATGAGGCATCCGAGGAAGTGAAATGACGATCCGCACGATCCTGGTCGACGATGAACCGTTGGCGATTCAGGGGCTGCAGCTGCGGCTCCAACGCCACGACGACGTCGAGGTGATCGAAACCTGCTCACACGGACGCGAGGCGATCCGGGCGATCAAGACGCACAAGCCCGACCTCGTCTTCCTCGACATCCAGATGCCCGGCTTTGACGGCTTCTCGGTGATCCAGGGGCTGATGGAGGTGGAGCCGCCTTTGTTCGTCTTCGTCACCGCTTATTCGGATCATGCGATCCGCGCCTTCGAGGCCAAGGCGGTCGATTATCTGATGAAGCCGGTCGAGGAGGACCGCCTCGCCGACACGCTCGACCGGATCCGCCAAAGGCTCGCCGAGAAGCGCGGAGTCGAGGAGGTCGGACGCCTCAAGGAAGTGCTCGCCGAGGTCGCGCCCGATGTCGCCGAGAATGTCGAGGGCGTCGAGGACGCGCATAGCTCGAACCGCTACGAGAAGCTCATCAACATCAAGG
>DASZDE010000153.1:0-24124 GCA_035942355.1 Allosphingosinicella sp. | reverse complement strand
GAGTCAACCAGGACGTGATCGCCTCGCCCGGAAGCCGCGGGCGCGCGCTGACCGGGGGGGTGAACGTCGACTACCCTTTATTCGCCGGCGGCCGGGTCAGGAACTCGATCCGCGCCGCTGACGAGCGCGTGCTGGCCGGCCGCGCCAATTTGCGGGCCACCGAGGGCGACGTGTTCACCGAAGCAGTCGGCGCCTACATGGACGTGATCCGCGACCGCTCGATCGTCACCCTGAACCGCAATCAGGTCGAGGTCCTTCAGACCAACCTCCAGGCGAGCCGCGACCGGTTCGAGGTGGGCGACCTCACCCGCACCGACGTCGCCCAGTCGGAGGCCCGGCTTGAGATCGCCCGCAGCGATCTGGCGCTCGCCCAGGGCCGCCTCACCGGCAGCGAGGAGAATTACCGCCGGGTCATCGGCGAGCTTCCCGACGAGCTGGCGCCGCCGCCGCCGCTGCCGCCGCTTCCGACCAGCGCCGACGAGGCGGTCGAGATCGCGCTCGCCAACAATAGCGACCTGGTCGCGATCGCCGCCCAGGCCCGGGCCGCCGGACGCGAGATAAGGATCGCCCGGGCCGAGCGCCTGCCGACCGTCTCCGCCCGGGGCACGGGCGACGCGATCGACTATCTCGGCACCGCCGACCAGCAGTTCGCGGCCGGCTCGCCCGACCGCACCGTCCAGACCGGAGTCGGCGTGGTCGCGCAGGTCCCGATCTACCAGGGCGGCCTGGTCGGGGCCCGGGTCCGCCAGGCGCAGGCGTTTCAGAGCCAGCTGCTCGAGCAGGGCATCGAGGTCGAGCGGCTGGTCGTCGCCAACACCCGCGCCGCCTTCTCGAGCTACCGGGCCGCGGTCGAGGCGATCGAATCGAACCAGATCGCCGTCAACGCCAATACGCTCGCTCTCGAAGGCACCCGCGCCGAGCAGACCGTCGGCACCCGCAACGTCCTCGACGTCCTCAACGCCGAGCAGGAGCTGCTCAACAGCCAGGTCGCCCTGGTCACCGCCCGGCGCGACGCCTACGTCGCCGGTTTCGCCCTTCTGAACGCAATGGGCCGGGCCGAGGCCGAGGATCTGAACCTCGACGGCGGGGCGCTGTACGATCCCTTGGTCCACTACAACCGCAGCCGCCGCCGCGCGTCCGACTGGAGCGACGGCCCGGCGCCGGTGCCGGTTTCGACCCGGACGGTGACCGGCCCGTCCAGCTCGCCCATCGTCGGTCCTCCAAACATCCCCGTGACACCGCCGTCGAATTGAGCGATAAGCCGCTCGTTATGGGGGAAATTAACCAGGAACCCTCGATGGAGGACATTCTCGCCTCGATCAAAAGGGTGATCGCCGAGGACGGCCGCCCGGCCGTTCGGCCCGCACGCGGTTCGCGCCCCGCCGAGGCGCCCCGGCCGGCGCCGGCCGAGGAGGACGTGCTCGAGCTCCAGGACCCGGTCGGCGAAGGCAACGGCCTCGTCTCCGAGGACGCCGCCAGCGCCAGCCGCCAGTCGCTCGCGGCGCTGGCGTCGCTCAAGGCTGGGACCGAGCCGGTCGCCGCCGACGACGCCGCCCTCGGAGCGGCGGTGCGCGAGATGCTGAGGCCGCTGCTCAAGGACTGGCTCGACCGCAACCTGCCCGACATGGTCGAGGAGCTGGTCACCCGCGAGATCGCAAGGATCACCGGGAAGTCGTTCTAGTTTCGTTCCGCATACAAAATTTATGAACTCTTGAGAGGGGCTGGGCAGGCTGGCTCCAGCAGCCTATATTCCCGTCATGAAGAAGCTGGCTCGCAAGGTCACCTTGGTAGAGGGGCCACTGGACCCTGGCGCTCCCGCTCGCGCGCGATACCGAACCGTTGAAGTTGACGGAAAGCCGATCAGGTTACGCATTCTAGACGCTGATAGCCCCAGTTTCACGGCAGATCTGCGCGCTTCCTTCGCAGCCAATGTACGTCAGGCGAGAAGCGAAAATCGCTTGTTGGGCGGGGATTGATCTCTAAGGGCGCAGCGCCGCCACGACTTTGGATCGTGGCCGGACCCAATGGCAGCGGCAAAAGTACCTCATACGGCAGAAGCGATGTTTCGGAGTTCGATGGGTCTGTCTGGATCATCAATCCCGATCTGCTAACGCGGCGTCTCCAATCCAATGAAGACATGGACGCTGCAGCGGCGAATCTCGAGGCGGTAAAGCGTATCGAAACTTGGCTGGATGCCTCCCTAGACGTGCACCAGACGATCGGTGTGGAAACAGTGCTTTCCACGCCCAAATACCGCCGACTGGTGCGCAAGGCCAAGGAGCGAGGCTTCGAAATCCGATTCATCTACGTCTATCTTGATACCGTCGATCGCCAATTGGAGCGTATTCGCCTCCGCGTGGCGAAAGGCGGCCACGACGTCCCAGCAGACAAAGTGGCTGCGCGCCGCGCCCGGTCGTTCAATCAATTTCCCTGGTTCTTCTGGCGAGCCGACCAAGCCTGGGTGTTCGACAATTCGGGTGCAGAGCCGAAGCTAGTTGCCTGGAGGGACGGTGAGAGCCGAGTCTTCCTCAGCGGTGCCCTCCTCAGTGAATTGAGCGACGCCATCCGTGATCCAGGCCCATAGGCCGATTGCTGACTTCACAAGTCGCAATGCGTCCCGCTAAGGCCGCCGCGATGACGGAACTCCCCAAGACCTTCGACCCCGCCGAGATCGAATCCCGCTGGTATGCGCGCTGGGAGGAGGAAGGTCTGTTCCGCCCCGAGCGGCCGGAGTCGGAGCCGTTCACCATCGTCATCCCGCCGCCCAACGTCACCGGCTCGCTCCATATCGGCCACGCGCTCGACAATACGCTGCAGGACATCCTTACCCGCCACGCCCGCCTGCAGGGCAAGGACGCGCTCTGGGTGGTCGGCACCGACCATGCCGGCATCGCCACCCAGATGGTGGTCGAGCGCAATCTGGAGCGCGAGGGCAGGCGGCGAAGCGACATGAGCCGGGAGGAATTCGTCGCCAAAGTCTGGGAATGGAAGGAGGAGAGCGGCGGCGAGATCACGCGCCAGCTGCGCCGGCTCGGCTGCTCGATGGACTGGAGCCGCGAGCAGTTCACGATGGACCCGCATTTCGTGCGGGCGGTCAACAAGGTCTTCGTCCAGCTCTACCGCGAGAAGCTGCTCTACCGCGACAAGCGCCTCGTCAACTGGGACCCGAAGCTCGGCACCGCCATCTCCGACCTGGAGGTCGAGACGCGCGAGGTGCAGGGCAAGTTCTGGCACCTCCGCTACCCGCTCAAGGACCCCGGCTCCGGGTCCGGGGCAGGCGGCAGCGGCTTCATCCAGGTCGCCACCACCCGGCCCGAGACGATGCTCGCCGACATGGCCGTGGCGGTGCATCCGGAGGACGAGCGCTACCGCGGCCTCGTCGGCCAACGGGTGCGGCTGCCGATCACCGGCCGTCTCGTCCCGATCATCGCGGACGAGCATGCCGATCCCGAGCTCGGCTCCGGCGCGGTCAAGATCACACCGGGGCACGACTTCAACGACTTCGAGGTCGGCCGCCGCGCCGGAATCAAGGCCGCGGACATGCTCAACATGTTCGACGCCGAGGCGCGGGTCGCGCAGACCGCCGACGGCCTCATCCCGGCCGAGCTGGTCGGCTTACACCGCCTCGAGGCGCGCAAGCAGGTGGAGGCGATGCTGGAGGAAGCGGGGGCGCTGGAGAAGGTCGAGGACCGCGTCATCCAGCTCCCTTATGGCGACCGCTCGGGCGTGGTGATTGAGCCCTGGCTCACCGACCAATGGTATGTGGACGCGGCGACGCTCGCGAAGCCCGCGATCGAGGCGGTGCGTTCGGGCGCCATCCGCGTCGTCCCGGAGACGTGGAAGAAGACCTGGTTCAACTGGCTCGAGAACATCCAGCCCTGGTGCGTCTCCCGCCAGCTCTGGTGGGGGCACCGGGTCCCGGCCTGGTACGACGAGCAGGGCAATGTCTTTGTCGCGGAGACGGAAGCAGAGGCGCAACGTGGAGCCCGCAACCGGCCGCTCCGGCGAGATCCGGACGTGCTCGACACCTGGTTTTCGTCGGCGCTCTGGCCCTTCGCCACCCTCGGCTGGCCCGACGAAGCGGAACCCGTTCGCCCTGAGCCTGTCGAAGGGCCTTCCTTCACTTCTCCTGCGCCTGAATTCAGTGAAGGCCTTCGACAAGCTCAGGCCGAACGGAGCACTGTGTGGGTACCCAGGCCCGGGACCAGGCTCGGGCGCCATTATCCCAACGACGTGCTCATCTCGGGGTTCGACATCATCTTCTTCTGGGACGCCCGGATGGCGATGCAGGGACTTCACTTCATGGGGGAGAAGCCGTGGAAGACGCTCTACCTGCACGGCCTGGTGCGCGACGCCAAGGGCCAGAAGATGTCCAAGTCGAAAGGCAATACGGTCGACCCGCTCGGCCTCGTCGACCGCTACGGCGCCGACGCCTTGCGCTTCACCCTCGCCGCGATGGAAAGCCAGGGCCGCGACATCAAATTGGATGAGAAGCGCGTCGAGGGCTACCGCAACTTCGCGACTAAGCTGTGGAACGCCGCGCGCTTCTGCCAGGCCAACGGCATCGGCGCCTCGGCCACGCTCGAGCCGCCCGCGGCGACGCTCCCGGTCAACAAATGGATCGTCGGCGAGACGGTGAAGACGGTGCAGGCGCTCGACCTTGCTCTAGCCGAGCTGCGCTTCGACGAAAGCGCCAACACCGTCTACCACTTCGTCTGGGCGACCTTCTGCGACTGGTATCTCGAGCTGATCAAGCCGGTGCTGCAGGGACAGGAAGATCCCGTTCGGGCTGAGCCTGTCGAAGCCCCCTCCTTCCCCTCGTCGGCGGAAGAGGCAAGTGAAGGCCTTCGACAGGCTCAGGCCGAACGGGGGGCGGCCGAAACGCGCGAAGTCGCCGGCTGGGCGCTCGACCAGATATTGGTCATGCTCCACCCGTTCATGCCGTTCGTCACCGAGGAATTATGGCACGAAATGGCGTCCCCGGCCCACCCGCGGCCCTATGAGCTGATCCTCGCCAAATGGCCGATGCCCGACGCCCGCGCGCTCGATCCGGAGGCGGGGGAGGAGATAAACTGGCTGATCCGCCTCGTCGGCGGCATCCGCGCCGCCCGCACCGAGCTGAACGTGCCGCCCGGTTCGATCGTGCCATTCTCTTACGCTACAACATCGGACGTGACTCACGCTCGCTTGCAGCGTCACATTGCCTCCATGAGGCGGCTTGCGCGCGTCAAGCTGTTGTTCGATCCGCGTAGTGTGACAAGTGGAGCTGCGAGCGCTCAGGTCGTGGTCGATGAGGCAACCTTTTCGCTTCACCTCGAAGGCGTGATCGACATCGCCGCGGAGCGCGCCCGCCTCCAGAAGGCGCTGCAGTCAGCCGAAAAGGAGCGGGATTCGCTCGCCGCCCGGCTCGCCAATCCGAGCTTCGTCGAGCGGGCAAAGCCGGAAGCGGTCGAGAAGGCACGCGAGGACCATGCCGACAAGGCTTCCGACGCCGACAAGTACCGGGCAGCCCTTGCGCGGCTGGGGTGACTCCTCCCCGGAACGGGGAGGGGGACCGCGACGCGAAGCGGCGGGGTGGAGGGGGCTTGGTGCGAGTCTCGGGCCCCCTCCACCATGCTTCGCATGGTCCCCCTCCCCGTGCCGGGGAGGAATGTTACGCCGGCACCACGACCTGGATCGCCTTGTGCGCCACCTCGACGATCGCCGGCGTCCGCGCCAGCACTTCGCCGTCGATCGAGATAAGCTGGCGCGGCTTGGTGTCGATCCGCAGCCTTTCGCCGTGGAACTCCTCCGTGGTCGCCTGGCGCGACGGCAGCTTCCAATATTTGGCGAACCAGTCCCACAGCAGCCGCGCCATGGAACGGCCGACCACCGCCTGGACGACGATCTCGCCGCTGTCGATCTCGGCATTCTCGATCAGCTCCACGCCGCCATGGTGGCGGCCGTTGGCGATCCGTACCTCGGTCGCCCAGATGGTGCGCTTGTCGGTGCCGTCGTCGACGGACAGCTTGAACGGGCGGAAGCGGAACAGGCACCAAAGCGCCCAGATCAGATAGCCGAAGGTGCCGAGCCAGCGCTTGAGCCTGGGCGGAATGCCCTCGCCGATCATCGGCGACAGCCCCATCGCCGCGCAATTGGCGAAATAATCGCCGTCGATCAGGCCGAGGTCGACGCGGCGCAGCCGGCCGCTCGCGATGGTGCGGATGGCGCCGTCGAGGTCGAGCGGAATGTCGAGCGTGCGGGCGAAGCTGTTGGCCGTGCCGAGCGGCAGCAGCGCGAACACGCAATCCTTGCCGACCACATCGTCGACCGTGCTCGACAGCGAGCCGTCGCCGCCGCCGACGATCACCATCGGCGCGCCGCCGCGCACCGCCGCGCGGACGGTGGCGTTGAGCTGCGACGGGTCGCGCACGGCGTGCGCCGCGATCAGCCTGACGCCGGCGGCCTCCAGCTTCGCCTTGGCCTGGCGGAACATGTCGCGGCCTTTGCGCGAGTGGGCGTTGACGATCAGGACGGCGTCGCGCGGGGGGGTCCGGGGCATGTGCACGGGCGATCAACACCTCAACGGCGCCCAGGTGTCCGCCCAAGCCTGCGGAGCCCCCGCCAGGCCAGCCGCCGAACGGGTTGAGGACGGCTAGAGCGTCGTCTCGGTGACGTTGGATTTATACTTGGTGTTGGTCTGGCGGTCGGTCATCTCGATATAGATCCAGCTCGGCGGGACCACCCCCTCCTCCATGGCGAACCAGATCAGGCCGAGATCCTCCGGCCGGCCGAGCGCGCAGAAGCCGTAGAGGCGACGGCCGGTCTGATCGAAAAAATCCACCCAGGTGCGGGCGGAATTCGTGTTGTTGCCGCAGGGCGGGAGATTGGGCGCCGCAGCGAAAAGCTCGGCGGGATAAGCATCCTTGTTGAGAACATCGTACCGATAGCGAATGAAATTCCTGCCGGCGACCGTATAAGGTTCCAGCCCCCTCAGATAAAGCACGGGCTGGGGAGTGGCGGCGCGAGCCGTCCCGGCGCTTATCGTCGCAGCCAGCATCAAACCTGCCGCAAGCATCGCAAGTGAGTTCGTCAGCTTCATCGACGGTCCTTTCATTGAAACGGAGGCTGCGGACGCGCGGGTTTGGCGGTACGAGAATGCCACCGATCCCTGGCTCCTTCAAGAAAGGCATCACCCCATAGTGGAGGGTCGCCCATTCACGGACATTCGCATCCGGGGCCGGCGCGGGCGCAAAGCCAGTGCCGATGCGTTATGCTGTCGCGCATCCGCAATGACCTGAGGAGGCCCGCCATGAACGCCATCCATGCCGCCGCGCTCGCAGCCTTCGCCGCGGCCGCCGCCGCGCTCGCTCCTGCGGCTTCGCCCGCGCAGGAGGTCGCGCCGGGGCTGCAGGTCGAGCGGGTCACGCTGCGCCCCGGGGAAAGCGCCAGCTTCACGCTCGCCCCCGGCTTCCACCACCAATTGCTGAAGCGCGCCGCGCCGTCGGACCCGGGCGCGATCACGATCCGCTACGAAGCGGGCGGCGGCGGCTCCACCATCACCGCCACCAGCCGCGCCGGCCACCCGCTCGCCTTCACCATCCTCGCCGATCCCGACGGCAATGGCGGCTTTGCCTCGATGGGCGAGATGTCGGTGTCCGGCGACGGCACGCCGGCGACGCGCAGCTGGCCGAATCCGCTCGGCACGATCAACGTCGGCGATTTCGTCGGCGGCCCGCACGGCACCCACGACCACCAGCCGTCGGGCGACTAGGCGCGTCCGCCTCGTCCCAGGGTAGGCGGACAATCAGAGAGGCTGGCACGGGTCCCGGCACCCGGTAAGCAGCGGGCATGCCCGGCCTGGCTGCGTCCGGCGGAGCCTTTACGGCAAAGCGCGGTTATCCGGCTGCGAGGCGAAGGAAGCGGCGATGCTCGAACATGTCCCCCACTGGCTCGGCCAGGCCCTGCGCGGAGTCCGCGCCGGCGCCGACAAATTGTGCATCGCCCAGGCCGAGCTCGGCGGCTTTGCCGGTCTCGACCTCGCCAGTCCCGCCTTCGCCGATGGCGGCCGGCTGCCGCCGCGCTTCACCGCCGACGGGGCCGGCATATCGCCGCCTCTGCTGTGGGGCGACCCTCCCGAGGGCACCACCAGCCTCGCTCTCATCGTCGAGGATCCGGACGCGCCGTCGCGCCAGCCTCTGGTCCACGCCATCGTCTGGGGGATCGCGCCGGACGAGCGCCGGCTGGAGGAGGGCGCGATCCGTGCCGACGGCGCCGGCGGCCGGCGCGGCCGCGACGTCGGCCGCAACTCCTATTTCTTCGAAGGCTGGCTTCCGCCCGACCCTCCGACCGGCCATGGCGAGCATCATTATGCGTTCCAGCTGTTCGCCCTGGCCGCCGCCGCCGATCCCGGCGACACGCCGGGCCGCGCCGCCCTGGTCGAGGCGATGGCCGGTCGGGTGCTGGCCGCCGGCCTCCTCACCGGCACCTATTCGCGCGGCGCTCCCACCCGCACCGGCCTGCGCGCGGCGGCATTCCCCGGCCGTGCCTGAGCCGGAGCTACGGGGCTTGACAGGGAGCCGGTCGCTGAGGCCGATTAGGACGGCCGACAGGCCTGGCCGAAGGCCTTGGCGCGGCGCCCGGACGGAGCGTCGCGACGCTTTGGCGGACGCCTCGATGAACCGGAGGATCGCTATGGAGCAGCACAAGATCGTCTCGCGCGAGGAATGGCTCGAGGCGCGCAAGCAGCATCTTGCCAACGAGAAGGCGCACAGCCGCGCCCACGACGCCTTGATGGCGGAGCGGCGCGCGCTCCCATGGGTGAAAGTGGACAAAGTGTACGTCTTCGAGACCGAACAGGGGCCGCAGACGCTCGCCGAGCTGTTCGACGGCCGCAGCCAGCTGATCGTCTATCATTTCATGTTCGGGCCGGGCTGGAAGGAGGGCTGCGACGGCTGCTCGTTCATCTCCGACCATATCGACGGCGCCAACCTCCACCTCCCGCACCACGACGTGACCCTCATCGCCGCGTCGCGCGCGCCGCTCGACCAACTGCTGCCGTTCAAGCGGCGGATGGGCTGGCGGTTCAACTGGGTGTCCTCGTTCGGCAGCGACTTCAATTACGATTTCGGAGTCTCGTTCACGCCCGAGCAGGTCGCGGCCGGCGCGGTCGTCTACAATTACGGACCGGCCCAGCATCAGGAGGAAGAGCAGCACGGCATCAGCGTCTTCTACAAGGACGAGGGCGGCGACGTCTTCCACACTTATTCCAGCTATGCGCGCGGCGGGGACATATTGATGGGCGCCCACAATTTCCTCGACCTCACGCCCAAGGGCCGCAACGAGAAGTCGACCATGGACTGGGTGCGGCTCCACGACCGTTACGAAGACGCGGCGCCGGCGGCCCGCTGCCATGCCGACACGGCGGCGGAATGACGGCGTGCCCTGAGCCGCGCATCATGGCTGCGCGGTGAGCGGCGGCATCCATGTCGGCATCGGCGGCTGGACCTACCAGCCGTGGCGCGGGACCTTCTATCCGCCCGGCCTGCCGCACGCGCGCGAGCTCGAATATGCCGCCGCGCGGCTGACCGCGATCGAGATCAACGCCACCCATTACCGGCTGCAGAAGCCGGAGAGCTTCGCCCGCTGGGCCGAAGCGGCGCCGCCCGGCTTCCTGTTCACCGTCAAGGCCTCGCGCTTCTGCACCAACCGCAAGCTGCTCGGCGAGGCCGGCGCCGCGATCGAGCGCTTCTGCGCCCAGGGCATCACCGGACTGGGCGACAAGCTGGGGCCGATCCTGTGGCAGTTCATGCCGACCAAGCGGTTCGATCCCGAGGAGTTCGCCGCCTTCCTCGAGCTCCTGCCGGACGCGCAGGACGGCGTTCGCCTCCGCCACGCGCTCGAGGTGCGCCACCAAAGCTTCCGCGATCCGCGCTTCGTCGCGATGGCCCGCGAGGCCGGGGCGGCGATCGTGTTCGCCGATGCCGCCGCTTACCCGGCGATCGCCGACCTCACCGCCGATATCGTCTATGCGCGGCTGCAGCGGGCGCGGGAGGAGGAGCCGACCGGCTACGCCGCTGCCGAGCTCGACCGCTGGGCCGATGTGGCGCGCGGCTGGGCTTCCGGCGCCGCACCGGCCGGCCTGGATTATGTGGTCGCCGAGCCGCCGCCGCAGCGCCCGCGCGAGGTCTTCCTGTTCATGATCGACGGCGCCAAGATCAGGGCTCCGGCCGCGGCCGAGGCGCTGATCGCCCGGCTGGGACGGAACGGCTGAGCCGACCGACATTTTGAAGGCCCTGACTGGAGTTAAGAACTAGGATACGTATCATGATGAGCATGCTACGCGACTTTCTTGGTCAGGCCATTGGTCATGGACTACGGTGGCTACTGATATTGTTCTTATCAGCTTATTCTGCGCGTTGGCTGATCAACAATGTAACAGGTTTATATCTGATAATCTGTCTGCTGTTATGGCTGATTATAGTAGTAGGTCTGATATTCTTTTCAGGGAAATTCGTTGAGTTCATTCTAAATGGTTCAAAGGCCGGGGATGACCCTGAGACTTCTCCCGGCGATAGCCGCCGAAGCCAAGAACAGAAGGATAGACCCTGAGCGTCTCCATAACCTAGGCGCCGATTGGGTCCACTCGATGCAGGATACGCTCACCAAAGTGTGACGGGTCGGGGCCGGAACGGCGAGCGGAACGGTGCCGATCTTGGACGCGCCGGCCTTCGCGCGGATCCGCAAACGAATCGACAGCCCCGCGGAATCTTCGTGCCAAACCAAGCGGCTGAAGCTCACTCTTCAGGCCGACCAGCCTGCAATGGGGTCGCTTTGGTCGAATCAGAAAGCAGATTCGTCGCAGGCCGGCGGCGTTGGTCGAACCCGGCTCCGGATTCGTCGACCGGCTCTCGCCGCGCGCCGCGCCGCCGGTAAGTGCCCGCCCCGGCAATGACCGCAACCATCAGATTCCAAGGGGATAAACAGTGGCTACTCCAATTTCGGGCGACAATGAGGACAATGTGATCAACAGCGGCTACGTGTCGGACATGATCTTCGGCCTGGGCGGCATGGACACGCTCAACGGCGGCTGGGGCGACGACACTTTGTTCGGCGGCACGCAGAACGACACGCTGAACGGCGGCCAGAATGACGACTTCCTGTCGGGCGACGAGGGCGACGACACGCTCGACGGCGGCACCGGCAGCGATTTCCTCAGCGGCGGCATCGGCAAGGACAAGATCGACGGCGGCGCCGGCGACGATTTCGTCACCGTGTCCAGCCCGGCCGAGTTCGTCGGCGATGTCGTCGACGGCGGCTCGGGCGTCGACACTCTGATCCTGACCTTCAACACGCTCACCACCGCGATCACCTTCATCGGCAAGGATCCGATCCTCACCAGCAGCTACGGCACCGCCAGCTTCACCGGCATCGAGCAATATCAGATCTTCGGCGGCTCGGCCGACGACAAGCTCACCGGCTATCTGCTTGCCGACTTCTTCATGGGCGGCAAGGGCAACGACACGCTCAAAGGCCTCGAGGGCGCCGACATATTGTTCGGTGACGAGGGCAACGATTTCGCCTATGGCGGCAATGACGGCGACACCATCGACGGCGGCATCGGCAACGACACCGTATCGGGCGACGCCGGCGCGGACTTCGTCTCCGGCGGGGCCGGCGCGGACAAGGTCAATGGCGGCACCGGCGGCGACAATCTGTGCTCGGGCGCCTTCTCGCTCGACGGCAAGGGCGATATCGGCGTCGAGGTCGACACCATCGTCGCCGGCACCGGTGACGACCGGGTCGAGATCGGCATCAAGGACGTGGCCGACGGCGGCAACCAGGTCGACACGATCCAGCTCGACTTCACCGCCAGCAAGCTCGGCGAGAACTTCACCTTCTCCGCCGCCGCGATCAGCTTCGCCAATGGCGGCTCGATCGTGAACTTCGAGAAGCTGCATTTCTTCGGCGGCACCGGCCGCGACTTCGTCACCGGCGGCGTCAGCGACGATGCCCTGCACGGCGGCGGCAGCTCGGATTCGCTGGCCGGCGGGGACGGCAACGACTTGCTGTACGACGATGCCGGCAACGACCTCGTCCACGGCAATGGCGGCAACGACAGCTTCTTCGACGGCCGCGGCGCCGACCGCATCTTCGGCGATGCCGGCGACGACACGATCATGCTCGGCGACTCGAATGCCGACCGGGACGTGATCGACGGCGGCGCCGACAAGGACATTGTCCTGTTCTGGCGGAGCGAGGATGATGCCGGCGAAGGCGAGGGCAGCGACCTGTCGGGCTTCCTCGACCTCACCGACCAGTCGCTCAACGACGGCCTGCTGCTCGGCGACACGTTCAAGAATGTCGAGACCTTCATCGGCTCGGACAAGGACGACTTCATGTTCGGCAACGCCGCCGGCAACAACTTCCACGGCAGCGACGGCGACGACCTGCTCGACGGCCGGGCCGGCAACGACCTGCTCCACGGCGGCGAGGGCTCCGACACGATGACCGGCGGCGACGGCAAGGACGTGTTCGACCTGTCCGACCAGATGCTGCACGGCGCCTGGTTCGGCGACATCGTCACCGACTTCACCCGCGGCCAGGACAAGCTGCAGATCTCGCTCGAGTTCCTCGGCATCGGCGGCCCGGCCGAGTTCAGCCTGGTGGTCGGCAATGGTCCGGCGCCGACCGGCAGCGGCCCGCAGCTGCTGTTCGACACCGCCACCCACCGGCTGTTCTTCGACGAGGACGGCGCCGGCACCGAGCATGAGGGCCTGCTGATCGCCACCCTCGAGGACGTGACCACGCTTTCGGTCAGCGACTTCCAATTCATCTGACCGGCCGCCCTGACCGGCACCTTCCGCCCCGGAAGCCGCGCGGCTTCCGGGGCTCTTCCTTGCCGCCGCCGGTCCGAGCCGCGCAACGGCTAAACCGTTGTGATGTTCATCGCATCTGGAGATTCCGCGAAGAGTCCCCCCGCGACTTTTGAGCTCGGACTATTGCTCGTGAGGTCCAGATCGACGCGCAGCGTTTCCGCTACCCTGACGTCACCTTCCTTGATGTGGCCGCGAACTTTTACATCCTCGCCCTCCAGGTTCATCGCCCACGGCAGGCTTCCGGAAGCCTCGGGCGTGAGGCCGCAATTGAAGGTGAGGTCGAGGTCCGCGATTTTCAGCTCCTCCCCGGCATTGTCCATCACGACATAACCGCCGCACGCGCCTCCAATAACGTCGGTCGCGATAATGGAGTTGTCGAAAGTGAGCGATTGATGCTCCGGGTGATCATCGCTGAGCGACTGGCGTATGTCGTTCTGGATGGAGACGACAGCCCCGCTCCACCGCGCCGCACCAGGGCTTACGGAGGGTTGAGGCAGTTCGATCCTGGCGAGATCGACCAGGCAGTTCGAGGCCGCCCGCACGACGAGAACGGCGGAGCTGGTGACGTAATCGGTCTCGATGACCAGCCGGTTCACCCTGACCGTGGTGCCCACCACATTCTCCCCAAGCTGGATGATCGCGCCGACATTCTGCTCGTCTCGCTCTTCCTCGTTCACCCTGCGCGCCGTGGCGATGCCGTAAATCTCGATCACGCTTTGGCCGCCGCCCAGGGCGACTTCCACCGCCTTCTCCCACACATTGACGTCCCCCATCCTGATCGTGCTGTAGCCGACGCAGTTCACGAACATCGCCGATCGCCCGACCGCGCTTGGGACGACTAGGGTGCACGCATAGGCGGCGGAGCCCGAGGCGAAGACCGGCCCAGGCGTGGCGCCATCCCCGCCGCGGCTTTCCAGCGAGACCCCAGTCATCTTCACCCGCTTGGCCACGGTCATGTAGCCGCCCGTATACAGGTCCGCCTGGCCGGCAAGGTCCCTGAGCACTTTGCCGCGCTTGAGGCCCGGCTTGGAGGCGCCCAGGTCGGCATCGTCCACCTTGCTCACCGGATGGGTTGCCAGCGCCACCTGGGCGTCCGCAATGTGGACGGGCAAGGCGCTGCCGAGCGTGATCGTTCTTAGGTCCGAGCTCGCCGGCGCAACGCGCTCGTTCGGCATGAGGACCAGCGGCATCTGGCCGTTCGTGCCGCGGTTGTGCCAGAAGCGCCGGTCGCGGACCAGCACGGTCGAACCGATCGGGATCATGTGGGCGAGCTCATCGCGCAGCACCAACGTCGTGGCGTTCATCTGGGTGCAATCCAGCCAATCCAGATATTGCAGCCATGTCGGCTCGGACTGCCCCGCCACGGTGAAGTTGCTGTTCGGCAAATAATCGGACGCATAGCCCCCCAGCTTGACGGGCGCGCGATGGGCCGCCGACGTTTGGGTATTGACCGACACGATCGTGAAGCCGTTGACGCCGCGTATCTCGCAATTGTCGAGCAGCCGAATGTGCCCGTCCACAAGCCACTCGCGATCCTCGAGGGTGCTTCCGTCAAGCTTCAGAAGCCACCCGCGCCGCGATGATATCTCCACGGCCGCCTGAAGCATACGGCGGTTTTCTGTAGGTTTGTCGATGTCATAAATGCCGAAGAAGGAGGTGGTGATCATGCGCTTGCCGGACGCGACGTCGATCTCGGGCTCCAGGACCCAGGTGCCATCGCTCCCGTCCGGTCGGACGGACGGAGCGATCTCGACTTCGGCGTCCGTCGCGACTGCTGGCGAGTTGCGCTGGCGCTCGACATATTGGTGGTCAATCGTCGGATTGTACACGCCGCCGGTGAGCAAGGGTCCGCTCAGGAGAAAGCTCGCCTGGAACCCAGGGCCGGCGCTCAGCGCGATCAGATTGCCGGCCAATCCCTTCGTCTTGGCCCTCAGGGTTACCTTGCCGGCAAGTGCGAGGTCCAAATCGGCCACGACGTTCAGGTTGGGTTGGGCATTGATGTAGTCGCGCAGGCGGGTGCCGGTCGATGAAGGCCCGCCAGCTATGTCCACCTGAGCCGGGCCGGTGGCGGTATTCATCAGCGTGATGCGATGGCCGTCGATATCGACCCAATGCCCCTCGTGGCCCTTGCTCAGCAGCGTGATGCTGCCCCGCGCGTACCTTCCGGAACGCGGCCCCGGGGTCCACCTCCACGGGCCTTTCTTGCCAGGCTGTTCGGTTATCTCGGCCAGACCGTCGGCAGGCAGCTCTTCCGTAAAGGGATCAAAGTCCCGCAACAAGGCTAACGTTCGAAAGGGGTCAGGCAATGTAACGTTCTCTACACTAGATCCTGTGACGAACTGCTATTCGACAATGAAGAATTCGAAGCGCCTCAGCTCCGTTCCTGGCGTGACCGTGGCAAACAAGATCGCCAGGTCCGAACCGCTACCGTCTGGATCGTAATAGACGTTGCCATTCTCCTGATCGTAAACGATCCGGTCTTCGGCATCCTGGGCTGACGTCCCCACCACGAACGCATCGGCACTGAGCACTCCGGGTGTTATCTCGGAGAATGTCTCGGCGTCCAAGTCCATGCCTTCGCCGACAATGAAATCGGGCAAAGAGTCCACGCTGAAATCGTCGAAGAAGAAGCTGTCCCCGGCGCCCGCGCCGCCGAGCAGCACGTCGTTGCCCGCGCCCCCATGCAGGCGGTCATTGCCGTCGCCGCCGCGCAGCTCGTCATTGCCGGCGCCGCCTGAAAGGACGTCGTGGCCGGTCAGGCCGCGCAGCAGATTGTTGCCGCTATTGCCGGTGATCCTGTTCTGCACTTCGTTGCCGGTGCCGCTGAGGTCGGCGGTGCCGGTGAGCGTCAAATCCTCGACATGGGCGATATTCTCGCCCGGATCGAGGTCGCCGGGCAGGGTGAAGCTGATCGAGGCGATCACCCGGTCGAGGTTGCGATCGTCGCTGACGTCCAGATCGTCCGGGCCGGTGGAAAGCCGGCCGATCTCCTCGATCGTGTCGCCTTCATTGTCGACATAATAGATGTCGCGCCCGCGGCCGCCGGCCATCACGTCGGCGCCCGAGCCGCCGTCCAGCACGTTGTTGATCAGCCGCCCTTCGGTCTGGCCGGTGGCGTCGATGCGGTTGTCGAGGTCGTTGCCGGTGCCGAACTTGGCGGTGCCCCTGAGCTCGAGATGCTCGATGTTGCGCTGGAGCCTGTAGGCGAGCGTGGCGATGACCGTGTCGATGCCTTCGTCGAACCGCTCGCCGGCGCGGTCGCCTGCATGGTCGATCAGGTAGATGTCGTTGCCGAGCCGGCCCAGCATCCGGTCGGCGTCGGCGCCGCCGTCGAGCCGGTCGTCGCCGCCGCGCCCGCGCAGCACGTCGTTGCCGCCGAGCCCGTTGATCTCGTCGTCGAAGCGGGTGCCGAACAGCGCCTCGCTCTCGCTCGTGCCGTTGATGATCGCCATGCGCCGTCTCCTTCGCTATCCCGCGTGACCCTGGGCCCCGCGGGGTGAACGACGGGTGAGCGCCGGAGCGGTTCCGCGAGGCTCCGGACGCACGGGTGACGGAACCCGTCCCAGCGCCTATATCGCGGCGGCGAAGGAGATGAGCCGCGTGAATGTCGAAGCGCCGATCGCAGCCGATACAGGCGAGGAGGACCGCTGGAGCGTCGCCGGGCGCAGCTTCGGCTCGCGGCTGATCGTCGGCACCGGCAAGTATAAGAGCCTGGAGCAGAATGCGGCCGCGGTCGCGGCGTCGGGCGCGGAGATCGTCACGGTGGCGGTGCGGCGCGTCAATATCGCCGATCGGGGCGCGCCGATGCTGACCGACCATATCGATCCCAAGCGCATCACCTATCTGCCCAACACCGCCGGCTGCTTCACCGCCGAGGAGGCGATCCGCACCTTGCGGCTGGCGCGCGAGGCGGGCGGCTGGACATTGGTCAAGCTCGAGGTGCTGGGCGAGGCCAGGACGCTCTATCCGGACATGATCGAGACGCTGCGCGCGACCGAGATCCTCGCCAAGGAGGGCTTCGAGCCGATGGTCTATTGCGCCGACGACCCGATCGCGGCGAAGCGCCTGGAAGATGCCGGCGCGGTGGCGATCATGCCGCTCGGCGCCCCGATCGGCTCCGGCCTCGGCATCCAGAACCGGGTGATGATCCGGATCCTGGTCGAGCAGGCGAGGGTGCCGGTGCTGGTCGATGCCGGCGTCGGCACCGCGTCCGATGCGGCCGAGGCGATGGAATTGGGCTGCGACGGCGTGCTCATGAACACCGCAATCGCCGAGGCGAAGGACCCGATCCTGATGGCGCAGGCGATGAAGGCGGCGGTGGCGGGCGGCCGGCTCGCCTATCGCGCCGGCCGGATGGCCAAGCGCCGCTACGCCGACCCGTCGAGCCCGCTCGCCGGCCTGATCTAGCGAGGCCATTCTTGTTCCCCGGCGAAGGCCCGGGATCCAGCGGCACCGCTCGAAGGACTGGACCCCTGCCTTCGCCGGGGAACGCTCACCTGCCCCAGCCGGTCCAGCCGGGGCCGCGGACGACGCGGCCGGGGGTGGCGCCGGTATGCCTGCCGTCCGCCAGCACCGGCACGCCGTTGACCAGCACATGGCGCACGCCGACCGCATAACGGTGCGGCTCCTTGAAGGTGGCGCGGTCGGCGATCGTGCTGGGGTCGAACACGACCAGGTCGGCGAAATAGCCGGGCGCGAGGCGGCCGCGGCCGCGCAGCTTGAGCTGGGCAGCGGGCAGCGAGGTGAGGCGGCGGATCGCCTCGGGCAGCGGGATCACCTTGTCGTCGCGGACATATTTGCCGAGGAAGCGCGCGAAGGTGCCGTAGGCGCGCGGATGCGGGTTGCTCTTGAGGAACGTCCCCTCGGCCGCGACGCTGGCCGAATCCGAGCCGAGCATGGTCCACGGCCACTTGAGGTTGCGGGCGATGTTCGCCTCGTCCATGTGGAAGAAGGCCGCGCCGACCCGGCTGTCGTCCTCGATGACGAGGTCGATGATCGTGTCTTCGGGGCTGGTGCCGCGCAGCTTGGCCACCTCGGCCAGGGTCTTGCCGGTGAGCGGCTTCAGCCGGTCGTTCTTGAACGCGATCAGCAGCACGTTTTCGGGCCCGCCGGCATCGTGCAGCAGATTCTCCCAGCCCACCGCCGGCGCGCGCATCTCGGCGATCACCCGCGCCCGGATGGCGGGGTCCCTGAGCCGCTTGACCCAGGCGTCGTGGCCGCCCTCCTGCACCCATAACGGCATGGTCGCGTAGAGGCCGGTCGCGCCCGCCGTGTAGGGATAGACGTTGGCGGTGACGTCGATCCCCTCCGCGCGCGCCTGCCACAGCCGCCGCAGCATCGGCTCCGACTTGGCCCAATTCTCGCGCCCGGCCGGCTTCATATGGTAGATCTGGACCGGCGCGCCGGTGCGCCGGCCGATGGTCAGCAATTCCTCCACCGCCTGCTCGTAGCGCGACGCCTCGCTCCTCAGGTGCGAGATGTAGCCGCCGCCATATTCGTGCGCGGCGGCGGTGAGCGCGACCAGCTCGTCGGTGTCCGCGAAATTGCCGGGCGCGTAGATCAGCGACGAGCCGACGCCGAGCGCCCCCTCGCGCATCGCCTGCCGCACCAGCTCCTGCATCCGCTTCAGCTGGGCCGGGGTCGCTTTCTTGTCGTCCGCGCCGATCTCGTGGATCCGCACGGTGGTCGCCCCGACGAACGAAGCGACGTTGGGCGAGATGCCTTTCTTCTCGAGGTGGCCGAGATAGTCGCCCAGCGTGGTCCATTCGATGGCGAACTTGAAGTCGCCCTGCTGCTTGAGCTGGTCCGCCTTCATCGCCGGCGTGAGCGGCCCCATCGACCAGCCTTCGCCCATCACCTCCAGCGTCACCCCCTGGGTGATGTCGCTCATCGAGCGCGGGTCCTGGAGCAAGGATTCGTTGGCCCAGCTCAGCATGTTGATGAAGCCGGGCGCGACCGCGAGGCCGTCCGCCTTCACTTCCCGGTCGGCGGTCGCGCGCGACAAATCGCCCATCGCCGCGATCCGGTCGCCTTCGATGGCGACGTCGCCCTTGAACGGCACGCCGCCCTGGCCGTCATAGACCATGCCGCCGCGGACGATGGTGTCGTAATCCGCCGCGGCGGCCGCCGCCGGCGCCAGGATCAGCGCCAGGCTCGCGACGAGGCCTGTGAGGTGCTTGAGCATCGGCTTCCCTTGAACGATCGGGCGAGAGCTTTAGAGCACGTGGTTGGGTTCGCAACGCCGGGTGATTACCGGCCGTAGGAAATCGTCACTGCGGCGGCCGCCTGCGTCGCCAGCGTCCGCGCCTCCTCGATCGTCGAGCCCGAAGCGAGCGCGACCCCCATCCGCCGGTTCGGCCGCGTCACCGGCTTGCCGAACAGGCGGACGTCGACCTCGCGTCCGCTGCCGCCGAGGGCCAGGGCATCGCCGAGCCCATGGATGCGGAATTGCTCCGCCTCCCGGTCGGCGAGGATCACCGCCGAGGCCGACGCCGCATGGCGCAGCGCGACCTCCGGGACAGGCAGGCCGAGGATGGCGCGGATGTGGAGGTCGAACTCGGACAGGTTCTGCGACAGCAGGGTGACCATGCCGGTGTCGTGAGGCCGCGGCGACAGCTCGGAAAAGATCACCTCCTCCCCCGCGACGAAGAATTCGACCCCGAAAATGCCGTGGCCGCCAAGATCGTCGACGACCTTTCGGGCCATCGCCTGAGCCCCGGCGAGCGCCTGCGCCGACATCGGCGCCGGCTGCCAGCTCTCCCGATAGTCGCCGCGCTCCTGACGGTGGCCGATCGGCGGGCAGAACAGCAGGCCGTCGCGGGTGCGGACGGTGAGCAGGGTGATCTCATAATCGAAGCGCACGAACTCCTCGACGATCACCCGCGCCCGGTCGCCGCGCATGTTGGCGACCGCATAGTCCCACGCCCCCTCGAGCCCGGCTTCGTCGCCGACCGTGCTTTGACCCTTGCCGGACGAGGACATGACCGGCTTGAGCACGCACGGAAAGCCGGTATGGGCCGCGCCGGCGCGGGCTTCGGCGAGGCTCTCGGCGAAGCGGAAGCGCGAGGTGCGCAGGCCGAGCTCACCCGCGGCCAGATCGCGGATGCTGTCGCGGTTCATCGTCATCTGAGCCGCCCGCGCCGACGGCACGACGGTTGTGCCCGCAGCTTCGAGCTCCAGCAGGATCTCGGTGCGGATCGCCTCGATTTCCGGGACGACGAAATCGGGCTTGTGCCGGGTGACGGCGGCGCGGAGCCGCTCGCCGTCCAGCATCGGGAAGACCTCCGCCTCGTCCGCCACCTGCATGGCGGGCGCGCCGGCATAGCTGTCGCACGCGACGACATGGCAGCCGAGCCGCTTGGCCGAGATCGTGAACTCGCGCCCGAGCTCGCCCGAGCCGAGCAGCAGGAGCCGGGCCGTCGGGGTCATTTGCCGCCGCCGAGGCGTGCCTTGCACCGTGCCTCGTGCTCCGCGCCGGCGACCGTGGCCTGCATCCGCTGCACCAGGAATTCGCCTTTCCCCTCCGGCAGGTAGCGGACCACCCGCTCCCCGCTCTCGTCGGCGACGCGATAGGCGATCTCGACCGTGGAGTCGCCGACCTTCCCGCTGACCCGGTCGACGAGGCGCATGCCGTCGCGCATTCCCGCCGCATAGGCGGGGCCGTCGGGGACGACGCCGGCGATCACGCCGTCGGCCTTGCGGGTGGTCGCGGCATCGTAACCGCGATGAAATTCCCGCCGCTTCTCCGTCACCAGCCGCGCGCAATCGCCGAACAGATCCTCGCTCAGCAGCAGCGGCTCGCCCCGCCTCGCCACGCGCTCCAGCTCCGGCTCGATGTGGATCCCGGTCGTTTCGAGCAGGATCCGCCGGAACAGCGCCGAGGCTAGCTCCGGGCTCCGCTTCGCCGCCTCGCGCTGCGCCCGCACGACATCGTCCAGGCTCTGCTTGCCGCCGGAGCGGGCGGCGATTTCGGCGTCGAGCCGGGCCGCCAGCAAATGGCCGCGGTCGTAGCTCACCTGCTGGAGGTTTTGGTCGCTCCAGAAGCGCGCGGCGACATCCGCCGCCGTCGCGGTCCTGGCGGGCGAGGTGCCGTAGCGCAGCAGGGTCTCGTTCTTGTCGGCGACATAATCGCCCAAGGTCCACAGGCCGGAGCGAAGCAGGATTTTGGACGCAAGGTAGTCGTTGAACCCTTCGCTGAACCAATAATCCACCGCCTCGTTTTCGGGCATGGCGCCGAGCTCGATCGGCACCCAGCTGTGCATATATTCGTGGGCGAGGAAGCGGAGGGCATGTTTGAGCTCGAACGCGCTGGTCGAGGCGATGGAGAAGGCGTCGGCGCGGCCCGTGCCTGTATAGGAGAGGCCGGCCGGGAGCTGCCCGAGCGGCGCCATCGCGACCAGGAACGGGCTGCTCCGGTCGCCCCAGAAGGCGTTTTCGGCGGTGATGATGCGCGCGACGATGTCGGTCAGCGCCTCCGGCTCGAAGCTCCACCGCCCGAGCACGGCCACCCGCAGCGGAGCCCCGCCCAGGTCGCGGCGCACGACCTCAAGGCCGCTGCCGCCGATCGCGACGCTGTTGATCATGTTGGCGACGGTGGTGCGTTTGCCCTTGAGGTGATCGAGGTCGGAGGCGACTTTCCAGCCGCGCGGCAGGCCGCCCCATTTGAAGCGGGCCGGCGCCGCGGCCCGGCCGGCGGGCTGGGCGAACACGCCTTCGCCATGGAAGAAGAACCAATCCGGCCGCACCATCGGGCGGGCTTTCTCATAGCCGAAGCCGGGATCCTCCCAGTAGGCGCTCACCACCTTGTAGCGCACCCGGATCCGCGCGCCCGGCCGGTGGTGGATGATCGGCTCGGAATAATAACCGGACAGACGCTTGGCGCCGTATATCTCGAGCGCGGTGACATGGCGCCAAAGCTCGCTCGATCCCGCCCACTGGCCCGGAAGCTCGAGCTTCGTCTCGCCGTCCTTGTCGCCGCGAAAGCGCATCTCGACTTGCAGGACCCGCGCGCCTTCCTGCCCGGTGCGCGGCGTGATCCGGTAGGAGATGGTCCTTTCCTCCGGGGCCTTGGCAGCGGCAAGGGTCACGGCGGCGACGCCGAGCAACACGCCAGCAACAGGTTTCAAGCGTCCCTCCGCAAGTTCCTGAGGCGATTATAGAAGGCGCAGGCCGTGCCGCAATCGCGCCTTTTCGCCGAACGCCCTTCGCCTTCGTTCGTTGGCAGGGCAAAGGAATCGGAGGAGATACCATGCCGAAGCTCAAGCCGCTGTCCGAACAGGTCGTCGTCATCACCGGAGCGTCGAGCGGCATCGGCCTTGCCACGGCCAGGATGGCGGCGGAGCAAGGCGCGAAAGTGGTGCTAGCCGCGCGCACGAACCATGCGCTCGCGGAGGCCGTCGATGGGATCAGGCAGGGCGGCGGGGAGGCGAGCTTCGTCACCGCCGATGTCGGGCGGCGCGAGGAGGTGGAGGCGATCGCCGCCCATGCCTTCGAGCGATTCGGCGGCTTCGACACCTGGATCAACGATGCCAGCTCGATGATCTGGGGGAGGATCGGCGAAGTTCCGGACGAGGATATGCGCCGTCTGTTCGACACCAATTTCTGGGGCGTCGTTTATGGCTGCGAGACCGCGCTGCGGCACCTCAAGAGTGCCGGCGGCGCGATCATCAACGTCGGCAGCCTCGAATCCGACCGGGGCTTTCCGCTCCAGGGCATCTACGCGGCGAGCAAGCATGCGGTGAAGGCGTTCACCGACGTGCTCCGGGTCGAGCTGCAGGCGGACGGAGCCCCGGTATCGGTCACGTTGATCAAGCCGGGTTCGATGGGGACGCCGATGCCGCAGCACGCCAGGGACTATACCGGGCTCGAGCCCAAGTTCCCGCCGCCGGTGTACGACCCGCACGAGGCGGCGGCGACGATCCTGCGTGCGGCCGAGCATCCCGTGCGCGACGCCTTCGTGGGCAGCGCGGCGCGGACAACGAGCGGCCTCAGCCTGCTGGCGCCGCGGCTGATGGATTGGATCAGCGCGAAATTCGTGCTGCCGATGGAGCTTGGCGGCCGCCCGGCCACCCCCACCGACAATCTCCACCGCGGCCATGGCGAGGCGGAGGTCTATGGCGATCACCAGGGCAGCATCATCCGGCCCAGCCTGTACAGCCGCGCGGCGAGGCATCCGGCAGCGACGCTGGCGGTCGCCGGCGCCGCCGCCGCCGGGATCGGCGCCTTCTTCCTCAACCGGGCGAGGCGGGAACAGGAACTGAGGTTGCGGCCGGAGGCGTCAGTTTTCGGTCCGTAGCGCGAACAGAGGCTCCAGCTCCCTAAGCGTCTCCTCGGCGCTGCGGTGGTGGACGAAGATTCCGCCGGCGCCTTCCCACAGCTGGCGGAACTTGTCGTTATCGTCGACCAGCACGTCGCCCTCCCTGGCGTGGTCGCGCTTGTCGCGTGCCATGCAGGTGATCATCCGCACGCCGGGGAAATGCTGGGCCGCCCAGCGCAGCTTCTGGTCGGCCGCCCAATTGCCGCGCGGCAGGCCGGTCAGGATGATCGGGTCGAGGTGCCTCACTGCTTCGAACAGCCGCATCGCGTCCGGGAGCAGCGGCAGGCTGAAATAGAAATCCGGCGCCTGCGCCAGCTTCTGCCAGAAGCGGCCGAGCCCGTGGCGCTGCTCATAAGCCTTGGGCGGGAGGCCGAGGATCGCGGTCGCACCTCTGTCGAAGTCGGCAAGGACGCCGTCGCAATCGAGGTAGAGCTGCCGCGTCACGGCCACCGCGCGGGCGTCAGTTTGACCGGCATCGGCAGCTCGAGCGGCTGCCAGCCGAGCCGCGCGATGACGTCGTTGCTCTCCTTCGCCCTCCGCCCCTTCGCCTTATCGAGCGACCAGGTGATGTGGTAGGTGCTGCCGTCGGGGCGGTCGGTGGTGCCGCCGATCCGTACGACCAAAGCTTCGACCCCTTCGCCATCGTCGATCCGGCCGACGATCTCGCCCATCGTCTCGCACGGCAGCTCGGCGCCGCGCCGTGCCTTCGCTGCAAGGGTCACGTGGTCCGCCACCACGTCGGGAAACTTCGGCGGAAATTGCTGCAGCAGCTCCTTGCGTTGCTCCTTGTCGAGCGCCCAGCCGATCACCGTATCGCCCTTGCCCGCCCTTGCGGAAGCCTGTGTCGCGGTCAGCGCCATGGCCCTTCAACCGCCGTTCCGCGGAGCCGTTCCGCGCGGGTCGGGACGTTCGGGATCTCCCGCTCGACGATCGCAAGGAGAAACAACGAGGC
>DASZDE010000152.1:0-5526 GCA_035942355.1 Allosphingosinicella sp. | reverse complement strand
CAAAAAGGGCTTGAATCCGAAGCGTTTTACTGATTCTATTAACCAATGACGGCGGCAACCCGAAACACGTTGGACATGATCCGGAAAGCGGCGCTTCCGGCGCTCGCGGTGCTGATCATCGCCAACTTCCTCGGCTATGCGATCGTCGGCCCCAACGGGGTGCTGTCGTGGGGCGATTACCGGCGGCAGAAGGCCGAGCGGCTGGTCGAGCTCGCCCAGCTCGAACAGGAGAAAGCGCGGCTCGCGCACCGCGCCGAATTGCTCGACCCGCGCCGGGCCGATCCGGACCTCGCCGAGGAAATGGTTCGCAGCGAGCTCGGCCTCGTCCGCCCGGACGAGGTCATCATCGCGATCGAGGATCCGGGCCCGGCCAGGGCCGAGTAGACCAGCCGCGCCGTCCCGCCTGAGGAGGCCCGTTGATCAAGGCTCTCTTGCTGGCTCTCATGCTTCAATCCGGCGGCGGCCCGGCGCGGGTACCGCCGGTGGACGAATGCGCTTCCGACCTCTCCTTCCTGTCCTTCCGCGACGACTTGCGGAAGGTGATCGAGCGTCGCGACGGTAACCGCCTCCTGGAGATCGTGTCGGACGATATCGACGTGGATTTCGGCGGCGGCGAAGGCCGCGCCTATTTCGCCAAGGCGTGGGGGCTGGACCGGCCCCGGGACAGCAAGATTTGGCAGGAGCTGGGCGAGACGCTGGCACTGGGCTGCGCCCAAGCGGCCGGTGAGGATATTTATTGGTCGCCGTCGCTGTTCGTGCACGCGACCGGCGATCCGTTCGAGAGCGTTGTCGCGGTTGCGCCCCAAGCCGCCCTTCATGAGGCTCCCGACGCCGCCAGCCCGGTCGTGACGCTGCTCGCCTGGGACGTGCTGACGGTCGGAGACGATGACGGGCAGCAGCCATGGCTGCGGGCGGCATTGGCCGACGGCCGCACCGGATATGTGCGTCGGGAGCATGTCCGCAGCCTGCTCGACTACCGCGCCGGCTTCGCCAGGCGCCACGGGCGCTGGCGCCTGGTCGCCTTCATCGCCGGCGACTGAGCCGGCGGGGCGCGATGTTGCGCCGCCTCCTATTTGCCGCCATAGAGCCGCGTCACACCATCGGACCGGCAGGGAAGGGCCCCACAGTGGCCAAGGCAGCATCGTCCAAACGCGGCAGCGGCAAGACGAACGCCGCGGGGCGCGCGCCGGCAGCGCCGAACCGCGAGCGGCCGCCGGAACCGCGGCGGCGCCAAGCCGACAAGGCCGAACTGCTCGAATATTACCGCCAGATGCTGCTCATCCGCCGCTTCGAGGAACGCGCCGGCCAGCTTTACGGCCTCGGCCTGATCGGCGGCTTCTGCCATCTCTATATCGGCCAGGAGGCGGTCGCGGTCGGCCTGCAGTCGGCGCTCGACGCCGAGCGGGATTCGGTGATCACCGGCTATCGCGATCACGGCCACATGCTCGCCTACGGAATCGACCCGAAGGTCATCATGGCCGAGCTCACCGGCCGCCAGGCGGGCATCTCGAAGGGCAAGGGCGGCTCGATGCACATGTTCAGCGTCGAGCACCGCTTCTACGGCGGCCACGGCATCGTCGGCGCCCAGGTCAGCCTCGGCACCGGCCTCGCCTTCAAGCACAAATACAGCAAGGACGGCGGCGTATGCCTCGCCTATTTCGGCGACGGCGCGGCCAATCAGGGCCAGGTCTACGAAAGCTTCAACATGGCCGAGCTGTGGAAGCTGCCGATCATCTTCGTGATCGAGAACAACCAATATGCGATGGGCACCAGCGTCAACCGCTCGTCGGCCGAGGACCAGCTCTACCGGCGCGGCGAGAGCTTCCGCATCAACGGCCTCCAGATCGACGGCATGGACGTGCTCGCCGTCCGCGGCGCCGCCACCACCGCGCTTGAATGGGTGCGGGCCGGCAAGGGCCCAATCCTACTCGAGCTCAAGACCTACCGCTACCGCGGCCATTCGATGTCCGACCCCGCCAAATACCGGTCGCGCGACGAGGTCCAGGCGGTGCGCGACAAATCCGACCCGATCGAGGCAGTGAAGCGCGAGCTAGAGGGGGCCGGCTGCAGCGAGGACGAGTTGAAGGCGATCGACAAGAACATCCGCCAGATCGTCACCGAGGCGGCCGATTTCGCCGAGCAGTCGCCGGAGCCTGCTCCCGACGAACTCTATACCGACGTGCTGGTGGAGCAATATTGATGCCCAGCTCAGCGTCAGGGAATAAGCATGCCGATTGAGCTTAAGATGCCGGCCCTCAGCCCGACCATGGAGGAGGGCACGCTCGCCAAATGGCTGGTGAAGGAGGGCGACAGCGTCACCTCCGGAACCGTGCTTGCCGAGATCGAGACCGACAAGGCGACGATGGAGTTCGAAGCCATCGACGAGGGCACGCTCGCGCAGATCCTGGTGCCTGAAGGCACGGACGAGGTGAAGGTCGGCACCACCATCGCCATTCTGGCCACCGAAGGCGACGAAACAAGTCCCTCTCCCTCAAGGGGAGAGGGACAGGCGACCCCGGCGAAAGCCGGGGGAAGCCAGGGTGAGGGCGGGGCCAGCCCCTCACCCTCGGCCGCTGGCGCGGCCTCTCCCCTGCAGGGAGAGGGAAAAAAGGTCGAGACGCCCAGCGATCAGAAGACCGAGGCGGTGCAGGAGCAGAAGGCGGAAACCGGCGCCCACGCCCTCGTCGCGGCGGCCGACCGCAACCCGGAGCCGCCGGAGGTGCCGGAAGGCACGGAGACCGTCCGCCAGACCGTCCGCGAGGCGTTGCGCGACGCCATGGCCGAGGAGATGAGGCTGGACGAACGCGTGTTCGTGATGGGCGAGGAGGTCGCCGAATATCAGGGCGCCTACAAGGTGACGCAGGGGCTGCTCGACGAGTTCGGCCCCAGGCGGGTGATCGACACGCCGATCACCGAATATGGCTTTGCCGGCGTCGGCACGGGCGCGGCGATGGGCGGTCTGCGGCCGATCGTCGAGTTCATGACGTTCAACTTCGCGATGCAGGCGATCGACCATATCATTAACTCGGCCGCCAAGACCAATTACATGTCGGGCGGCCAGATGCGCTGCCCGATCGTGTTCCGCGGCCCCAACGGAGCCGCGTCGCGGGTCGGCGCCCAGCACAGCCAGAATTACGGCCCCTGGTACGCCAACGTCCCCGGCCTGATCGTGATCGCGCCTTACTCGGCCGCCGACGCCAAGGGCCTGCTCAAAGCTGCTATCCGGTCTGAGGATCCGGTCGTATTCCTCGAGAACGAGCTGCTTTACGGGCAGACGTTCGACGTCCCGAAGCTCGACGATTACGTCCTTCCGATCGGCAAGGCGAACATCGTCCGAGAAGGCACCGACGTCACCCTGGTCAGCTATTCGATCGGTGTCGGGGTCGCCCTCGATGCCGCCGCGCAGCTCGCCGATCAGAGCATCGAGGCCGAGGTGATCGACCTGCGCACGCTCCGCCCGCTCGACCGAGTGACGTTGCTTGCCAGCCTTGCCAAGACCAACCGGCTGGTGTGCGTCGAGGAAGGCTGGCCGGTATGCTCGATTTCGTCCGAGATCATGGCGATGGCGATGGAGGAGGGGTTCGACGATCTCGACGCGCCGGTGATGCGGGTCACCAATGCCGACGTGCCGCTGCCTTATGCCGCCAATCTCGAGAAGCTGGCGCTGATCAAGGTCTCCGATGTCGTCGAGGCGGCGAAGAAAGTCACGTATCGCAGCTGACGTCATGGCGGCGGCCGGACCCGAGCTAGACGCGGACCGCGTGCTCGCGCTCGCCTATGTACCCGCCGCGCGCCGGGCCGCGGTCGAGGCGCTGTGGCGGCTTGACGCGGCGCTGGGGCAAGTGCTCGCCGGCGGGCGCGAGCCGTTGATCAGCCGGATCAAGCTAGCCTGGTGGCGCGATGCGTTGGTCGGGCTCGGCGACGGGCGCCCGCCCGCGGAGCCGGTGCTCGAGGCGGTCGCCGCGCACGTTCGATCCGCCGGAATCCGAGCAGCCGACCTCGCGCTGATGGAGGAGGGGTGGGCGGTTCTCCTCGCCCAGGATGCGCTCGGCCCTGCCGATCTTGCGCTTTATGCCCGACGGAGGGGCGGCATGCTGTTCAACTGCACGGCGCAGCTGCTCGGTCGATCTCCCGGACCCGAGACCGAACGGGCCGGCGAAGGCTGGGCGCTCATCGATCTGGCTCGCCGCAGCGGCAACGAGGCCGAGGTCGACGCTGCCGTGGCGGCCGCGGCCGAGCGGCTGTCGGGACTTGCGGAGCGAAGCTGGCCCTCGCCGCTGCGCCCGCTGGGGATGCTCGCCGCACTCGCCGCCCGCGACGTCGGCCGGGGCGCGGACGCATTCGAGCCGCATGGCGCCCCCGGCCGCATGCTGCGGATGCTGACATATCGCCTGGCCGGCCGATGACCCGCTTGGAGACGCGGTGCGATCGGGCTAGTCTCGCCGGCCATCGCAGGAGAATATGACATGCTCCGTTTCTTCGCCGGGGTGGTTGCGGCTCTGCTGTTGGTCGCCGCCGGCATCTTCATCTGGAAAAGCCAGGCCGAAGCGGATCCCGCCGTGCCGCCGGCGCCGCCGCCCACCGCCTTCGTCGCTCCGCTCAAGGCCCCTGCCGCCGCGCCCCCGCCCGCCGCTCCGGAGAAGACGCGCGAGCAGGCGCGGTTCGCCCGCTACGATGACAATGGCGACGGCACCATCGCGCGCGCCGAGATGATGAACACCCGCCGCCCGAGCTTCGCCAGGCTCGACACCAACGGCGACAGCCGGCTCAGCTTCGAGGAATGGTCGGTATCCACCGCCGAGAAGTTCGCCAAGGCCGACGGCGATAGGTCGGGAGGGCTCAACGCCGCCGAATTCCTGACCACACGGCGCGAGACCAAGCCCAAATGCCAGTGCTGAATTCCGCTTCGCGCCTGCGGCGCGATCAGGCGTGGGCCTAGGTCGCCGGCTCCGGCACCAAATCCGGCAACCGGGCTCCGCCCGGGGGCGGGAGCGACGAAGCCAGGCGCCACTCGTCCAGAGCGGCCCTCGCCCGACGGGTATAGCATAGTTTGCGTTCGGCCTTCCGCACCCGGCCCTCGATCGGCGGAAACAAGCCGAAATTGACGTTCATCGGCTGATAGGCCGCGGCATCCGCGCCGCCGGTAATGTGCCCGAGCAGCGCCCCCAAAGCGGTGGCGGGCGGCGGCGGGCCGATCCCGGCCCCGAGTATTTCCGCGGCGGCGAACCGGCCCGCGAGCAGCCCGATTGCCGCCGATTCCACATAGCCTTCGCAGCCGGTGATCTGGCCGGCGAAGCGGATGCAAGGCTTCGACTTCAAGCGCAATTCGCCGTCGAGCAGCCGGGGAGAATTGATGAAGCTGATGCGGTGGATGCCGCCCAACCGCGCGAACTCGGCATTCTCGAGGCCGGGGATGGTGCGGAAGATGCGCACCTGCTCGCCATGCTTCAGCTTGGTTTGGAAGCCGACCATGTTCCACAAGGTGCCGAGCGCATTGTCCTGCCGCAGCTGGACCACCGCATAGGG
>DASZDE010000151.1:0-38201 GCA_035942355.1 Allosphingosinicella sp. | reverse complement strand
GCATCAGCCCGAGGCCGCGCACGCTCTCGAACAGATGGTCGTGATTGGGGATCATCTGCTCGAGCGCGCCGCGAAGCCGCTCGCCCATGCGGGTGACGTTCTCGAGGAATTCGGGCCGGTTGACGACGTCGAACACCGCCTGGCCCGCGGCCATGGCCAGCGGACCGCCGCCATAGGTCGAGCCGTGGGTGCCGACCACCATGCCCGCCGCGGCCTTTTCGGTGGCGAGGCAGGCGCCCATCGGGAAGCCGCCCCCTAGGCCCTTGGCGGAGGCGAGGATGTCGGGCTCGATTCCGTAATGCTCATAGGCGAAGAGCCTGCCGGTGCGGCCGACTCCGCACTGGACCTCGTCGAGGACCAGCATGAGGTCCTCCTCGTCGCAGATCCGCCTCAGGCCGCGCATGAATTCGAGGCTTGCCGGGCGGATTCCGCCTTCGCCCTGAACCGGCTCGACCAGGAACCCAGCGGTGTGCGCGCCCACCGCGGCCTCGGCGGCTGCGAGATCGTCGAATTCGACCACCGTGAAGCCCGGCAGCAGCGGGGCGAAGCCGCTGCGGAGCTTGTCCTGGTCGGTCGCGCTGATGGTGCCCAGCGTACGGCCGTGAAAGGCGTTCCTGAACGTGATCAGCACGTGCTTGTCGGGGCGGCCATGATGGTGGTGGTAGCGTCGTGCCGTCTTGATCGCGCATTCGACCGCCTCGGCGCCCGAATTGGTGAAGAAGACGGTGTCGGCGAAGGTGGCGTCGCACAGCCGGCTGGCATAAGCCTCGCCCTGCGGGCTGCCGTAGAGGTTGGAGACGTGGATCAGGGTGGCGGCCTGCTCCTGGATCGCCCGGGTGAGGTGCGGATGGCCGTGGCCGAGCAGGTTGACGGCGATGCCGCTGGCGAAATCGAGATAGCGCTCACCCTGCTCGCCATACAGATACACCCCCTCGCCCCGCACCGGCCGCACCGGCGAGCGGGGATAGACGGGCATGAGCGGCGTGATGGCCATGGGGGGCTCCTTGAACGGCGGCTGTTCGCGAGAAAGGCGACCAGAGGCCGCCCGACAGGCCGCTCCAATAGGGGAGAAGGCGGCGCATGGTCAACGCCGCGCGGCGGCTAGTTCTTGAGCTTCCAGCCGCGCTTGAGCAGCCCGTAGCAGGCGGCGCCGAGGACGATGTCCAGGACCAGGAGCAGCAAAGCGCCGGAGAGGATCGGCGAATCGGCGACGCCGAGGAAGCCGTAGCGGAAGCCGGAAATGATGTAGAAGAAGGGGTTGGCATGGCTCACCGCCTGGAAGGCGGGAGCCAGGCTTTCGATCGAATAGAAGGTGCCCGACAGCAGCGACAGCGGCGCGACCACGAAATTGCTGACCGCGGCCGCATGATCGAATTTCTCAGCCCAGATCGAAGTGAGCAGGCCGAGGAAGCCGAGCATCATGCTGCCCATGATGCCGAACCAGGCCAGTGCCCACGCATGCTCGACGCGGAGGTGGACGCCCGGCCACAGCAGCATCGCCAGCCACACCGCGGCCCCGACCAGGATCGCGCGCGTGACCGAGGCGCCGACCAGGCCGGCGATCAGCTCGGCGGTCGACAGCGGCGGCATCAGATAATCGACGATATTGCCCTGGATCTTGCCGACCAGCAAAGCGAAGCTCGAATTGGCGAAGGCGTTCTGGATCATGCCCATGACGATCAGCCCGGGCGCCAGGAAATCGGCGAAGGGCACGCCGAGCACCAGCCGGCCGCTGCGGCCGAGCGCAACCGTAAAGATCACCAGGAACAGCAAGGTGGTGATGGCGGGCGCCCAGATCGTCTGCAGCTGGACCTTGAAGAAACGCCTGACCTCCTTCACATAGAGGGTCCTGAGGCCGCCCCAATTGACGCTCCGGATCACCGGTACGCCAGGGTCGGTACGAACCCATTTCGAAGGCTGGTCGTTCATGCCGCGTCGCTAGAGGCAGACGCAGTGAGCCGCAAGCCGTGAAGCCGCAAGGAAACGCCATGTCCTGGTCCGACCAACGCATCGACCGCCTGAAGGAGCTGTGGGCCAAGGGCATGACCGCGAGCCATATCGCCGACGAGCTCGGCGGGGTCAGCCGCAACGCGGTGATCGGCAAGGCGCACCGCCTAGGCCTCCAGTCGCGGCCCTCGCCGGTCAAGCCCAACGATGCGCCCGCCGACGATGCCGCCGACCCGCTGTCGGTGGCGCCGGCCGATGCCCCGGCGGACGAGGATCCGTTCACCGCGCCCGAAGGCGAGCCCGCAGCCGATGCCGCGCAGCCTGCCGCCGCGCCCGGAGCGGCGGCGGCACCGGCGGCGCCGCAGCCGCGGATCGTGTCGGTGGGACCCGGCGGCTTCCTTCGCCAGGGCCCCGGGGACCAGCAGCCGCCCATCCCACCCGCCCCGCCGCGCCGGCTGGTGCCGGCCAAGCCCAGCGCCGAGGTCGCCGACAAGACCAGCCTGCTCGACCTTAACGAGAAGATCTGCAAATGGCCGATCGGCCATCCCGGCGAGCCCGATTTCCACTTCTGCGGCAAGGCCGCCAATCCGAACTTTCCTTATTGCGTCGAGCATTGCGGCGTCGCCTACCAGGCCCAGCTGCCGCGGCGCGACCGGCGGCCGCCGCCGCCGCTTCCATTTGGTGGGCCCCGGATCCGGTAGAAACACGGTATTCCGGGCGCTTACGTGATCCAGGTTAATATGATTCTCAGGAACGAGCGGCAGTCGAATTCGTTGATCGCCCGTATCGAACTGGCCGGGCAGCCGCGTTGAGGGGACCGGTCGCTTGCAGGAGTCGGCGGCCGCCATGTCGCACCCGGATCTCGCTTATTATCAGCATCGGGCGGAGCAGGAAATCGAGCTCGCCCAGCGCGCCGGCCACGTCCGCGCGGTGCAGGCGCACTACCAGCTTGCCTCGGCCTATCTCGACCGGGTTTACGGCACCGGGGAGCGGGTGGACGCACAGGTCGGCGCCGGCTGAAGGCGCGGCGGCGATGCGCTGAACCGGCCGCCGCCATGTCCGTTCCCCCGCTCTCCCTGATCCTTGTCGCCGCATCGCTGGCGGTCGCGGCCAGTGCCTCCGTCGAGGCCGAGCGGGCACAGCCGCCCGAAGCCGCGCGCGCGCCTGCGGCCGAGCCGGGCGCGGCGGCGCCATGGCTGCGGCACGCGGTCCCGATCACCGGCTCGGACGCGGCCTATGACCGGCTGATCGCGGCGATTAGCGACGCTCGTTTCATCCTGCTCGGCGAGTCCAGTCACGGCACCGAGGAGTTCTACCGCGAGCGCGCCCGCATTTCGGAGCGGCTAATCCGCGAGCGCGGCATCGGCGCGGTCGCGATCGAGGGCGACTGGAGCCCGGCCTGGCGCGTCAATCTCTATGTCCGGGGGCTCGGCAGCGACCGCAATGCCGAACAGGCGCTTGCCGGCTTTCGCAGCTTTCCCCAATGGATGTGGCCAAATAGCGCGTTCCGGGATTTCGTCGAGCGGATCCGCGCCTACAATCTGACCCAGCCGGCCGAGCGGCGGGTCGGCGTCTACGGGATCGACGTCTACGACCTGTTCGACGCGGCCGATGCGGCGATCGCCGCTTTACGCGAGGCCGACCCGGCTGCGGCCAGGCGGGCGCAGGCGAGCTACCGGTGCTTCGCCCGCTATCGCCGCGGCACGCAGCCCTATGGCGCGGCGGCGCGGCGCGCCGGCCGGTCCTGCCGAGAGCAGGCGGCCGCCATGCTCGCCGAGGTGCGGCGCATCCCCCGCCCGGCCGGCACCGAGGCGGCCGAGCGGCATTTCGCGATGGTGCGGAGCGCGGCCTCGGTGGTCGCCGCCGAGGAATATTTCCGGACCGCTTATGCCGGATCCATGTCGTGGAACGTGCGCGACCAGCATATGGCGCAGAATGTCGAGGAGGTCGCCGGGCACGCCGCCTCGCTGTCGGGCGGCGCCGGCAAGGTCGCGGTCTGGGCCCATAACAGCCATGTCGGCGACGCGCGCGCCACTGCCGCCGCGCAGCGCGGCGAGCTCAACCTCGGCCAGCTGATGCGGCAGCGCCACGGGCGCGCTGCCTTCCTGACCGGCTTCCTCACTTATGAGGGAACCGTCTATGCCGCGCCCCTGTGGGGCGGCCGCGGGCGCGTCTATCCGTTGCGGCCGGGCCTGCGCGGGAGCTATTCCGATGTCTTGCGCCGCAGCGGCATCCCGGCTTTCTCGCTGGTCCTGCGCGGCAACCCCGAAGCGGCGGCGGCGCTCGGGCCGAAACGGCTCGAGCGGGCGGTAGGGGTGGTCTATGAGCCGAGGGCGGAGCGGGAGAACCATTATTTCGACGCGCGGCTGGGCGAGCAGTTCGACGCCATCGTCTTCATCGCGAAGACGAAAGCGGTTAAGCCGCTGAAATGATGCGCGCCCTGATCGCCCTTTTCGCCCTGGCCTTGCTGGCCGCCGCGCCGCCGCCGGCGGCCCGGGAGCGCGCGGCCGAGCGCGAGCGGATGGTGCTGGCGATCGAGAATATGGCGGCGGTCGAGGACCCTCGCCTGCCGCGAAGGATCGATCCGAAGGTGCTGGCGGCGATGCGCGAGGTGCCGCGCCACCTGCTGGTGCCGGCCGACGTGCGCGCCCATGCCTATGGCAACCACCCGCTGCCGATCGGCTACGACGCCACCATCTCGCAGCCTTATATGGTCGCCGTCATGACCCATTTGCTGGGCGCGAAGCCGAGCGATGTCGTGCTCGAGGTCGGCACCGGCTCGGGCTACCAGGCTGCGGTGCTGTCGCGGCTGGTGCGGCATGTCTATTCGATCGAGATCGTCCAGCCGCTGGCGGAGCGGGCGGGCCGGCAGCTGGCCGAGCTCGGCTATGCCAATGTCAGCGTCCGGGCCGGCGACGGCTATAAGGGCTGGCCCGAACGGGCGCCGTTCGACCGGATCATCGTCACCGCCGGCGCCGACCACATGCCCAAGCCGCTGATCGACCAGCTGAAGCCGGGCGGGCGGATGGTGATCCCGCTCGGCCCCAGCCCCGAATCGCTGGAGCTGACGGTGGTGACCAAGGACCGGAACGGCAAGACCTGGCACCGCCGCCTGATGCCCGTCCGCTTCGTCCCCCTCACCCGCGCCGACTAGCGGCGGCCGCGGTCCCAGGCGCCGGTCTTGAGGCTGGCGACGTCGACCCGCTTGCCGAGCCATTCGGCGAGCTCCTCGAAGCTCAGCGGCTTTTCGAAGACGATGCCGGCATGGCCCTGGCGGTACCAGCGCACGATCCCCTTGACCGGCCGCAGGCTCTCGATCGTGACGACCGCCGGCTTGCCGACGCACTGCCAGTCGCCGAGCGCGACCCGCATCCCGCCCTGCGAGATGTCGTTGACCTCGACCTTGTGATAGAGGTTGCCGATCTTGACGGTGGCGCCGCAGGTGACGTCGAGCCGCGGCGGACGCGGCGCATAGCCGCCGCGCGGCCTGGGGCCGGCGAGCAGCTCGCGGACGTCGACCGTCTCGTCGAACTTCACCCCGAACAAGGTATCGCGCACCCACACGACCCGGCCCGGCACGCGGCGGCTCGAATCGAACTCGATGAAGATGCGGGCTTCGCCCGGCGGCGCGGCGCCCATCGCCTCGGCCATCAGCCCGCCGGCCGAGATGTTGCGGATCCGGCAAAGGTCCTGCCAATCCTCCGCGACCAGCTTGGCGAGCGGCAGGACGGGAGCGATGCGGTCGTCGGCGCGGCGGTCGGACGGGCGCGGCACTTCGGTGCTGAGCGAGAAAGTGGCGCTCTCGAAGGCGAGTTCGTCCCGTTCAGCCTGGGAGCTGCCGATCTTGCGGCGAATCAGCGCTGCGAACATGCCTGGTCCTCGGTCTGACCGGCAAGATTACGGCGGCACCCGTTAACGATTTGTAAAGGCCGCCGCCGAGCATCGCGATGTGCTCTTCCGTAAAGCTGTAGCCGTCACTGGCGGAGTGATCGCGCTGTCATCGCCGTTTGCGTGAGCTGACCGGAGCCGATAGGCTCGGGAAGCTTCGAGGGAGAGATGCATGTTGCGAATCCTGGCTGCCGGCGCCCTTCTCTTGTCGACGACCTCCCCCGCCTATCCCGCCCAAGCGCTGCCGGGAGCGACCGCTCAGCCGGCCAAGGCGCGGGTCGAGAGCATTTTCGAGGAGTGGTTGAGCGCGGTGAATTCGGGCGACGCGGCTGCCGTCAAGGCATTCTACGCCAAGCATCTCCAGGACCCCAATCCCGTCTTCATTCTGGAGACGGCCCAGGACACGTGCGGCTTTCGGACCGAGCGCGTCGAGACCCGCTCACCGACGTCGATGACGGTCCTGCTGCGCGAGCGCTGCCTGCCGGGCCGGCATCGCGCCAAGGTCGAACTCACGGCGGACAGCACCAAGCTCAAGGCGTTGGACCTTACGCCCCTCGCGCTGCCGGGCGACGGCCCGATCCGTGCGGCCGTCGACATTGCGGGACGGCTGGCGGCACGCGACGCGTTCGCCGGATCGCTGCTGGTGGTGCGAGGCGACAAGACCTTGCTGGCGCGAAGCTGGGGCCTGGCCGATCCGTCCAAGCGCGCGCCGATGACCCTCGACACTCCGATGTTCCTTGCCTCGGCCGGCAAGATGTTCACCGCCGTCGCGGTGCTGCAGCTGGTCGAGGCCGGCAGGATCGACCTCGATGCGCCGATGGGCAAATACCTTACCGACTATCCCAATCCGGCAATGGCGAAAGTGACGATCCGCCAGCTGCTGACCCACCGCGGAGGCACTGGCGACATCGGCATCCTCGGGCGCGACGAGGCCGCCAACCGGGCACGGGTTCGGACCATCGCCGACATCATTCGGCTGAACGGCGCGCGGGCACCCGACTTCCCGCCGGGCAGCAAGGAGGATTATTCCAATTACGGCTTCATCCTGCTCGGCGCGGTGATCGAGAAGGTCACCGGCGGCAGCTATCATGACTACGTCGCCAGGCATGTGTTGGAGCCGGCCGGCATGAAGGACAGCGGCTTTCCCGACAAGGATCATCTCGGCGGCGTCGCCGTCGGCTACACGACCTTCTTCGGCGCGGAGCCGAAGCTTGTCGCGAACCTCGATACCCTTCCCTGGCGGGGAACGCCCGCGGGCGGAGGCGTTGCCAGCGCGAACGACATAAGGCGCTTCTTCGGCGCGCTGCAAGGCGGCAAGCTGCTGTCGCCGGCGATGCTGAAGCTGGCCACGAGCCCCAGCGAGACGTCGTGGTACGGCCTGGGGTTCATCGTTCAGGCCGACGACAATCCGCATTTCGGGCACGGCGGCATGGCCCACGGAGCGGACGTTGCGCTTCATTATTATCCGAAGGACGACACGACCTTCATCTGCATGGCGGCGCGCGACAGCGTGTGCAACCGCCTGATCCACGCCTGGCACCTGCGCACGTACGGACCGACTGAGTAGCTGGAGCGCCCGGATTCGTCCGAGCCGTCCCGAGCCTGCCGCCCTGAACTCGGCTCAGGGTCGGAGGATGCCTGTGGATAGAACAGGCCAAGAACCTTGCACGCAGGACTCGCCGCCTCCTATAGCTAATTTATGTCAGACCTGTTCTCGTCCGCCGCGGCCGCGTCCCACGATTACGACGCTTCCTCGATCGAGGTGCTCGAAGGCCTCGAGCCCGTCCGCCGCCGCCCGGCCATGTATATCGGCGGCACCGACGAGCGCGCGCTCCATCACCTCGCCGCCGAGGTGCTCGACAACGCGATGGACGAGGCGGTGGCAGGTCACGCGACCCGGATCGAAGTGACGCTTGAGCCCAGCGCGGGAACGGCCGGGCGCCTCACCATCACCGACAATGGCCGGGGCATCCCGATCGACGAGCATCCCCGATATCCGGGCAAGCATGCCCTCGAAGTAATCCTGACGATGCTCCATTCGGGCGGTAAATTCTCGCACAAGGCCTATGCGACGTCGGGAGGCCTGCACGGCGTCGGCATCAGCGTCGTCAACGCGTTGTCGGCCGAAACCGTCGTTGAGGTGGCGCGCGGCAAGCAATTATACCGCCAGACCTTTTCGCGCGGCGCGCCGACCTCCGGCCTCATTGAGCTCGGCGCGACCCAGAACAGGCGCGGCACGACGCTTGCCTTCACGCCCGACGCCGAGATTTTCGGCGACCATGCCAGGTTCAGCCCGGCGCGGCTCTACCGGCTGGCGCGGTCCAAGGCCTATCTGTTCGCCGGGGTCGAGATACGCTGGCGCTGCGACCCGTCGCTGATCGGCGAGGATGACCGCAAAGCGGGCATCCAGGCCGAAGCGGTGTTCCAGTTCCCGGGCGGCCTTTCCGACCATTTGCGCGAGCAGGTCGGCGGACGGGAATGCGCGACCGCCGAATTCTTCCGCGGCCGGCAGGATTTCCCGAACGGCCTCGGCTCGGTCGAGTGGGCGGTCGCCTGGCCGCTCTGGAGCGAGGGCGGCTCCTCTTATTATTGCAACACCATCCCCAATCCCGACGGCGGCACCCACGAACAGGGGCTTCGCGCCGCCTTGACCCGCGGCATACGCGGCTTCGGCGAGCTGGTCGGCCCGCGCAAGGCCAGGGACATCCAAAGCGAGGACATCGTCGCCGGGGCCGAGATCATGCTGTCCTTGTTCATCCGCGACCCGCAATTCCAGAGCCAGACCAAGGACCGGCTGACCAGCCCCGACGCGGCGCGGCTGATCGAGGCGGCGGTGCGCGACCATTTCGACCACTTCCTCGCCGATCGGATGGAGCGCGGCCGCGCCTTGCTCGGCTTCGTGCTCGACCGGATGGACGAGCGGCTCAAGCGAAGGGCCGAGCGCGAGGTCAGGCGCAAGACCGCAACTTCGGCGCGCAAGCTGCGCCTGCCGGGCAAGCTCACCGATTGCGCGAATGACGATCCGGCCGGGACCGAATTGTTCATCGTCGAGGGCGACAGCGCGGGCGGCTCGGCCAAGCAGGCGCGCGATCGCAAGACCCAGGCGATCCTGCCGATCCGCGGCAAGATCCTGAACGTCGCGTCGGCCAGCGCCGACAAGATCCGCGCCAATTCCGAGATTGCCGACCTCGTCCAGGCGCTCGGCTGCGGCACCCGCGAGCGCTGCTCGGTCGAGGCGTTGCGCTACGAGCGGGTCGTGATCATGACCGACGCCGACGTCGACGGCGCCCATATCGCCACCCTCCTGATGACCTTCTTCTTCCAGGAGATGCCCGACCTCGTCCGCCGCGGCGCGCTCTACCTCGCGCAGCCGCCGCTCTACCGGCTCGCGTCCGGCGGCACCGTCGCCTATGCCCGCGACGACGCCCATCGGGCCGAGCTCGAGCTGACCCTGTTCAGGGGGAAGAAGGTCGAGGTCGCCCGCTTCAAGGGCCTCGGCGAAATGAACCCGCAGCAGCTGCGCGAAACCACCATGGATCCCAAGAGCCGCTCGCTGATCCGGATCACCCTGCCGCAGGAATATGAGGAGCGGCAATTGGTCAAGGAGCTGGTCGACCGGCTGATGGGCAAGCATCCCGAGCATCGCTTCGATTTCATCCAAAGCCACGCGGCCGAGGTGGACGAGGAAGCGATCGACGCCTGAGCGCGCATGCTGAAATGGTGGACGATAAGCCGGGCGAGCGGAACCGGCGTTACCGCCGGCCTCGCCGCCTTGCTGTTGTGGCCGGCCTATGCGGCCTGGCAGGACCCCCTCCGCGCAGCCTATGTCGCTGCGCTGGCGCTCACCGCCTTTTGCGGCGTCTCGATCCTGGTCATCACCGCCGCCGACATCCTCCGCCATCGCCGGGGACGGAGGCTGCGCCCGGTCCGCGCGTTCGACGTGCTGCTCGCCATCCTGCTGGCGCTGCCCTCGCTCCTGGCCCTCGATGCGCTGCTGACCTGACCGTCGGCGCCGGTCAGGTGACCAGGAAATCGCTGCTGATGACGTCGGCCTTGTTGTCGAGCACGGCGAACAGCACCGCCGCCGCGTTGCCGCTGCCGTCGCGGTCGTAGAACAAGCGGCCCGTCGCCTGGTCGTAGATGATGCGGTCGTCGGCGCCGATCGCGTGCGTGCCCTGCCTGAAGGCGGCGCTCGACAGGAAGCCGGGGGCGAGGCCGGTGAAGATGGCCGAGTCAAGCTCGATCGTGTCGTTCGGGCCGTCGCCGATGATGCCGTTGAAATCGACGATATGGTCGACATTGCTGGCGCCGAGCGCGGTGTCGAACAGCAGCGTGTCGAAGCCGGCGAAGCTGCGCAGCACGTCCGATCCGGCGCCGCCGTTCAGGACATTGCTGTTGCTGTGGCCGATCAGCGTGTTGGCGAGGCTGTTGCCGGTGAGGTCGATCCTGCGGGTGGTTTGGCTCGCATCGGCGGCGATCTCCTCCACCCCGGCGGCGATCGCCAGCGAATAGCTGACGCTGGTCACGATGCGGTCGCGGCCGCCGTTCGTCGCCTCCTTCACGCGATCGCCGGCCTCGTCGATCCGGTAGGTGTCGTTGCCGCCGAGACCCTCCATCATGTCGACGCCGCCGCCGCCGTCGAGCACGTTGGCGCCGGCATTGCCGACCAGCTTGTTCGCCAAATTGTTGCCGGTGAGGTTTATCGCGGCGGTGCCGGCGTTGCTGGCGGTCGCGAGCAGCTCGATCGAACGATCGGCCTCGAGCCTGTAGCTGACCGAGGCGAGCACCCGGTCCGAGCCGCCGCCGCCGACCTCGATGATGCGGTCGGTGGCGCGGTCGACATGATAGGTGTCGTTGCCGGCGAAGCCCTGGAGCCGATCGACCCCGCCGCCGCCGTCGAGCACGTTGGCGCCGGCGTTGCCGATCAGGCTGTTGGCCAGATTGTTGCCCTTCAGCCGGAGCGCTCCGGTGCCGGCGCTGTCGGCGGTGGTCAGCACTTCCACCGCCTGATTGGCCGCGAGCGTGTAGTTGACGCTCGCCAGCACCCGGTCGTTGCCGCCATTGGCCGCCTCGACCACCCGGTCCCTCGCGCTGTCGACCGAGTAGATGTCGCTCCCGGCCAGACCTTGCAGGGTGTCGGCGCCGGCGCCGCCGTCGAGCCGGTTGGCGCCGGCATTGCCGACCAGCCGGTTGACGAGATTGTTGCCGGTCAGGTTGATGGCCCTGGTCGCGGCGCTGTTATTGGTTTCGATCAGCTCGACCGCCTGGTTGGCCTGAAGCGCGAAGCTGACGCTGGCGACGACCCGGTCGCTGCCGCCATTGGCTGCCTCGATCACCCTGTCGGCGGCGCCGTCGACGACGAAGCGGTCGTTCCCCGCGCCGCCGATCAAAGTATCGGCGCCGCCGGCGCCGATCAGCACGTCGTTGCCGCCGCGGCCGTCGAGCACGTCCGGCTCGGCCCCGCCCCGCATCGTGTCGGCGCCGGGCGAGCCGACCACGTCAACCTCGGCGCTGGCGCCGCTGCCTTGGATCGCACTCGCGCTGAAAGCGCCGTCGGCGACGCTGACTTCGCTCGGGCGGACGAACCTGTAGCTGGCCGTGTAGACGGTCGGATCGGCCTCGCTCCGCACGAATGAGCCTGCCACCAGCGTGCCGCCGGGGGCGTCGATGTCGGCCGCCGTGAAGCCGCTGACGGGCATGCTGAAATCGAAGGTGAAGGTGACGACTTCGCCGACCGTGTAGACGCCGTCGCCGCCGGGCGCTTCCGGAGTGATGGTCAGCGAGGGCACTGCCGCGGCGGCGGTCCTGAAGTGGAGCGCGTCGCCGGCGAGGCCGGCAAAAGCGTTCCCCGCCAGATCCCGGATCGCGCTGCCCGGGATCAGGACATCGAACGCGGTGCTGGCGGCGAGCGGATCGGCGAGGGTGATGATCACGCGGTCGTGAGCGAAGGTGACCTGGGAGCGGTCGCCGATCGGGATGACGACGTCGTTCGCGGTACCCGGCGCGTCGAGCCTGATCGCCCCGGTTCCGGCGCGGACCGCCTCGCTGAAGGTGAGGAAGATGCGATTGCCGATCGCCACGTAGGAGGCGCCGTCGGACGGGGTGGACGAAAGCAAGGTCGGCGCCGTGCTATCCGACGCCGCCGGCCGATTGAGGGTGCGGACGTAGATGTCGGAAGCCTCGTTCTCATCGCCCAGCACGAAATTGTCGGCGTTGCTCACGAAGGCTACCGAACGCCCGTCGGGAGACATAGTGGACAGGAAGCTGGCGCCATTGGCCTGCGTGCCCGGAGCCCCGTTGGATACCAGCCGGATCGCCCCGGTCACCAAATCCTTCACGAAAACGTCGGTGATGCCGTTGGTATCGTTTGCGACCAGGTTGGAGGCATCGCTGTTGAAGCTCACGTAGCGCCCGTCGGCCGAGATGACGGGATCGAAGCTGTGGTTGTTTCCCTGCACATCGGAGGCGCTTCGGCTGACGAGCGAGATCTCTCCGGTCGCGATGTTCTTCACGAAGATGTCGGAAACCCCGTTGGGATCGCCCGCGACGAGGTTGGAGGCGTCGCTGTGGAAGACGATGAAGCGGCCGTCTCCCGACAAGCTGGGCCGGCCGCTGCCGAACTCGCCATTGGCTTGTCCCCCCGATTCGCTGACGCTGACCCGTGTGATGGCGCCGGTGGCGAGGTCCTTGACGAAAATGTCGCTGATGCGGTTGGTGTCGCCGGCCACAAGGTTGGAGGCCAGACTGTCGAACGCGACGAAGCGGCCATTGGTCGAAAGCGACAGCAGCGAGCTGGTTTCGGCATTGGCCTGGCCGCCGCTGCTGGTCGTGCTCACCCGCGTCAGGCTGCCAGTGTCCAGATTCTTGACGAAGACGTCGCGGTCGCCGTTGGTGTCGTTCGCCACGAGATTGGAGGCAGCGCTAATGAAGGCGACGATCCGGCCGTCGCCGGACAAAGCGGGGCCGAAGCTCTCCGCGTTGGCCGCCACGCCGGACGCGCCGACCGAGAGCAAAGTGACCGCGCCGGTCGCAAGATTCTTGAGGAAGATGTCCTGAATGTCTCCGTTTCCGTCGGTCGGGACAAGCGTTTGCGCGTTGCTCGCGAAGGCGACCAAGCGGCCATTGTCGGAGATGGACGCGCTGACGCTGTCGCCGGTCACTCCCTGGCCCGAGGAGTCGGCGGAGACGAGGGTGGTGACGCCGGTGACCAGATCCTTGACGTAGACGTCGAACTGGGCGCTGACGAGCTGGCCGCCCGAGCGGAAGAAGAAGAGGTTGTTGAAGGCGACCAGGCGCCCGTTGGCGGAAAAATCGGGATCGTTGCTGCCGCCGTTGCTTTCGCTGCCGATCGAGTTGGTGCTGGCGCGGACGATCGTGCTCGCGCCGGTGCCGTAAGCGGGCGTGTCGAACTCGAACGCGTTCTCGGCGATGCCGGCGAAGGCGTTGCCGGCGGCGTCGCGGATCGTCCCGGCGTGGATCGCCACGTCGTAGGTCACGCCCGGCTGCAGGTCGAAGCCCGGGTTCAGCGTCAGGGTGTTGCCGCTGAACACCGCCTGCGAGGTGTCGGTGATCGGAATGGAGATGCCTTGCGTGTTGTTCGACGCGAACAGGCTGACCGATCCGGCCCCGGCGACCACCGTTTCGTCGAAGGTCAGCACGATGTTCGCCCCGACCGCGACGGCGGTCGCGTGGTTGGCGGGGCTGGTCGAGGTCAGCACCGGCGCGGTCGTGTCGGCGGGATTGCCGGTGGTGAAGGTGATCGGGTTCTCGGACAGCCCGACGAAGGCGCGGCCGGCCAGGTCCCGGAACGCTCCGGCCGGTATGAGGAGGCGATAGGCGGTGCCGGCAATCAGATCGGCATTGGGGTTGATGGTCACCACATTGCCTTCGATCGTGACCTGGCCGTTCGCTACCGAGATTTGCCGCGTATCGCCGGCGCCGTTGGTGATGGTGATGAGCCCGGATCCTATCTTCACCGCCTCGCTGAAGGTGAGGACGATATTTCCGTCCGGCTGGAACAGCCCGGAGCCGTCGGCCGGCGCCGCCGCGGTGAGGATCGGGGCAATCACGTCGGTCGCGGGATCTACGAGCGTGCGGACGTAGACGTGGTTCCGGCCGTTGCTGGGGTCCGGCGCCAGATTGGCCGCCAGGCTTTCGAACGCAAGCAGGGTGCCGTCGGCGGAAAGCCACGGCCGCTGGCTCCCTGCGCTGCCCTGCACCCCCGTCGCACTGAGGCTCTCCCGCGTCAGCTCTCCGGTCTCGAGGTTGAAGACGAAGATATCGTCGGCGAAGTTGCTGTCGTCGGCGACCAGGTTGCTGGCCATGCTGCGGAAAGCGACGAGCTGGCCGTCGGCCGACAGCATGGGATCGAAGCTGTAGCTGTTGGCGCGCGCTCCGCCGATCCCCGGGGACACGCACACCACCTCGCCAGTGGTGAGGTCCTTGACGTAAACGTCGCGGTTGAACCCCGTCATTCCCTCGACGAGGTTGTTGGCGAAGCTGGTGAAGGCGACGTAGCGGCCGTCGGCGGAGATGAAGGCGTCGGTGTCGCTGTTCGCGTCCGCCTGCTCGCCGGCTGCGTTGGTGTTGACGCGCCTGACCGATCCGGTGACGAGATCCTTCACGAAAATGTCGCGGGCGCCGTTGGTATCGCCGGCGACCAGGTTCGAGGCCTCGCTGGCGAAGGCGACGTAGCGGCCGTTCGACGAGAAGCTGGGGTTGAAGCTGAACCCGTCTGCCTGCTCACCGGCGGCGTTGCTCGAAACCAAGGTGAGCGCGCCCGTGCTCAGGTTTTTCACGTAGATGTTGCGAATGACCTCATCGGCGGAGACGGCGGTATTGCTCGAGAAAGCGACGAACCGGCCATCGGGCGAGATCACCGCGTCGATACCGCCGGAGGCCAATTGCTCGCCGCTTGCATCGACGGTGGCGCAGACCACGCTGCCGGTGCGCAGGTCCTTGACGAACACGTCGGTCGTGCCGTTCGCATCGCCATTGACCAGGTTGGTGGCGGTGCTCTCGAAGGCGACGAAGCGGCCGTTGGACGACAGAGATGCGTCTTGGCTGTCGCCGTTTGCCTGGCCGCCGGCGGCGTTCAGCGACACGCGCGTCAGCTCGCCGGTGACGAGGTCCCGCACAAAGATGTCGGAGGCCGAATTGGAGAACTGGCTGGACGCCAGGTTGGTGTCGCCCTCGACGAGATTGCCGGAGTAGCTGGTGAAGGCCAGATAGCGACCGTCGAGCGATAAAGTGGCGTCGGACCCGCCGTCATTGCCCTGTGAGCCGGAAAGGCTGACGCTCGCCCGGGTCACGGTCGGGGCCGTGGCGGCGGTCGCGATCGAGGCGAAGCCGCCGTCGCTCAGCCTGCTCCGAAAGCCGTCCTCAGCATAAGCAGCCTCATCGACGCGGAAGCGGTGCGTGTCGCCGATCAATGCCATGGCTGGTCCCCCCGACTGAACTTGGCGTGCCTTCAGCACTCCTCAAGACCGACCATGCAGGCGGCCGCGCCGGTCGAGCCGCCGGCGACGCATTGGCGATTTGCACTTTGACGACGCCCCACGCTCGCCACCCCCGCAAGATCGTCCGGAAGCCATGCCGGCGCCAAGACTCGCCCCGCCAGAAGCGCGAAAGTCTCACATAATGGCCAGGCTGTCGAGGCCGGATGCGGAGCGAGAGCAAAAAAGTCCGTGCAAATCAGATGGTTTGCGCAATCAGGATGGGGCGGGCGATGATCGCGGAACTCGGGCCTGCGATCTCATCACGGGCAAGGGCGGGCGGGATTGGAAGGCGGGTCAGGCCGGGCCCTTTTCAGCGGCTTGCGTCAGCTGGTGACGGCGGGGGCGATCAGCGGGAACTTGGGAATGGCGACCGCGAAGCTGACGCCATCGGCGGCGACCATGCGATAGCGGCCTTCCATCGCCCCGCTCGGCGTATTGAGCGGGCAGCCGGATACATAGTCGAACGCCTCGCCCGGCTCGATCACCGGCTGCTCGCCGACCACCCCCTCGCCCATAACTTCGTGGCGGCCGCCGCGGCCGTCGACGATGGTCCACTCGCGGCTGACGAGCTGGACCGGGCGCTTTCCCTCGTTTTCGATCCGGACATGATAGGCCCAGAACCAGCGGCCCTTGGCGGGCTCCGACTGTTCGGGAAGGAAGCTGACCGCGACCCGCACGGTCACGTCGCGGGTGGTGGCGGCATGGGGGAAAAGGGCTTTCACCGGTCCGATCTTTCTACCTTCGTTTCGCCACCGTCAACGCGTGACCCGCCGCAGCCGCTCCACCAGCCGTTCGCGCGCTGCCAGGATGTCGGCCTGGCGCTCGATCAGGAGATCGCGGGCGAGGAAATGGCCGGTGAGGCGGAGGCCGTCGAGTATCTCCGCCCAGTCCGATGGTCCCGGCCCGAGCAGGAAGGCCGGCAATGGCAGCAGCCGGTCGCGATAGTCGCCGGCGCCGGCCTCGCTCACCGCGCGGCCGCTCCTCGGGCTGACGAACGCCAGGCCCTCGGTCGCTCCGGTGGCCGCGCATTCGGACAGGTCGAGCCCGAAACCCAGTTCGCGGAGCAGGACAAGTTCGTAGCGGACCAGCGCGGCCGCCCAGCCTTTGGCGGTCGGCGCCGCCTCGATGGCGGCGATCAGCGCGTCGAGCAGATCGTAGAGCCGCGGATAGGGCTGGCCTTCGGGAAGTGCCGCGGCGGTGAGCGCAGTCACCCATTCGATGGCCGCTGCCGGCAGCGCCTCGGCGAGCAGAGGCGCCCGGCTGCGGACGAGCTCGACGGCGAGCTGAGCGAGCTGGTCGTCGGTGCGGGCGCGGAATTCGGCTTGGACGAGGTTGCCCGGCATCAGGATCGGGCGCAGCCGGCGGGACCGTCCGCCGCGGACGAAGCCAGCCTGGACGCCGTCTCCGGAAGTAAGCGCGCGGGCGATCGCGCCATGCTCGCCGTGCGGCCGGACGGAGAGGAGGATAGCCTGGGTCTCGAGCCGCATCGCGGCCCCAGCCTATCAGCGCAGGGCGGAGCGGGCGAGCCCCTCGACGCCTGCCGCGCGGGCGGCGGCCTTGGCCAGGGCCACCGCTTTGTCGAAGGCGAGCAGGGCGTAGCCGACGAGCAGGTTGCCCGCGCGGGGCCGGACGAGCAGCAGATCGACGCAGTCGAGCCAACCGGTGCCGAATTGGCGCTTGTGCTGTCCGTCGCCTTCGGTGAAGTCGAACAGCCGGAAGCGGCCCTCCTCCATCAGCCCGCGCATCGCCTCGAGCTGGAGCACGGTGCCGGGGGAGAGGGGGGCGTGGGCGGGATGGTAGCCGAGATGGTGGTAGAGGAGCGTATCGCCGTCGGCGGGCGCGTACAGATAGCTGACCGGCTCGCCGCCGAGGAACAGCACCCAGCCCCGCATCGCGTCGCGGCCGGCGCGCTCGCGCATCTCGGCCACCGCTTCGGCGCCCGAGGGTAGCCCGGCCTCGAGCAGCCGCTCCTGGTAGGTCGTGGCGGAAATCGCGCGGGCGTGGCGGTAGAATTCATCGACCGCTTCGGGCGTGCGATAGCAGCGCAGGTCGATGCTTCCGCCCGAAACTTCCGCGAATTTCCGAAGCTTGCGGCGCAGCGTCGATCGGGTCTTGGCGGAAAAACCGGCGAGATAGTCGTCGAACGAGCCTTCGAGGGAGGCGTAGCTGCGCTGGTAACGTTGCCGCACGAACGGCTTGAGGCCCGGCTGCGAAGCCGCCATATCGGCTGCCAGCCAGGCTGGGAGCGCAGTGACCAGGAAGCCGTCCGCACCCTGCGGCAGGCTCGGCAGGTCGGGCGGCGTTCCGTTCATCCCCGCTTCGAGCGACACCGGCACACGGATCAGCTTCCGGCTGAGCCGCGCGAGCGTTCGCGGCCCGACGCGAAGCGGCAAGGCGACCGTCGCCGTCACAGCGAGCGCTCGTAGACGGCGTTCGACCAGATCTGCTCGGCCAGCCGGCGGACACGTCGGACCGGCCGCGCCGGCAGCGGAAAGGCCGGGCGCCCGAGCGGCAGGCCGGCGAGATCGGCGAAGTGGGCCGTCGGCAGGCGGCGGCGCTCGCCGGCAAGGAACGCGCAGAGCCGCTCGAACCGGCGGCGGAGCGTGCGGTTGGGCCGCAGCCCGTCGCGGGTGGCAAGCTCGAAGCTGTGGCTGACGATCGTTGCCACCGGATGCCCATGACGGGCTCCATGGAGCAGCGCGTCGCGAAGCTCGGCCAAGGACAGCGCGCACAGCTGGAGGTGGCGGAGCCTGCCGCCGCCGTCCTCGATCTGGCCCACCGGGATTTCGATCAGGCCGCGGCACGCGACCGGGGCGATCAGCGCCGGATCCAAGGGCAACGCGCTCGGCCACGGGTGGTGGCCGCCATTGTGGCTGCTGTCGTAGCGGATGCCGAGGCTGGCGAGCGCGTCGAGCGTGGCGGCGTCGGCGGCGTAGCTGCCGGAGCGGAACGCGATCGGCGGCGGCGCGCCGGCCTCGACGAGCAGATCGCGGGCGGTGGCGATGAGCTCGCGCTGGTCGTCGCCGCCGAAGCAGGTGAGCTCGAAACCGGCGCCTTCGGCGACGCCCTCGGCGACGCTCCGCCAGAAGCTGTGAAGGTGGAGCTGGACCTCCTGCCCCGCATCGAGGATCGGCCGCACCATCCGGCGGATCGGCTCCATGCCGTAGACCAAAGCGGGCATCGGATCGACGAAGAAGCAGGCCTTGAGCCCGTGGGCGGCGAGCACTTCCAGCTGGTAGGGGACGCCGACCCCCGCCGCGTCATAGGAACGCGCGAAATTCTCCTGCCACGACGCTCCGCGCGCATAATGGCGCCAGGTAAGCTCGGTATCGACGGTGAGGAGGACGCGGCAATCCATGCCGCCTTCCTACCCGCGCGGGTGAAAATAATCGTAAATGCCGCGCGCCATCGTCCGCGAAATTCCCGGTGTCTTTTCGAGGTCCTCGAGCGCCGCCCCCCGGACCGCGCGGGCGGTGCCGAAATGCATCAGCAAAGCCCGCTTGCGGCTGGGGCCGATGCCCGGCACCTCGTCGAGCGGGCTCGTCACCAGGTTCCTGGCGCGCTTCTGGCGATGGGCGCCGATCGCGAACCGGTGGGCCTCGTCGCGCAGGCGCTGGAGGTAGAAAAGGACCGGGTCGTTGGGCGGCAGCGTGATCTCGCGCCCGCCCGGCAGGTGCATGACCTCGCGGCCGGCATCGCGGTCGGGACCCTTGGAGATGGCGACGACCGGGACGTCGTGGACGCCGGCATCCTCAAGCGTCTCGCACACCGCCGAAAGCTGGCCCTTGCCGCCGTCGATCAGGAGGAGGTCCGGCCAGTCGCCCTTGCTGCGGTCGGGATCCTCCTTCTCGAGGCGGGCGAAGCGGCGGCTCAGGACTTCGCGCATCATCGCGAAATCGTCGCCCGGCACGGTGCCCTCGCGCTTGATGTTGAACTTGCGGTAGCCGGACTTGCGGAAGCCCTCCGGGCCGGCCACGATCATCGCGCCGACGGCGCTGGTCCCCATCACGTGGCTGTTGTCGTAAACCTCGATCCGGTCGGGGGGTCCTTCGAGCTCGAACAGCTCGGCCAGCGCGCGCAAATTGCGGTTCTGCGTGCTGGTCTCGGCCAGGCGGCGGTCGAGCGCCTCCGCGGCGTTGCGGGCGGCATGCCGGATCATCTTCAGATGGTCGCCGCGCTGGGGCACCCGCAGCGTCACCTTCCGCTCCGCCCGCTCGGACAGCGCCTCCGCGAGCAACCCGGCTTCGCCGAGGGCGCGGTCGAGCAGGATCAGCTTGGGCGCCGGCACCTCCTCGTAAAATTGGGTGAGGAAGCTCGCCAGCACCTCGTCCTCGGGCACGTCGTCCGTATGCGCCGGGAAGAAGCTGCGATGGCCCCAATTCTGGCCGCCGCGGATGAAGAAGGCCTGGATGCACATCGTGCCTGCCTTGCAGGCGAGCGCGAACAGATCGGCGTCGCCAAGGCCTTCGGCATGGATTGTCTGCGTGCCCTGGATGTAGGTCAGCGCGCGCAGCCGGTCGCGATAGACCGCGGCCAGCTCGTAATCCATCGCCTCGGCCGCCTCGTTCATCAGCCTGGCCAGCTTCTGCTGGACCTTGATCGACTTGCCGCCGAGAAAATCCTTGGCGTCCTGGACCAGCTCGCCATAGCCGGCCCGGTCGATCCGCCCGACGCACGGGGCCGAGCAGCGCCTGATCTGGTACAGCAGGCACGGCCGCGACCGGTTGGCGAAGAAGCTGTCGGTGCAGCTCCGCAGCAGGAACAGCTTCTGGAGCGCCGTCAGCGTCGTGCGGACCGAGCCGGCGCTGGCGAACGGGCCGTAATATTGCCCCTTGGCCCGCCGGGCGCCGCGGTGAAGCTGCACGCGCGCGAACGCATGGTCCTCGCGCAGCAGGATGAACGGAAAGCTTTTGTCGTCGCGGAGGAGGACGTTGTAGGGCGGCCGGTAGCGCTTGATCAGCTGCGCTTCGAGCAGCAGCGCCTCCGCCTCGGTGCTGGTGGTGACGATGTTCATGTCACGGGTCTGCGCGACCATCCGCTGCAGCCGCTTGGTCAGCCGCGCGACCTGAGCATAGCTGCTGACGCGGTTCCTGAGCGTGCGCGCCTTGCCGACATAAAGCACTTCGCCGCGGGCATCGAGCATCCGGTAGACGCCGGGGCGGACGGGGAGCGTCTTTGCCACGCCGCGGATCGCCGCCACCCCCGCCTCGATGTCGGGCTTGTCGGTCCCGCGCACCGTATAGGCGGATTTCTCCTCGCTGAAGCGGTCGGAGGGGGTCTCGGTCACCGGGTGGATTTAGGCTGCCGGGCGGATCAGCGCCACCGTCATCCCGGCGAAGGCTGGAACCCCGAGCGAAAAAGTCGGCGGCGCCCGTTCTCGCTGGGGCCCCGGCCTCCGCCGGGGCGACGAATTAGCGCCGCCCGAGTCCGGCGATGGTGCGGTCGATCATGGCGGTGTCGGCCTCTGCGCCATGCTGCTCCCGGATCAGGGCTTCGGCGGCGGCGGCGGCGGCGGCGGCCGCTTTGGCGCGGACTTCGGCGATCGCGCCGCGCTCGGCGGCGGCGATCTTATCCTCGGCCATGCGGGCGCGGCGCTCGATCAGCGCCGCCGCGTCGCGCTTGGCCTGCTGGATGATGCCGTCCGCCTCGTGGCGGGCGCGCTCGATCATGCTCTGGGCCTCGGCGCCGGCCCGCGCCGCCTTGGCTTCATATTCGGCCCGCAGCGCCTCGGCTTCGGCCCGGAGCCGCGCCGCCTCGTCGAGCTGCTCGCGGATGCCGGCGATCTTGCGGTCGAGCGACCGTCCGATCGCGGCGGGCACCTTCTTCCAGATCAGGATGGCGATCACCACCAGCATCGCCACCGCCACCCAGGCCGTGGCGTCGAGGCCGAGCGCGGTCGGCTCGGCATGCGGAGCGCCATGCCCCTCGGCCGCCGTGCTGGCGACCGCGTCCGCCCCGGTGTGCGGCATCGCGCCGCCCTCGCCCTTGGTCGATGCCTGGGCGAGATTCTCCTCGACCAGCGCGTCGTTGGGATCGATCAGGCGAACCTCAGACATCGGCCAGCGCCGCCTTCACCGCCCGCGCCGCCTGGTCGGGCGAGACCGACGCCCCGGACAGCTTGGCGACCATTTCCCGGGCAGCCTCGGCGGCCACCGACTCGATATCGGCCATCGCGGCCTCCGCGGCGGCGCGGATCCGCGCCTCGGCCTCGGCGATCCTGGCGCGGGTCTCGGCATCAGCCGCGCTCACCCTGGCTTCGGTTTCGCGGGCCGACGCCTCCTTGGCGCCCTGGGTGACCTTGAGCGCTTCGGCCCGATTGGCCTCGGTGCGGGCGCGATAGGCCTCCTCGGTCTCGTCGGCCGCGCGGCGCGCCGCTTCGGCGGCGGCGAGGTCGCTCGCAATCTGCCGGTCGCGCGCGTCCACGGTCGCCTCGATCTTCGGAAGCATGCCCCGGCCGATCACGACGTAGATCAGCGCGAAGGTGACGACGAGCCAGAATAGCTGCGACGCGAAGATTTCCGAAATCTGGTCGATCTGAGGCATTTGCCGCGCTCCGCTGCTCCTGCCTCTTAAGCGACGAACAGCAGGATCATGGCGACGACGAACGCCAGCAGGCCGAGCAGCTCGGCCGCGGCGAAGCCGATGAACAGCCGGCCTTGCTGGCTGTCGGCGGCGGCCGGGTTGCGAAGCGCGCTCTCGAGGAACGAGCCGAACACGTTGCCCACGCCGAGCGCGGCCATGCCGACGCCGATGGCGGCGAGACCTGCACCCAACAGCTTTGCTGCTTCTGCGTCCATGTTGAAACTCCCTTTTCTTAATTTCTGAAAACGTTCGAGAAACCTAATGAAGATTGACGGCGTCGTTGAGGTAGAGCGAGGTCAGCAAAGCGAACACATAGGCCTGGATCGCGCAGACCAGCAGCTCGAGCAGGGTGATGCCGACCATCAGCACGAAGCTCGGCACGCTGACGATCGGCGCCACCCACAAGGCTTCGGCGTTGAGGCCGTTGATGACGAAGCCGGCCAGCACCTTCATCAAAATGTGGCCGGCGGTCATCGCCACGAACAGCCGCAGCCCGAGGCTGAACGGCCGCACCATGAACGAGACGAACTCGACCGGGACGAGGATCGGCAGCATCCACCACGGCGCGCCGTGCGGCACGAACAGCGAGAGGAAGTGGAAGCCGTGACGGGCGAAGCCGACGATCAGCACGATCGAGAAGGAGACGATGGCCAGCACGCCGGTGACGGTCAGATGGCTGGTCACCGTGAACGGATGGACCCCGACAATGCCGGTCGGCAGCATGCCGATCAAATTGGCGACCAGGATGAACATGAACAAGGAGAAGACGTAGGGCGTGAACCTGCGCCCCTCCGGCCCGATATTGGTGTTCATCATCGACGAGATGAAGCCGGTCACGCCTTCGACCGCCATCTGCCAGCGGGTCGGAACGAGCTGGCGCTTCATGCCGCCGAGCATGAACAGCCACAAGACGGCCAGGCTGATCAGCATCCACAAAGCGGAATTGGTGAAGGCGATCGGCTGGCCGCCGATGCTGAACAGCTCCGAGATGGACTGCACCTCGAACTGGTGCATCGGATCGATCTTGCCCTGCTCGGCCGCCACGCGCGTGTTCCCGTTCAATAATCCAAACGCCCGGAATCACTTCGGGCGCTGGCTGGAAAGCTTGATGATGTTCCAGAACCCAGCCGCCGTCCCGAGGAACAGCATGATGAGCAGGAGCCAGGGAGAAGTGTCGAAAAGCTGGTCGAGCGCCCAGCCGATCGCCGCTCCGCCGAGCATTCCCCCGATCAGGTAGGACAGGACGCGGTGGCCGAGCTGCTCGTTGCGATCAGCCCCCTTGCGCGCCTGGCCGGTCCTGACCGCTTCGTGATGCTGCGCCTGGCGGAGCCGCTCGTCGAGCGATGCCAGCCGCGCATCTTCCGGAAGCTTTGGGTCCTGCCCGGGCTCGTCTTCCGCCATGTCTTTCTCCCAAAGCAAAGCCTTTCCGGAGGGAAGGCTTCGAGCGGGCGTGAGACATGCCGGCGAACGAACCCGCCAAGGCGCGGTTCCTTTAGGAACGGGGGCGAGGCGAGTCAACAGCGCTGCTCCCGGCGGCGCTGCCGCGCGGCGTCTGGACGGCCGCCAAATCCTCGCTACCTTGGCCGGATGATCAGAGCCACGCTGGCCGTCGCCTTAGCCCTCGTCGCCTGCAGAGAGGAGGGCGGCAATGTCACAGGGGCGACGGCGGAACCGTCGGCCGCAAAGGCCGTGCCGGCAGCACCGGTATTCGAGCCAGCGGCGGCCGCGCGCAAGGTCAAGGAGGAGAGCGAGCTGCTCGAATTCACATACGGCTGGCCTTCGCAGGCCGCTGCCATCCCCTTGCTCCGCGCGCAGCTGGAGCGCGACATGGCGGCCCAGCGCAAGGAAGCGACCGCCGCGGCCCGCGCGGACAAGGCGGAGCGGACGGCGGAGATCCCGTTCACCGGCCATTGGTTCAGCAAGGTCTGGAAGCTCCATGGCGACAGCGGCCGCCTGCTCAGCCTGGCGGCGGAGATCTCGACCTTCACCGGCGGCGCGCACGGCAACGAGGGGTTCGAGGCGATCCTCTGGGACCGAAGCGCCGGCCGCGCGATCGCGCCAGGCGACCTGTTTCGGGACCGCGGCGCCGGCTGGGCGGCGCTCGGCCGGGCCTATTGCCCGGCGCTCAACCAGGCGCGCGCGAAGAAGCGCGAGGAGCCGCTGCCGCTCGAGGGCGACGAATGGCTGACCGGCTGTCCGCCGCTCGCCAAGCAGACGGTCGCGCCGGTCGACGGCGACGGCGACGGCCGGTTCGAGCTGCTGCGCGTGCTGATCCCGCCCTACGAGGCCGGCCCTTATGCGGAGGGCAGCTATGAAGTCGATGTGCCGGTGACGGCCGAGGTGAAGGCGCTGGTCAGGCCGGAATATCGAGCGTCATTCTAGATCCGTCCAACCGCCCCTACCCGCAATAAGCGGGGCGCGGCACCGGCGCGGCGTCGCGCTTCTGCCAGGCGCCGCCGCTAAGCTTGAAATACTGGCCCGGCTGGACCCGGCTGGCGAAGATCTCGCACGCGGTGGCGGCCGCCACTTCCTCGATCTTGGCGCCGCGTTTGGCGGCGAGGTCGGTATAATAAGCGCGGCGCTTGATGTTGACCGCGTCGACCCTGGCGCGGAGCGCCGCGTCGGCCGAGCCGACCACGCCGAGATAGCCGTCGGCCTGCTCGCCGACCTTGCCAGTCGCACGGAGCGCCGCCGAGGCGTCCGGCTGCGCCATCGCCAGACCCGCACCGCCCGCCACGGCGGCGAGGCCGATGCCGGCCGCGAGGATCAGCTTCTTCCGACGGGTCATCAAAATACTCCCGGTTCCTTCTCGATGAGCTCGCGTACATCCTTCTGCAGGCTCACGACAACCTGTTGCCTGATATTGATGTTGAGGTTGATCTCGATCGGCTTGTCGGGCGCGCTCACCTGCACGCATCCCGCCAGCATCGGCAGCAGCGGTGCGGCGAGCAGGCCGAGCGCCGTTCCCAGGCCCCTCCCCGCCAGCCCCGCCGGCGCCGTTTCGAGACGCACTCTCGTCACTATCGTCGCTTTCATGGCACGGTCTCGCTTTCCTCAGGCTGAACGTGGGTGGTGGTCGGCCGATCCCGCAGGATTGCGGGCAGGGCCGGCTGGATGAGCAGGCTCGGATCCTCGAGCGAGCGCGCGGTGCCGAGCAGCGCCCGGAACGGGCCCCTGGCCTTGATGTTGAACTCGAACGGGATCTTGGCGAGCTGGTTGAGGACCGCGCCGGCGATGCCGCCCGGAGCGGGGGCGTTGCGGGCGACGCCGTCCAGCTCGATGCTCGCCACGAACTCGCCGTCCAGCGAACCGTCGAGGCCGATGGTGAGCCTGGCGTAGCGCATCGACTTCAGCGCGTCGAACGCGAGCTTGCCGTAATAGCCGAGCTGCTTGTCGGTGAGCTCGCCGATATAGGACAGGTCGCCGCCCTCGGCCCTTGCCGCCAGCCGGCCCTGGACGATCCGGCCACCACGTTCGTCGAACACCATCGGGACGAGGCCGTCGAAAGTGCCCGTGGCCGAGATGTTGCTGAACTCCATCTGCTGGATGAAGGTCGCGGCGTCGAGGCCGGTGACGCGGAAGCTGAGCCGCTTGGGCGACGGCTTGCCGAAATCGAGGACCGTCTCCTCGAGCAGCAGCTCCCCGCCCGCGAACGGCCACCGCCCCGCTTCGACCCGCACAAGCAGGCCGGGGAGCAGCTGGTAGCGGATCAGCCCGTCGAACACGTCGATACCGGTGCGGATGACGCCGACCTCGGCGGTCTGCCCCGGCGCGGTGACGAGGCCGAGCAGGTCGGTGAAATCGACATTGGTGGAGAGCCCTTCGACCGGTCCGAAGGCCGCCGCCAGATCCATGTCCCGGGTTGCGAAGCTGCCTGTGCTGGTCACGCCTGCCGGTCCCCAGGCGATCTCGCCCCGGCCGGTGACGGTGCCGCTCACCAGCGCCACCACGCCGGTGGTGAGGCGGGTCAGCTGCTCGGGCTGATAGGTTTCGCCGAACGTGATGCCAGGCACGTCCAGCACGGCCTTGCCGCGGCCGCCGGCCAGGCCATGGTCGATCGTCACGTCGGTGACGCGAGTGCCGGTCTCAGGGTCGAGCAGCGGGCCGCGCGCCCGGATCGTACCGTCCTCGAGCGCCAGCCGGAAGTCGCGGGTGACGAGCGGGTGGAAACGCGGCGGACCGGCCTCGTCGGCGACCGACATGGAGCCGTCGAGCACGAGACCGCCGCCGGCCATGCGCCACCCGCCGCTGGCCTCGCTCATCAGGAGCGGCACCTTGGCGAGCTTGGCTTCGCCGCCTGCAAAGGTTCCGGAGATCCCGCCTTCTGTAACTCGGCCGGACAAGCTGGCGAAGCCGAAGCGGTTGACATGACCCTCGCCGCCGAGCCCGATCGTCACGCCCGAGCCGGTAAAGCCCCGCTCGGCAAGGCTGAAGCGGATTCGGCCCGCCGCCGCGCTCAGCGGCGTGCTGCCGATCCGCCCGGCGAGCCGCGGCGAGCGCATTTCGGCCGCGGCCATGACCGTTCCGCCGGGAGTGCGCGACAGCAGCGCGCGGCCGGTCGGGCAGAGCGGCAGCCGGGCCGGACCAAGGGTAAGGCCGGCCGCGTGCAGCGAGCGGAAGCCGACCGGCGTGCAGCGCTCGCCGAACGCAAAGCCGCCATCGCCGGTAAGGCGGCCGCTGACCGGCACGACCAGACCGGCGACGCGGCCGCCGCCGAACGGGCCGTCGATCACCGCCACCGTCTCGATCCGCGTGCTTCCGCCGCCCCCGGCGGTGAACCGCACCGGCGCCAGCTGGAGCCGGGCGCCACCGGCGGCGATCGGCGTCAGCCAGGCCTCGCCGCCGATCGGCGCCCCCGGGCGCGGCTGATCGAGGCTGAGCCGCAGCTCGGGAAAACCGCCGCCGCTCAGCGCGAAATCGCCGTCGATGCGGGCACGGTTGCCGGGCCAGTAATAGGTGATGCCGGTGCCACGGCCGCCAAGCGCGAAGCGCGCGCCGCTGCGGCTCTCGCCGCGCATCCGATCGACCCGCGCCGCCGCATAGCCGCGGCCGTTGACGAAGCGCAGCGAGGCTCGGGCGTCGAACCCCTGCCCCACCCGCAATGCTGCCGCCGCGAGCGCCTCCCCGATCGGCTGGAGCGGCGTTCCGTCGGCGGCGCCGAGCATCGTCGCCGCCTGCCGGAACAGACCGCCGCCGGCGACTCCGTCCGCGGCCAGGTCGGCCAGGATCGAGGCGTTGCCGGCCGCCGGCGCGACTGCATAGCGGCCGTCGACCGCGGCCCGGCCGATGCGATAGCCGCCGACCGTGGCGCCGCCCGACGCCAGCTGCATCCGGCCCCGCAGCAGCTCATAGCCGCCGTCGAAGGCGATGACGCCCTTCACTCCGTCGAACCGGTGCTTGCCCGAGCGGAGCCGAGCGACCTCGACGCCGGCTTCGCCCTCGGCCCCGTCCAGGCGTGGAAACAAGGTCGTGCGCAGCGCCAGCCGCGGCCCGGTCAGTTCGACGCCGCCGCATGCGACCCGGTCGGCGCGGAGCGGGCCGTCCAGGCTCGGCCTGTCGTCCTCGGTCGTGAGAGCGGCAACCAGACGCGGCCGGTCGACCCGGCAGTCCCCCTGCCGCAGGCCGGTCGAGACCGCCGCGATCCGGCCTTCGAAGCTGTAGGCGATATTGCCGCTTCCCCGGACGGCTAGCCCGACGATTCCCGCGGGCGTGTCGAGCCGCATCGCCGCGTCGGCGATGTCGACGCGCTGGTTCGGCAGCCGGAACGGGGCATCGGTGGGCGGCGGCAGCAATTTGTCGACCTCGCCGAGGCGCAATTTGCCGCCGACGATCCGGCCGCGCATCCGCACGCCGCGCGCCCTGATCATCTCGACCCGCGGCCGGCGCAGGCCGAGCGAAATTTCGACCTCCACCCACCGGGCGGTCGCGTCCGGACGGCGAGGATCGCCGATCACCAGCTGCTCGATCCGCTGGGTGCGGAAGCCGATCCGGCTGACCTTGTAGCTCGCCGCGACGCCGCGGCGGGCGAGCTCGCGGTCGATATAGTCGGTCGCGATCTGGCGGCGCTGGGTCCACACCGCCGCGATCAATAGCAGGACGAGAAGCAGGAGGCCAAAGGCGACGAGGCGCCACCGCGGCAGCCGCCGGCGGGCGGCTGCGGCTTCCTGCTCCGCCGTCACGGCCGCCTCGGGGCAGAGCAGCCGGAACAGTCGCGAACAAGTGTCTGACGCACGTCGGCCTCAACCTTCATCAGCACGCTACGTTCCGCACCCGTCACCTTTTCCGGCGGTCAGGGCAAGCGCATTGCGCGCCGGTTTGCCTATGGGCAGGATGAAGCTTAATCCCGGCTTATGGCGGATCATCCCACCGATGGCAGCGGCCACCGGGCCCGGCTGCGCCGGCGGCTGTTCGAAGGCGGTCCCGACGCGCTGCTCGACCATGAGCTGGTCGAATATCTGCTCGCGCTCGCCCTCCCCCGCCGCGACACCAAGCCGCTGGCGAAGAAGCTGATCAACGAGTTCGGCGGCTTCGGCGCCTTGCTGTCGGCGGACGCGGAGGCGATCGCGCGCGTCGGCGAGGTCACCGAGGGCGCCGCGGCGGCGCTGAAGATCGCCCAGGCGGCAGCGTTGCGGCTGCTCAGGTCACGGGTGGCGGAACGGCCGATCCTGGGCAGCTGGCAGGCCTTGCTCGACTATCTCCAGGCGGATTTGGCCCATAATCCGGTGGAGCGGGTGCGGGTGCTGTTCCTCAACGCCAAGAACATGCTGATCCGCGACGACGCGATGTCCGAAGGCTCGGTCGACGAAGCCGCGGTCTATGTGCGCGAGATCATCCGGCGCGCGCTCGAATATCACGCCACGGCGCTGATCCTGGTCCACAACCACCCGAGCGGGGATCCGCAGCCGAGCCAGCAGGATATCGCGATCACCCGCGATATCGTCGAGGCCGGGCGGCATCTCAGGATCGCGGTCCACGACCATCTCATCATCGGCACCAGCGGCCACAGCAGCATGCGGGCGATGGGGCTGATCTAGGGCACTCTGCGATGAGGTTTACTTTTCCTCGTCATGCCGGTCCCGGATCAGCTCCGGGATGATCCGGCACCCGCCTTCTTTCCTTGCGAAACAGCGGCTTGAGGAAGGCGGACCCCGGATCAAGTCCGGGGTGACGATTCAATGGGACCGACGAACGGTCTAGCGAACGTGCAGACGCCTGGCGCAGGAAGGGCGGCCTTTCGGCCGCCCTTCCCTGGCGCGTCGAAGCTCGCTCAGCCGCGGCCGCGCTCGTAGGTCTGCAGGCAATTGTCGGTGACCGTCGCGGAGCAAGCGGGGTAGCTGTCCGCGCCCACGGCCTCGCCCGAGGCAGGATCGACCGCCGGGCCGCCCACCGCGTTTCCAGCCGCGCCGTTCCAGCCGACCGGCACGAACGCGGGAGCGGAGATGACGGCTATGCCGCGGGCATCACGCTCGGGGTTGCTGTTGCCCGGCTGTACGATCTGCCCGCTGGCGGCGGTCAGTGTTGGGCTGGCGTTCGCCATGGCGGGGTCGGTGGTTCCGGCGGCGAAGCCGGTCCCGGCACCGGTGCCGGCGGTGACATCCGTCGCTCCGGTCTGGGCCGTGGTGGTGCCGGCGGTCGCCGCGTCGGTATCCGTCATGGTGGTGGCGTCGGTCTGGACGGTGGCGGTGGCATTGGTGTCGGCCGCGGCTCCGGTGTCGGCCTCCGCCATCGTGCCGGTGCTCGTTCCGCTCATCGTGCCGGTGCTGGCGGTGGTGCCGGTATCCACACTGGTCTGCGTATCGGCCAGCGTGCCCGTCGTGCTCTGGGTATCGGCGAGCGTGCCGGTGGTGGCGGTGGTGCCGGGGCTGGCCGTCACATCCCCGTCGGGGGTCGCCTCGGTGGTGGTGTCGGCATTCCGGCTGTCGGTCGCGTCGGTCGTGCCGGGATTGGTCTGACCCGGCGTCATGGTATGAGCGTTATGGTCGATCGCGTCGGGCTGGGTGGTTGCCTCAGCGGTCGTGTCCATGTTGGAACTGCCGGCGGTGCCTGCAGTCTGGGCCAGGGCCGGCGCCGCGAGCGTGACCACGCTGGCGAGCAAAAGGGGTTTCAGCATCTGTCCTTCTCCTGTTGGTTCCGCTGTGAAAAACACGGGCCTCGGCAGGGGCTGGAACAACCCGCGGGGCTCTGCGCAAACAACCGCCGGAGCTTACCGCCCGTTCCCGTAGTTCGTCCGATTGATGCCTCGGAACGACTTTGCTAACCCGCCCGCTCCCAACCCAGATCAGGATATCGGCATGATCCCACGCTACGCGCGCCCCGACATGGCCGGCATCTGGGAACCGGAGGCCCGTTTCCGGATCTGGTTCGAGATCGAGGCGCACGCGCTCGACGCGATGGCGGAGCTCGGCGTGGTTCCCAAGGAAGCCGCGGCGAAGGTTCGGGCCTGGTGGGCGGCGGCGCCGGAGATCGACGTCGCCGCCATCGACGGCATCGAGGCGGTGGTGAAGCACGACGTCATCGCCTTCCTCACCTGGGTGGCCGAGCAGGTCGGCCCCGAGGCCCGTTTCCTCCATCAGGGCATGACCAGCTCGGACGTGCTCGACACCTGCCTCGCCGTGCAGCTGGCAAGGGCTTCCGACCTGCTGATCGCCGACCTCGAAGCGCTGCTCCAAATCCTGAGGCGCCGCGCCTTCGACCATAAGCTCACCCCAATGATCGGCCGCAGCCACGGAATCCACGCCGAGCCGGTGACGTTCGGACTGAAGATGGCGCAGGCCTATGCCGAGTTCGACCGCTGCCGCAGCCGCATGGTGGCCGCGCGCGAGGAGGTCGCGACCTGCGCGATCTCGGGCGCGGTCGGCACTTTCGCCAATATCGAGCCGCGGGTCGAGGCGCACGTCGCCGAGCAGATGGGGCTGAGGATCGAGCCGATCTCGACCCAGGTGATACCGCGCGACCGGCACGCCATGTTCTTCGCCACCCTCGGGGTGATCGCCTCGTCGGTGGAACGGCTGGCGACCGAGATCCGCCACCTCCAGCGCACCGAGGTGCTCGAAGCCGAGGAATATTTCGCGCCCGGCCAGAAGGGCTCCTCGGCGATGCCGCACAAGCGCAATCCCGTGCTGACCGAGAACCTCACCGGCCTCGCCCGCATGGTCCGCGCCTATGTCACGCCGGCGCTGGAGAATGTCGCCTTGTGGCACGAGCGCGACATCAGCCACTCCTCGGTCGAGCGCTACATAGGCCCCGACGCCACCATCACGCTCGACTTCGCGCTCGCGCGGCTGACCGGCGTGATCGACAAATTGCTCGTCTACCCAGAACGGATGCAGAAGAATCTCGACCGCATGGGCGGCCTCGTCCACTCGCAGCGCGTGCTGCTGGCGCTCACCCAGGCGGGCGCCAGCCGCGAGCAGGCCTACGCCCTCGTCCAGCGCAGCGCGATGAAGGTCTGGGAGTCGGACGGTCGGCTGTCGCTGCTCGGGCTGCTCAAGGACGATCCTGAGGTTTCAGCCCTGCTCCCCGCCGGCAAGCTCGAGGAGAGCTTCGACCTCGCCTACCATTACAAGCACGTCGACACGATCTTCGAACGGCTATTCGGCCGCTGAGCCACGCTCGCTCCGTTCCGATCGCGAAAGCTGCTGCGGGCGCTCCCGAACTAGGCTAATGAAGCGCTTCCGGCAGGAGGGCGCCATGGCGGTATTGAGCGGATCGGTCGGCAAGGGCGGCAAGAATCTGGCCGCCGACGTGATCATGGTGCAGCAACTGCTGAATGAGCATGTCGCCTCGCTCGGGCTGCCGACCCTGGTGGTCGACGGCGACAATGGGCCCAACACCATCGAGGCGATCCGGCGCTACCAGAAGCTCGCGGTCGGCATCGCCGCTCCCGATGGCCGGATCGACCCTGGCGGCCGGACGTGGACAGCGCTCGCGGCCCGCACCGCGGTGGGCGCGCCGCCGCTGCCGCCGACCAATGCTGCGCTCAGCGGCGCCGCCTGGTGGCACGCCAACCAGGCGAAATATCCGAACAGCAACAAGCTGATCGATCTGGTGCCGCCGTTCCGCGCCAAGGCGGTGCAGTTCACCGGCGCGCTGGCGGCGGCCGGTGCGCGCGTTTCGGTCTCGTCGACGCTGCGCCACCGCAACCGCGCTTATCTTATGCACTTTAGCTGGAAAATCGCGAAGGGCATGATTGCGGCGGGCCGAGTGCCGCCGCAGCCCGGTGTCGCCATCGCGTGGGACCATGGCAACCCTCCCCGCTCGAAGCGGGCGGCGCAAGAGATGGTGGCGCTGTTCGGCATGCGCTTCATCGCTGCGCTCAACTCCAATCATATCGAAGGCCAGGCGATCGACATGACGATCAGCTGGACTGGGACGCTGCGGATCGTCGACGCCGGCGGCCGGAGCCATGCGCTCGGCGGGCCGCGCAACGGCGCCGCCAACCGGGACCTCCATGATATCGGCGCCAGCTACGGCGTCAGGAAGCTGGTCAGCGATCCGCCGCATTGGTCCGACACCGGCCGCTGAAGCCGGCCGCCGATCCGACAAGGCACCCGCTGGTCATTGCGAGAAGCGCAGCGAGGCGATCCGGAACGGCACCTACATTGATTAACGGCGCCGGGGCCTGGTGCTTTCGTGGTGGCCAAGAGACGGCGGTTCGGTAAGACTGGTATGGACCGCCTCGATGAACTTGTCCGGCGTTATGAAACCATCGGTCATGCCGTAGCGGGCCGCCGGCTTGCTCGTCACGATCTGGGGGAGGGTCCGCTTCGCCGCGATGCCGGCGGCGACCTTGCCGCGGATGTCGACCAGCATATCGCGATAGCCGGCGAGATCGCGACGGCTCGCCGTCGGACCGTGGCCGGGAATGATCCGCGTCGCCTCGTTGGCAAGTTCCAACCCATTGTTGGCCGCCGCGATGACGCCGTCGATCGAGCCGCCGGAGCCGAGGTCGATGAACGGGAAGGTGGTCTTGTGGAAGAAGGTGTCGCCCATGTGGAGTACGTTGGCCTTCTGCCAGTGGACCAGCGCGTCGCCGTCGGTATGCGCGTTGGCGACATGGACGACGTGGAGCGTGTCGCCGTTGAGGTGCAGCGTCACGCCGTCGGCGAAGGTCACCACCGGCAGCGCGTCCTTCGGCGACGGCGGCACCTTGCCGCCGAGGGCGGCGAGGAACTGCTCGCTCGACATGCGCCTCCGCACATTGTCGTGGGCGACGATCACCGCGCCGCGCTTGCCCAGTGTCTCGTTGCCGCCGGTATGGTCGCCGTGCCAGTGGGTGTTGATTACGAAGCGCACGGGATCCGGATCGACGCTGGCCACCGCCGCGAGGATCTTGTCGGTGAGCGGCGCATATTGATCATCGACCAGGATGTTGCCATCGGCGCCGTAGGACAGGCCGATATTGCCGCCCCGCCCGAACAGCACCGCCACCCCCGGCGCGATCCGCTCGACCCCGATCTCCACCGCGGACATGTCCTGCTGCGCCGAAGCGGGCGCGGCAAGGAGGACAATGGCGAAGGCGAGCGAGCGAGGACGCATGAGGATTCTCCGATCTTCACGCCACCTTATCGTAGGAAGGATTATTCCGTCAGTCCTTCCCACATGCCCTTGAGCTTCCGGAAGAAGTTTGAGCTGGCCGGGCATTCCTCGCCGGTCTCGGTCCTGCGGAACTCCTCGAGCAGCTCCTTCTGGCGGGCCGACAGGCGGGTGGGGGTTTCGACCTCGACCTGGATGACCATGTCGCCATGGCCGCGGCCGTTCAGCACCGGCATGCCGGCGCCGCGCTGGCGCAGCTGCTTGCCCGACTGGATGCCGGCCGGGATGCGGATCTCATGCTTGCTGCGGTCGAGCCCCGGCACTTCGATCACGCCGCCTAGCGCGGCGGTGGTGAAGCTCACCGGGCAGCGGGCGAACAGGGTGGTGCCCTCGCGCTGGAACAGGCCGTGGCGGGCGATGTGGATAAAGATGTAGAGGTCGCCGGGCGGGCCGCCCCGCGTCCCGGCCTCGCCTTCGCCGGCAAGGCGGATGCGGGTGCCTTCGTCCACTCCGGCGGGGACTCGTACCTGCAGCGACCGCTGTTTCTCGCTGCGGCCGTCGCCGCGGCAATGCTCGCAGGGGTCGGCGACCACCTGGCCGGCGCCGCGGCAACCCGGACAGGTGCGCTCGACCACGAAGAAGCCCTGGCTGGCGCGGATCTGGCCGCGGCCGCCGCAGGTCGCGCACTGGCGGGCGCTGGTGCCCGGCTTGGCCCCGCTGCCGCCGCACGGCTCGCAGGCGACGCTGGTATCGACGCGCAATTCGACCTGCTTGCCGTGGAAGGCGTCCTCGAGGCTGATCTCGAGATCGTAGCGCAGGTCCGATCCGCGCAGCACATTGCTGCGCCGGCCGGCCTGGCCGCCGTTCATGAACTCGCCGAAAATATTCTCGAAAATATCGGAGAAGCTTCCGAAATCCTGCGCCGCACTGGCGCCGGCCCCGTTCTGGAAGGCGGCGTGGCCGAAGCGGTCATAGGCGGCGCGCTTCTGCGGATCCTTGAGGCAGTCATAGGCCTGGCTGATCGCCTTGAACCGCTCCTCGCTGGTCTTGCAGCCCGGATTGCGGTCGGGATGGCATTCGAGCGCAAGCTTGCGATAGGCGGCCTTGATCGCCTTGTCGTCGGCGTTCCGCCCGACCTGGAGCAATTCGTAATAATCGGTGTTAAGCATGACGGCCCCCACAGGCCGTCACCCCCGCGAAGGCGGGGGTCCCAGTGAGCAGGGCCGTGACCTTCCTCGCTGGGACCCCGGCCTCCGCCGGGGTGACGGTCGTGCTCATGACTTACCCTTTGGTTTCGTCATCGACCTCGGAGAATTCGGCGTCGACGACCTCCTCGCCGCCGCCGGCTTCGCTGCCCTGGGCGGCGCCGGCCTCGGGCGAAGCGGCCGCGGCCTGCTCCTTCTCGTAAATCGCCTGGCCGAGCTTCATCGCCACCTGGGCGAGCGCCTGCGCCTTGGCGTTGATGGCGTCGGTGTCGCCGGCCTCGACCGCCGCCTTGGCCTCGTCGACCGCGGTCTGGATCTCGCCCTTGAGCGCCTCGTCGACCTTGTCGCCATGCTCGTCGAGCTGGCGCTCGGTCGTATGGATCAGGCTCTCGGCGTTGTTCTTCGCCTCGGCTGCCGCGCGCCGCTTCTTGTCCTCCTCGGCGAACTGCTCGGCGTCCTTGACCATCTTTTCGATGTCGGCGTCGGAAAGGCCGCCCGAGGCCTGGATGCGGATCTGCTGCTCCTTGCCGGTGCCCTTGTCCTTGGCGTGGACGTTGACGATGCCGTTGGCGTCGATGTCGAAGGTGACCTCGATCTGCGGCACGCCGCGCGGCGCCGGCGGGATGCCGACCAGGTCGAACTGGCCGAGCAACTTGTTGTCCGACGCCATCTCGCGCTCGCCCTGGAAGACGCGGATCGTCACCGCATTCTGGTTGTCGTCCGCGGTCGAATAGGTCTGCGACTTCTTGGTCGGAATAGTGGTGTTGCGGTCGATCATCCGGGTGAACACACCGCCCAAGGTCTCGATGCCGAGCGACAGCGGGGTGACGTCGAGCAGCAGCACGTCCTTGACGTCGCCCTGGAGGACGCCGGCCTGGATGGCTGCGCCCATCGCCACAACTTCATCGGGATTGACGCCGACATGCGGCTCCTTGCCGAAGAAGTCCTTCACCGCGTCGCGCACCTTGGGCATGCGGGTCATGCCGCCGACCAGGATGACTTCGTCGACCGCGTCGGCCTTGAGGCCGGCGTCGGCCAGCGCCTTCTTGCACGGATCGAGCGTCCGCTTGATGAGATCGGCCACCAGCTTTTCGAGGTCGGCGCGGCTGATCGCCTTGACGAGGTGCTTGGGGCCGGTGGCGTCGGCGGTGATGAACGGCAGGTTCACTTCCGTCGTCTGGGCCGAGCTCAGCTCGATCTTGGCCTTCTCGGCGGCTTCCTTCAGCCGCTGCAGCGCAAGCTTGTCCCTGGTGAGGTCGATCCCTTCCGCCTTCTTGAACTCGTCGGCCAGGAACTGGACGATCTTGGCGTCGAAATCCTCGCCGCCGAGGAAGGTGTCGCCGTTGGTCGCCTTCACTTCGAACACGCCGTCGCCGATTTCGAGGATCGAGATGTCGAACGTGCCGCCGCCGAGGTCGTAGACGGCGATGGTCTTGCCATCCTGCTTCTCGAGCCCATAGGCCAAGGCGGCCGCGGTCGGCTCGTTGATGATGCGCAGCACCTCGAGACCGGCGATCTGGCCGGCATCCTTGGTCGCCTGACGCTGGGCGTCGTTGAAATAGGCGGGCACGGTGATCACCGCCTGGGTGACGGTCTCGCCGAGATAGGATTCGGCGGTTTCCTTCATCTTCTGGAGGATGAACGCCGATATCTGCGAAGGCGAATAGTCCGTGCTGCCGGCATTCACCCACGCATCGCCGTTCGGCCCGCGAACGATCTTGTACGGGACGAGCTCCATGTCCTTCTTGGTGACGGGATCATCGAAGCGGCGGCCGATCAGGCGCTTCACCGCGAACACCGTATTGTCGGGATTGGTCACCGCCTGCCGCTTGGCGGGCTGTCCGACGAGCCGCTCGCCGTCCTTGGCGAAGGCGACCACCGACGGAGTGGTGCGCGCGCCCTCCGCATTTTCGACGACCTTCGGCTTGCTGCCTTCCATGACGGCAACGCAGCTGTTGGTGGTGCCAAGATCGATACCGATTACTTTAGCCATATGGTCCTCTTATGCCCCGATAAATGCCTCCCGCGGCCCACTGACGAGGCGCCGCGAGTGTTTCGGGACCGATATAGGGGCCGAATTTATTGCGACAAGAACCGGCCCTGCTCTAAGGGCGGCGCATGCGCATCCTTGCCGCACCAGCCCTGCTCCTCGCGCTCGCAGCCTGTGATAGCCGCTCCCCAGAGCCGGCGCTGCCGGAGGTTGCGATGGTGGACGGTGCCTGGATCCAGCTGCCGCCCGTTCCGGGGCGGCCGGCGGCCGGTTACTTCAACCTGGACGCTCCCGCTGATCGTCAGGCGCTCGTCAGGGTCACCTCGCCCGCGGCAGGCCGGATCGAAATGCATGAGACGGGAACGAGCGACGGGATGTCCTCCATGCGCCGGGTCGAGGCCCAGCCGATACGGCATCAATCCATCACCTTCTCACCGGGCTTCAGGCACCTGATGCTGTTCGATCTCGACAAGGCGGTCAAAGCCGGTGACAAAATCCCGCTGACTTTCCATTTCGCGCAAGGCGAACCGATTAGCGGGGAGGCCGAAGTCCGCGCGATCGGCACGACAGATGACCGCCACTGAGCGTTTCCTGACCGAGGGGGAGCGCCGCCTCGCGGCCTCCGTGTTCGGCACCGCCATCGACTATGCGCCGGTGCGGATCCACCGCCGCAAGTGGTTCCCCTTTCAACCCCGCAAAGTCGCAATGGCCCCGTGCGGCCACATCCACTTCCATCCCGGCGGCCCGCTTTGGTCGGAGGATTTCGCCGCCGACCTGCCGTGGCGGCAGGCCTTGTTCATCCACGAAATGACCCATGTCTGGCAGGCCCAGACGCGCGGCCGCTTGTATCTGCCGCTGATGCGCCACCCCTTCTGCCGCTACGCTTATGCGCTGAAGCCGGGCCAGGTGTTCGAGCGCTACGGCCTCGAGCAGCAGGCCGAGATCGTGAAACATGCCTTCATGCTCCGCGAGGGCCAAGCCGTGCGCGGAGCGCCGCCGCTCGAGCAATATCGAAGCCTGCTGCCATTTTCATTCCGAAGCGACTAAGAAGTTCCGCGAGAAGCGAAGGAGACCGCCGCATGGAACAGCCGCTCGACACCTTCCGCTCCTCGACCGCCGGCTGGATGCGCGGCACGATCGCGGGATGGGCGACGATGCTGCTCTGCCTGGTCGGCGTCGGCCTCCTCATCGTGCTCTTCAAATGGATCGAGAACCTCGCCACCACCTATCAGGTAACGCCCGACCGCCTGCTCATCCGCCGCGGCATCTTCGTGAAGAGTATCGACGAGGTCGAGCTCTACCGGGTCAAGGACATCCGGATCGATTTCACGCTCGTCAACCAATGGGCGAATATCGGCACGATCACCGTCACCTCGAGCGACGAGACCACGCGGGCTGCGCCACTCGTCATCCGCCATGTCGAAGACGCGCAGCGCCGGCGCGAGGAGCTGCGCCGGCTGGTCGACGCCGCCCGCCATAAGCGCCAGGTCCGCGAGATCGACATGGTGCACGAGGATTTCTAGAGCCCTCGTTCCCCGGCGCAGGCCGGGGTCCAGT
>DASZDE010000150.1:0-3716 GCA_035942355.1 Allosphingosinicella sp. | reverse complement strand
CATTCTTTGGAGCGCCAATCTACATCTTGATAGGAAGGGTCATTCTGAACAGCACGCCGCCGCCGGGCTGGTTGAGCGCTTCCATGCGCCCGCCATGCGCAAGTGCGATCTGGCGAGTGAGAGTGAGGCCGATGCCGGAGCCCGCCGACTTGGTCGTGAAGAAGGGAACGAATATCTCCTGCAGCCGGTCGGCGGGCACGCCTGGCCCGTTGTCGCACACGCTGAAGGCGATCCCGGAGCCGTTCACCACCGCGGAGAGATGGATGATGGGCGCCTCGGTCGCCGCCACCGCGTCGGCGCCGTTTCGAAGCAGGTTGATGAGGGCTTGGGAGAGCAGCTCCGGGTCGCCGTGGAGGACGAGGTCCGGAGGCTCGATCGTGCGCGTATAAGCGATCCCGCGCGCAGCGAAGTCCGCGGCGAGGACTGCCTCGATGTCGCCGACCAATTCCGCCGCGCCGATGGAGCGGATGCGCGGCTCGGGGAGGTCAGCCAGGTCCCGGTACCGCTCCACGAAAGCAAGGAGGTGGACGCTGCGCCGCGCGATCGCGCCGACCGCGCGCGACACTTCGCCCTCGCCATCGCCATTGGCCGCCATCAAGGCCGTCGCGCTCTCGGACAGCGATGCGATCGGGGTCAGCGAGTTCATTATTTCGTGGGCAAGGATGCGGGACATGTCCTGCCAGGCCCGCAGCTGCACCGCGTCGAGTTCCCCGGAAACGCACTGGAGCGAGACGAGCTTCTGCCGCGGCTCGCCGGCTGCGGAGAGGCCGACGGTCCAGACCAGCACCGGCGCCCCGTCCGGCAGCGTCATTATGCGCCGCGCGCCGTCGGCAAGCGCGAGGATCTCCCGCGCCGTGTCCGGCCCGAGAATTGCGAGGTCGTCCAGCCTCCCCGGCACGGCGCCGGCCAGCTGGCGGGCGGCGCGGTTGGCGAAGCGGATGCGCCCGTCCTCGGTGATGGCGAAGAGCGCGACGGTCACCGCATCAAGGAGCGCCGTCGCGCGCTCCATCTCCCGGAGGTGCCGCCGCTGCTGCTCCGCGCCCGGATCAGTGTCCGGCGGCGGCGGCGCGGCCTCGATCCGCGCTGCGTCCCAGGCGGCAAGGAGCGCGAGCCCGGCCAAAGCGACCGCCGTTGCATAATAATGCGTGCCGGTGACCAGTTCGAGCACGGCGAAGGAGAGGCAGCCGGCGAAGATCGACCGCAGCGCAACCGACGAGGCGAAGCCCCGGCCAACCGCGCTAGAGGCCATGCCGGGCCATGCGCCGGTAGAGGGCGGGGCGGCTGAGGCCGAGCCGCGCGGCGGCCTGGGCGATGTTGCCGCCGCTGTGAACGAGCGCCCGCTCGATCGCGTCGCGCTCCAGCGTTTCGAGCGGCTGCCCGGCGCGCACCGCCTGCGTCGCCTCGCACCCCGAGCGCACCGCAGCGAGAAGCTCGCTGTTGCGCCAGGGCTTGAGCATGAAGTCGTGCGCGCCCCGCTTCAGCGCCGCCACCGCCAGCGACACGCGGCCGAACGCCGTCATCAGCACGATGGCGAGCGACGGGTCGAGCGCCTGCAGCCGGCCGAGCGCGTCCATGCCTTCCCGGCCGGAGCGTTCGCCGACCACATAATTCATGTCGAGCAACACGCATCCGAACCGCCCCGGTACCAGCAGGGCCGCCGCCTCGTCGGGCGACGCGACCGCCTCGGCCGCCGCGACATGCGGCTCGAGCGCGAGCCGGGCGGCATGGCGAACATCGCTATCGTCGTCGACGATCAGGATCGGGGGAAGCGTTGCCATGCAGCGATACTAGGCCGATCCCGCGGCTCCGGGCAACGTGTCCGCTTCCGGACGGATTGCCTCGACCGCCTGCCTGAGATTTTCGCTAACCGTCTCGGCGCGCTCGTTTTTTCCTGTGGCCGACTTGCCGTAGAATGAGTCGGATACCGAAACGCCCGGAGGACGAATGCTGACGCTGAGGGACCTGCGAAAGAGCTACCAAGCCGGCGATGTCGAGACGCAGGCGCTCGACGGCGTCTCGCTCGACGTCGCGCCGGGCGAGTTCGTCGCGGTGATGGGGCCGTCCGGCTGCGGCAAGTCGACGCTGCTCAACATCCTCGGCTGCCTCGACCGGCCCGACGGCGGCTCCTACCGCCTGATGAGCGAGGACGTCTCGGCGCTCAGCGAGGCCAGGCTCGCCGAGGTGCGGCGCCGGCATGTCGGCTTCATCTTCCAGGGCTTCAACCTGATTCCGGAGCTGAATGTCGAGGAGAATGTCGAAGTCTCGCTGCTCTATCGCCGCGGGGAGCGGGCGCGGAAGGCGCGCATCGCCGAGGTGCTGGAGCAGGTCGGCCTGGCGCACCGCGCGCGCCACCGGCCGAAGCAGCTCTCGGGCGGGCAGCAGCAGCGCGTCGCGCTCGCCCGCGCCCTGGTCTCCGATCCCGCCGTGATCTTTGCCGACGAGCCGACCGGCAATCTCGACAGCGCCAACGGCGAGCGGGTGATGGACCTCCTCAAAGGCGTGCAGCAAGCCGGCACCACGATCGTCATGGTTACCCATTCGCAAAAGCACGCGGCCGAAGCCCAGCGCACCGTCTCGATGCTCGACGGCCGCATCGTCGCCGAAACCACGGCCTGAGGAGAGCGACCGATGCTCCGCGACACCATGGCCGCCGCGCTGAAGGCGCTGATGAGCAACAAATTCTATGCCTTGCTCAACATCGCCGGCCTCGCCTGCGGCCTCTGCGCCGCGATCCTGCTCCTCCTCTACGTGCATGACGAGAGGACCTACGACCGCGCGCTTCCCGCCGACGCCTACCGCGTCTCATCCGCGATCACGATGCCGGGCGGCCAGACTGTGGTGTTCGACGGCACCGACTATGTGCTGGCGCAAGGGCTGCGACAGAACGTGCCCGAGATCGCCGCCGTCGCCCGGATGATGCCGCAGGATTGGACTGTTCGGCGCGGTGACGTCGAAGCGAACGAGACGATCTACTGGTCGGACGCCTCGCTCTTCTCGGTGCTGCCGATGCCGGCGGTCGCGGGCGACCCGGCCACCGCGCTCGCCCAGCCGAATTCGATCGTGCCGACCCGCAGCATGGCCCGCAAATATTTCGGCGAGGACGCGCCCGTCGGCCGTACGCTCCAGCTCAACCGCGACCGGCTGATGCGGGTGACCGCGGTGATCGAGGACCTGCCGTCCAACACCCATCTCGCCGCACGCCTGTTTGCGTCCGCCAACACGCCCTTTTCGAACCTCGCGGCGATGGACGCCGCGACCGGCTTCCACTTCGACGGGACAACCTACACCTATTTCAAGCTTCGCCCCGGCGCGTCGCTGGACGCCGTCAGGAGCAAGCTCCCCGGCCTCGTCGTCAGCCACCTCCAGATCCCGAAGGACAACCCGTTCGGAATCGCGGTGGATCTCACCGCGCGCAACGTCCGCGACATCCATTTCGCGCCCGCCGGCGTCAATGCGATGAAGGCGCCCGGCGACAAGGCGACGGTGACCGCGGCGGCGATCATCGCCTGGCTTATCCTGGCCGGCGCCGGCGTAAATATCGTCAATCTCGCCACCGCCCGAGTCTCCGGCCGCTCGGTCGAGGTCGGGGTTCGCAAGGCCGCCGGGGCGAGCCGCCCGGTCCTCGCGCTGCAGTTCGTCGCCGAGGCGGTCCTCCAGGTCGGCGCTGCGATGGTGCTTGCGATCGCCGCCGTCGAGCTCCTGCTGCCGGCCTACAA
>DASZDE010000149.1:0-23124 GCA_035942355.1 Allosphingosinicella sp. | reverse complement strand
GCTCAACGGCTACTCAGGGTGAGCGGGTCGGGGGAAGGCCCGGATTCGGGCGCTCACGACGAGGTCCCAAGCATATGGCATCCGCAGCCGAATCGATGGCTTCCAATCTCAGCCTGGCGAATTTCGCCAAGGCGACCGATCTCAAGAAGCGCCTGTGGTTCACGCTCGGCGCACTGGTCATCTTTCGGCTTCTGAGCTTCGTGCCGCTGCCCGGCATCGATCCGCGCGCTCTCGCCAACCTCTTCCAGACGACCCGCGGCGGAGTGCTCGATTTCTTCAACATGTTCTCGGGCGGCAGCCTCGAGCGGATGAGCCTGATCGCGCTCGGGGTCATGCCCTACATCACCGCCTCGATCGTGGTGCAGCTGGCGACGTCCATGTCCCCGGCGCTCGCCGCGCTGAAGAAAGAAGGCGAAAGCGGCCGCAAGAAGCTCAACCAATATACGCGCTACGGAACTGTCTTCCTGTGCGCCATCCAGGGCTATTTCATCGCCGTCGGACTCGAGGGCTGGGGGCAGGCGAGCAGCGGTTCGGCCGTGCTCGATCCCGGCATGATGTTCCGGATCACCACCGTCGTCAGCCTGGTCGGCGGCACCATGTTCCTGATGTGGCTGGGCGAGCAGATCACCAGCCGCGGCATCGGCAACGGCGTGTCGCTGATCATCATGGCCGGCATCGTCGCGTCGCTGCCGCGCACCCTCGCGCAATTGTTCGAAGGCGGCCGCACCGGGACGATCAACCCAATCACCGTCGCCGCGGTCGTCGTCCTGGCGATTGCTTTGGTGATGTTCATCTGCTTTGTTGAGCGCGCCCAGCGGCGGGTGCTGATCCAATATCCCAAGCGCCAGACGGCGCGCGGCCAGATGCAGGCGGAGAAGTCGCACCTGCCGCTCAAGATCAACACGTCGGGCGTGATCCCGCCGATCTTCGCCTCGTCGCTGCTGCTGATGCCACTGACCATCGCCCAGTTCACCAGCGACCGGGTCGAGGGAGAGAGCCTGTGGGGCGATATCATCATCACCGTCACGACCTCGCTCCAGCACGGCGCGCCGCTCTACATGGCGTTGTACGCCGGCGGCATCATCTTCTTCTGCTTCTTCTACACCGCGGTGGTGTTCAACCCGGAGGAGACGGCCGAGAATCTGAAGCGCTACGGCGGCTTCATCCCCGGCATCCGCCCCGGCAAGCGGACCGAGGAGTATCTCGATTACGTGCTGACCCGCATCACCGTCGTCGGCGCCGCCTATTTGACCCTGATCTGCCTGGTGCCTGAATTCCTGATCGCCCGCGCCGGCATCCCCTTCTACCTCGGCGGCACCAGCCTGCTGATCGTGGTCAACGTGACCATGGATACGGTGACGCAGATCCAGAGCCACCTCATCGCTCACCAATATGGCGACCTCATCAAGAAGGCGAAGCTGAAGGGCGGGAGGGCGCGCTAGTGCCGTCGGACGGGACCATGTCCTCGTGAACATCATCCTGCTCGGGCCTCCCGGAGCAGGCAAGGGGACCCAGGCCAGCCGGCTGGAGGCGGACCGCGGCATGGTCCAGCTGTCGACCGGCGACATGCTTCGCGCCGCCGTCGCCGCGCAGTCGCCGGTGGGGCTCCGAGCCAAGGCGGTGATGGATGCCGGCGACCTCGTCTCCGATGACATAGTCACCGGCATCCTGTCCGAGCGGCTCGACCAGGAGGATGTCGGCCGTGGCTTCATCCTCGACGGCTACCCGCGCACGGTCGCCCAGGCGGAGTCGCTCGAGCGGCTGCTGGCCGCCAAGCACATGAAGCTCGATCATGTCATCGAGCTGGTGGTCGACGAGGACGCTTTGGTCGACCGCATCACCGGCCGTTTCACCTGCTGCAGCTGCGGCACCGGCTATCACGATCGCTACAAGCGCACCGCGCTGGACGGTATTTGCGACGTTTGCGGCAGCCGCGAGTTCAAGCGCCGCCCTGACGACAATGAGCGGACGGTCCGGAACCGGCTCGCCGAATATCGCGCCAAGACCGCCCCGATCCTGCCCTTTTACGAAGCCAGGAGCGTCGTCCGCAGGGTCGACGGCATGGCCCCGATCGCCGAGGTCGAGACCGCGATCGAGCGCGTCCTGGACGGCCAATAAGCCCCTCCCGCCACTGTGCCGGTACCGCTATGCTGCGCACGGGAGGAGCGCATCATGAGACAGTCTGCTTTGCTGGCGGCGGGGCTGGCCGCCCTGGCCGCGCCCGCTTCGGCCGAAGTCAAGTCCGCCGCTCCCGGCGGGTTTGAGGTGGAGTCGAGAGCGATTGTCGCGGCGAACGCGGCCCAAACCTATGCCGCGCTCGGCCGCATCGCCGAATGGTGGAACGGCGAGCACACCTATTCCGGCGACGCCGCCAACCTGCGCCTGGAGGCGAGGGCCGGCGGCTGCTTTTGCGAGACCATTCCCAAGGGCGGCGGCTCGATCGAGCATATGCGCGTCGTCTATGCCCAGCCGGGCGTCACGCTCCGTCTCCAGGGCGGTCTCGGCCCGCTTCAACAATATGGTGTTGCGGGCACGCTCACCTGGTCGCTGAAACCGGCGGCGAACGGCACGGCGATCACCCAGACCTATGTCGTCGGCGGCTATATTCCAGGCGGCGCCGACAAGCTTGCGCCAATGGTCGACAAGGTGCTGGCCGAGCAGCTCGGACGGCTGCAGAAGCGACTCGGGCCCGGCCGCTAGAAGCCCGGCGGCAACAGGGAGTGGACCATGGCGACCCAGGATCATGTCGATCTGGACGGTTTCATCGAAGGGGTCGCGCGGCGCAATCCCGGCCAGTCCGAATTCATCCAGGCAGTCACCGAGGTCGCCCAGGACATTTTCGACTTCATCGAGGACAAGGAGGAATATCACACCTATCAGATTCTCCGCCGTATCGCCGAGCCCGACCGGGTGGTCTCGTTCCGCGTCGTCTGGGAGGACGACAACAACAACATCCGGGTGCAGCGCGGTTGGCGGGTCCAGAACAACAATGCGATCGGCCCCTACAAAGGCGGCATCCGCTTCCATCCGACCGTCAACGAGAGCGTGCTCAAGTTCCTCGCCTTCGAGCAGACCTTCAAGAACGCCTTGACCGGCCTGCCCATGGGCGGCGGCAAGGGCGGCTCGAACTTCAACCCCAAGGGCAAGAGCATCCACGAGATCATGCGCTTCTGCCAGAGCTTCATGACCGAGCTCTACCGCCACATCGGTGCCGACATCGACGTGCCGGCCGGCGACATCGGCGTCGGCGGCCGCGAGATCGGCTACATGTTCGGCCAGTATAAGCGCATCACCGGCGAATTCGCCGGCGTGCTGACCGGCAAGGGGCTCGAATATGGCGGCTCGCTGATCCGCACCGAGGCGACCGGCTACGGCGCCGTCTATTTCCTCGAGAACATGCTCAAGACGAAGGGCGACGACCTGGTCGGCAAGCGCGCGCTCGTCTCCGGCTCCGGCAATGTCGCCACCCACGCCGCCGAGAAGCTCGTCCAGTCCGGCGCCAAGGTGCTGACCTTGTCCGACAGCGAAGGCTTCGTCCACGATCCAGACGGCATCACCCAGGAGAAGATCGACTGGGTCAAGGCGCACAAGACCAAGCGCCGCGGCCGCATCTCCGATTATGTGACGGAATATAAGGGCGCCACCTTTCGCGCCGGCGAGCGGCCGTGGGGCGTCGAATGCGACGTCGCCCTCCCCTGCGCGACCCAGAACGAGCTCAACGGCAAGGAGGCCGCGACCCTGATCCGCAACGGCTGCATCGCGGTTGCGGAAGGGGCCAACATGCCGACCGATCTCGACGGGGTGCAGGTCTTCAAGCAGGCGGGCATCCTCTATGCTCCCGGCAAGGCGGCCAATGCCGGCGGCGTCGCCGTTTCCGGCCTCGAGATGAGCCAGAATTCCGCCCGCATCAGCTGGAAGGAAGCCGAGCTCCAGCAGCTCTTGAAGGACATCATGGACGGCATCCATCAGCGCTGCGCCGAATATGGCCGGCAGAGCGGCAGCGACCGCATCGATTATGTCCGCGGCGCCAACATTGCCGGCTTCAAGAAAGTGGCCGACGCGATGCTCGCTTACGGCGTCGTCTGATCTCCCGCCACTCCGTGAACCCGCCGATGGATGGGCAGAGTTCCGTCTGCTCCCGATCCGACCGGCGGCCCCTGTCCGACCGCGCGGCGGAAACATTGCGTCTAGGAATGACGGTGGAAACACGGTAACCCGTCCCCGCGACGCCCTCCGTACGTGGCGCCCGAGTTCGAGCATCGACCAGCATTGGGGGGGTGGAAATGACGCTTGACCTGACCGCGTATTCCGGCAGCTCGGATCTTCGGCATGTGGAACGAAGGCTCCGCCCCGTCCGGCCGTCGCGCGCGGCGCTGCTCATCGGCACCAGCCTGTTCGCCGCCGCCGCGCTCCCCTCGGCCGCCCGCGCCGACAATGAATGCGGCCCGCCCCCGCCCGGCGGCGGCAAGGTCACCTGCACGCCCGCCGGCAACCCCTATCCCAACGGCATCGACTATGACCCGCAGGTAGCCGACCTCACCGTCGTCCTGCAGCCGGGCGTCGTGGTCGCGAACAACGGGTCGGCGACCAACCCCAACGGCGTTGAAATCGGGTCGAGCACCGACGGCGTCGACCTCAGCCTGGAGGCGCGCACCAACACCCAGATCGGCACGACCGCCGCCGGCCATGACGCCGTCGACGTCGTCGCCACCGATGGCACCGTGTCGATCGCGGTCGACGACGTCACCACGACCCAGGAGAATTCGCGCGGCGTCGTCGCCAGCGGCCGCGGCACCACCACCGTCACCGCCGACACCGTCGCGACCCAGGGCGCCGATTCGGAGGGCATCCAGGCCGAGGAAGGCAATTTCCTGAGCCCGGGCCTGCCCGCCGATCCCGCCGGCACCAGCGTCACCGCCAATTCGGTATCCACCGCTGGCGAGAGCGCCACCGGCATCAGCGCCTTTTCCGAGAATGGCGACACCGTGGTCGATGTCGGCACCGTCACCACCGGCGGCGACTTCGCTCCCGGCATCTTCGCGATCAGCGCGATCGGGAACGTCGAGGTCACCGCCGACAGCGTTAGCACCGGCGGCACCAATTCGACCGGCGTCGATGCCGAGATATTCCCCTTCCCGGATGAACAGCCGGTCGGGACGGTGCTCGTGGACGTGGGTAGCGTCGACACCACTGGCGACGGCGCCTCGGCCATCCTCGCAGCCTCCCCAACCACCGACGTCACCGTCAACAGCGATACCATCTCGACCACGGGCGATGATGCCACGGGCATCTCGGCCTTCATCAGCGGCCAATATGTCGGGCCCGACGAATATAGCTTCGGCGAGGGCGATATCGTCGTCGAAAGCGGCTCGATAGTCACCCGCGGCGCCGGGTCCGGCGGGATCCTCGCGGCCGGGGCCGACGACGTCACTGTCACCAGCGCGAGCGTGTCGACGCAGGGCGATCGCAGCACCGGCATTTACGCCGAGGCCTATTTCGACGGCAACATCGTCATCACCAGCGGCAGCGTCACGACCGCCGGCAATACCGAGGACGTGCCCTATGGCGGCTCGCACGGCATCGAGGCGCGCGCCAATGACGGCAACGTCACCATCGCCAGCGGTGCGGTCCAAACCGGCGGCTACGGCGCGGTCGGGATCCTGGCCACCAGCAACACCGGCGCGATCAACATCACCAGCGGCGGCGTGACGACCGCGGGCGAGCGTGCCGTCGGCATTTCGGCGGAGACCGGACCGGGCTCGACGCCGCCCCCGCCCGATCCGGCGCCTTCGCTCGCGGGCGGGCCGGCAGCGGCCGCGCCGGTCGCCGTCCCGCCCGACATCAGCATCACCAGCACCAGCGTGTCGACCGCAGGCGACGGCAGCGGCGGCATCCTCGCCGAAACCCAGAGCGGCGACATCTCCATCGAAAGCGGATCGGTCACTACCGCGGGCAATACCATCCTCGGCCAGCCCGGCGTCATTGCCGCCGGCGCCCATGGCATCGAGGCGCTGACGGACAGCGGCTCGATCACCATCGACAGCGCCAGCATCACCACCGGCGGCACCAACGCGAACGGCATTCAGGCCGAGAGCGAGAGCGGCGCGGTCGACATCACCAGCGGCACGATCACCGCCGCGGACGGACGGGGCATCGACGCCACCACAATCAGCGGCGACATCAATATCGAGAGCGGCTCGGTCACGACCGTCGGCGGCCTCTTCAGCGACGGCATCTTCGCGCGGACGGACACAGGCGACGTCGTCATCGACAGCGGCACCGTCTCGGTGGGGGACGGCGTCGGCCTGTTCGTGATCAACGACAGCGGCGACACCACCATCACCAGCGATGCCGTCACCGTGAGCGGCAGCACCGGGATCAGCGTCAGCGGCGATTATTATACGGGCGGCGACATCGATGTGACCAGCGGCTCGGTCGAGACGACCGGCCGCTTTGCGGACGCGATCAATGTCAGCTCACCAGGTGCCGTGTCGGTGCGGTCGGCCAGCATCGTCACCGAAGGCGATGACTCGAGAGGCATCGTCGCCGATTCCGGCAGCGGCGGGATCACGATCGAAAGCGGCACGATCGCCACCACCGGCGTGGCTTCGCGCGGCATCAAGGTCAACGTCTATAACGAAGCCGGCGTCGCCATCACCTCCGGCACCGTCAGCACGACCGCCGACAGCAGCGACGGCATCGTCGTCGCCACGCTCGCCGATACGAGCACCGGCGATTTCGCGATCACCAGCACGAGCGTCTCGACCGAGGGCGACCGCGCCAACGGCATCTATGCCTATCATGCCGGTACCGGCGACATCGTCGTGACCAGCGGTACCGTCACCACCGCCGGCGCGACCGAGGACGTGCCTTATGGTGGTTCGCACGCCATCCACCTTCGTACCAACGAAGGATCGATCACCGTCGCCAGCACGATGATCGAGACCGAAGGCGTCGGCTCCAACGGCATCCTCGCGACAAGCAATGCCGGCGCGATCAACATCACCAGCGGCAGCGTAACCACTTCCGGCGCCGGGGCCATCGGCATTTCCGCCGCGACCGGGCCGGGCTCGACCACGCCGGAAGCCCCGCCGACCGCAGCGGCCGATACCTTCGTCGTCGCGGCTGCGCCGGTCGCGACTCCGCCCGACATCAGCATCACCAGCGAGTCGGTCACCACCACTGGCGACGGCGCCGTGGGCATCGCCGCGGCCACCGAGGAAGGCGACATCTTCGTCGAAAGCGGCACGGTCCAGACGACCGGCGAAAATGCCACGGGCATTCTCACCTCGACGACGAGCGGCGAGATCGAAATCGATACCTTCGGTGAGACCGCGACCTCCGGCACCTCCAGCATCGGCATCTCGGCCGTCACCCAGACGGGGGACATTTCGATCAGCTCGGGCGAGGTCGCGACGGCCGGTGAGACCAGCGACGGCATCTTCGCGACCAGCAACAGCGGCGGCGTGGTCGCCGGTGCAAGCGGCGATATTACCACCGAGGGCGCCAACAGCGACGGCATCGAAATTTCCAGCATCACCGGAGACGCTCTTGCGCTTGGCCCGAGCAGCGGAGGTAGGGTCACGACGAGCGGCGACGGCAGCCGGGGCGTCGTGGCGACCAGCGTCAACGGCCGCGCCCTCGCCGCGGGCAGCGTCTCGACCAGCGGCGACAATGCCACCGGGCTCATTGCCACCAGCACCAACGGCAATGCCGAGGTCTCAGGCTTCGGCTCGACCACCGGCGCGAATTCGGATGGAATCGTGGCTATCACCGACATCGGCCAGGCCACCGCCACCGGCGGAGGCATAACCACCGGCGCCAACAGCGTCGCCGTCACGGCACAGAGCCGCGCCGGCTTCGTGCTCGTCTCGGCCGATGTCGCGGACACAAGCGGCGCCGACAGCGACGGGGTCGTCGCCAGGAGCGAAAACGGCGACGTCAGCGTGACGGCCCTCTTCGTCGACACCCGCGGCGCCGGGAGCACCGGGATCAGCGCCAGCAGCGAAGAAGGCAATGTCCAGGTCGGCACCGCGCGGGTCACGACCCTGGGCGCGGAAAGCAGCGGCATCGTCGCGCAGAGCACCGAAGGCGACGTCACCGTCAACTTCGGCAACGTGACCACCTCCGGCGCCGACAGTCCCGGCGTCGATGCCGCTTCGATAGAGGGCGACGTAGCGGTGACGGGCGCGGGGACCGCCGCCACTAGCGGCGACAATTCGGCAGCGATCCTTGCCCGTACCGGCGAGGATCTCGAAGCGACCTATGACGGCACCGGCACCGGCACTATCGTCGTCACCTCCAACATTGCCACGACCGCCGGCGACAATAGCGACGGCATCTCCGCATTCGCCTCCGCGGTCAGCATCACCAGCACGTCCGTGACCACCGCCGGCGACTCCAGCCGCGGCATCGAGGCGATCGCCTTCCGCGATTCCGCGGGCGACGTCAGCGTCGTCAGCGGCTCGGTGACCACGGCAGGCGATTCGAGCAATGCCATCCACGCTTATTCGGTCGGCAGCGGCGATGTCGTCGTCCAATCGACCAGCGTCACCGCGACCGGCCCGCGCAGCCGCGGCATCTTCGCGACCGCGACCACCGGGGACGTCACCGTCACCAGCGGCTCGATCGCGACCGCGGGCGCGACGATCTCCGAGGGCATCATCGCCCAGTCAAATGTCGGCAACGTCACCGTCACCAGCGCGAGCGTCGAGATCGGCGGCGGCACCGGGCCAGGCACCACCAATCGGGCGATCGTCGCTCTCAGCCGCGGCGCCGGCGACGTCACCGTCGACAGCGGCACCGTCGAAACCCACGGCATCAACGCCCCGGCGATCAATGCGATCTCGGCGACGGGGGACGTAAGCGTGACCAGCGACGTCATCACCACCGACGGCGCCAGCTCGCAGGGTATCCAGGCGCAGGCCGGCTTCGAAGCGGAAACCGGGTCGGTCACCATCGCCAGCGGTTCCGTGTCGACGGCGGGCGACGGGTCGAGGGCGATCTTCGCCTCCGCCGCGCAAGACGCGACCGTGACCAGCGGCACTGTGACCACGACAGGCGCCAACAGCCCCGGGATCGTCGCCTTCGGCGGCAATGTCAGCGTCACCAGCACCAGCGTCACCACCAGCGGAGCGAACAGCGTCGGCATCCTCGCCCATTCGCTCGACGGCGACGACGGCGGCGACGCGCTGGCGGCACGGGCGGCCGGCGACGACCGGCTGGAAGCGCTCGGGCCCGATGGGGGAACCAGCGTCGTCAGCGGCTCGGTCGCGACCAGCGGCGCCGGCAGCCACGGCATCGAGGCGATCGCCGAGACAGGCGACGTCGAAGTGACCAGCACCGGCGCGGTCACCACCACCGGGGCCGACAGCAACGGCATCGTCGCGCGCAGCGACGACGGCGCCGTCACGGTCGACAGCAACGACGTCAGCGTCGCCGGCGCCAACACGGCCATCCTGATCCAGTCCGCCACCGACACCCAGGTCACGATCCGCGGTCTGGTCCGTTCCGGATCGGGGCTGGCGCTGGACGCTCAGGGCGCGGCGGCGCAAGTCGGCGTCACCGGCGCGGGCACATTGCGCGGCCGCATCGACCTCACCGACGGCGACGACAGCCTCGCCAATGCCGGCACGTTCGACGCGCTCGGCACCAGCCAGTTCGGCGGCGGCGCCGACTCGTTCGACAATAGCGGCACCCTCCGCTCGCTCGGCGGTACCGCGGCCCTGGCCGGCCTCGAGACGCTCGGCAACCGCGGCCGCGTCGAAATGCGCGACGGCGCCGCCAACGACGTCCTTTCCGTATCCGGCCGCTATGTCGGCCAGGGCGGAGCCCGGCTCGGCATCGACGTCGATTTCGGCGCCGGCACCGCCGACCGGCTGGTCATTGGCGGCTCCGCGACCGGCACCACGCTCATCGACGTCAACGCGAGCGGCGCCCTCGGCGGCTTCAACTCCGAGGGCATCCTCGTGGTCGACGCAGGCGCCGGCACCAGCGCGGACGCGTTCGCGCTCGAAGGCGGCAACGTGGAAACCGGCTATGTGCGCGCCGGGCTGCTGTTCGCGCCGTCGGGCAACGACTTCCTGCTGATCGGCCTGCCGGGCCAGGCCGTGTTCGAGACCGTACGGGTGGGCGCGGCGGCGCAGAGCCTCTGGTACAAGAGCGCCGACGCCTGGACGGCCCAGCTCGATTCCGGCCGCGACGCGTGGCCGGGCGGCGTGCCAGAGCCCGACAATGGCTTCGGCGGCTGGGTGCAGGTGCTCGGCGGGGACAGCGAGCGGGAGGGCGAGCAGGTCTTCACGGCACTCGGCGAGAGCATCGCGTTTGACGTCGGCTACGAACAGGACTTCAAGGGCGTCCAGGCCGGGATCGAGATGAACCGGGGGGCGGTCCGCTTCGGCGTCACGTTCGGCGTGATAGAATCCGACCTGGAGTTCGAGCGCGCGAACGGCGGCCGGATCGAGATGGATGGTGTCAATCTCGGCGCCTATGCCGGCTATCAAGGCGCCAACGGGTTGTTCCTCAACGGCCTCGTCAAGATGGACTGGTACGACTTCCACACCGATCCGGGCCCCGATTTGGCCGCCGATTTCGAGGGCCAGGCATTCGGCGCGATGGCCGAGGCCGGCTGGCGCCTCCGCTTCGGCGCCGTCTATGCCGAGCCGTCGGTCAGCATCGCCTTCGTCGATGCCGATCTCGATTCCTACCAGAGCGGCGGCGCCCTCGTCGAATTCGAGGACCTCAGCAGCCTGCGCGGCAAGGCCGGCATCCGGGTGGGCGGCACGTTCGGCAATGTCTCGCCTTTCCTCGGCGTCCACGCGATCAAGGAATTCGAGGGCGACAATCGCACCGCTTTCACCCTCGGCCAGCCTTTGCTGCTCGAGGATGACGGGTTGGGGACGTTCGGCCGCGCCAGCGCCGGCGCCACCTTCCGGTCCGGCATGGTCGAGGCTTTCCTGCGCGGCGAGCTCGATTTCGGCAACGATGCCGAAGGGAGCGGCGTCCGGGCGGGGGTGCGGCTGCGCTTTTGAGCGATCCGCCCGCCGCCGCCGACCCGCCCGCGCCAGCCCTTCTGGCCGACTACGCGACTCGGCCTGGTCGGCCATACCCCGGACGGCCGCCAAATCCGCGCCGCCTGGTTCGATCACGCCCGCCTCGACTGAGGCTCAGGGCGGCGCCAGCGGAGCGAATTCGGGTTCGTAGGAAATCAGGCTCTGGATGTCGGGGGAGCCGACCCCCAGCGCCATCGGGCAGATCGTGTCGGCGATCACCGCAACGTCGAACAGCTCCTTGATCGCGCCCGTCAGCCGGATCCATTCGACCACGTCGCCGGTCCTGAGGTCGATGACGCATAAGCCGCACCACGGATCGCCGTCGCGCGCGGCGAGCGCGTCCTGCAGCTCGAGGCCGGTAAACGCGCCGTCGCGCGGCAACGACACCGTCACCACCGCATAGCCGCCGTGCAGCGCCAGCCCGCGCAGGAAGCCCGGGCAGAAGGCGACATCCTCGCGGCTGCCGTTCGCCGGGTCCACCCGCACCAGCCAGCCGCGTCCGGAATCGAGCAGCCAAACGCCGCCTGCTCCGACGCGAGGGCTGTGCGGCATCGACAATTGGTCAGTGACGATGCGGTCGCTGCGCACGTCGATCAGCACGCCGCCTTCGTGCCGCCGGTCGCGCCACCCGGCCGGCACGTCCGAGCGGCTCACCGCGGTGACGTAGGCCGGTGACCCGTCCGCCATCGCCAGCCCGTTCAGATGGCAGCGGTCCTCCGCCGCCAGCTTCGAGACAAAGGCGGGCTTCCACAGCGGCTTGAACCCGTGAGTGATGCTGAGCGTCGCCAGGCACGAATATTTGCTGGCGACGAACACCACCCGCCCCGCCCGGTCGACCGACAGTTCGTGAACGTCGACATCGCCGGTGGTCTGGGCGTTGCGCGGCACATAGAGCTTGTCGAAGTCGCGATTGGCGCGCTCGCCCGGCGCGAGCACGTTCTCGAGCCGCCAGATCTGGAACAGCGAGCCGAGATAGAGGCGCTGCGGCGTCGCGTGCAGCCCCATCGCCCGCACATAATTCTGCTGGTGGAACGAGATCCGCTCGTCCCGCAGCCGGCCGACCAGGAACAATTGACCGGTTTGGTAGGAGGTGAAGGCGAAGCTGCACCGCTGGCGCGCCAGCCAGCCTCCGAGACCGCGGGACACGCTGATCTGAGTCTGGTCCGCCGGTGGCGCCGCCGGCGCCGGCGCCGTCCCCGCCTCCTCCACCGTCACCGCGGGTGTCTTCGCGGTTCCCGTGTCCTGTTCCGCTCCCGTCATGGGCCCCCGCTTCGCCAGCGCTGCCCATCTAGCGCCATTGCCGCCCCCAAGCCAATGGCAGGCGCGTCAGCACGGCTGGCCAAATGCGCCGGACCTTTGGTGGCGCCAAATCCGAGACTCTGCCTCCGACCGCGGTTGACATAGCCGGGGCCAAATCCTACATGGCCATCATCCCGTTCAACCGGTCACCCGGCGGCGCATTTCGTGCGCGCGTCGGCTTTGCTTGTTTGGACGGGCCTCGCAAGCGCTGAGATGGGGCGATCAGCCATCGCCCTGTGGAGCAGGAGAAAGAAGCACATGGCTCGCATCGCGGGTGTCAACATCCCGACCAACAAGCGCGTCGAGATCGCGCTCACCTACATCCACGGCATCGGCCGCACCAAGGCCAAGGCGATCACCCGCAAGATCGGCATCGCCGCCGAGCGCCGCGTCCAGGACCTCACCGACCAGGAAGTGCTCCAGATCCGCGAGACGATCGACGCCGAGCACAGCGTCGAGGGCGACCTCAGGCGGACCGTGGCGATGAACATCAAGCGGCTGATGGACCTGGCTTCCTATCGCGGCCTCAGGCACCGCAAGGGCCTGCCGGTCCGCGGCCAGCGCACCCACACCAACGCCCGCACCCGCAAGGGCAAGGCCAAGCCGATCGCCGGCAAGAAGAAGTAGCAGTGAAAGCGCGGGGCGCTTTCACGCCGCTTCTTCGCCACCGGAGGCAGCACAGACATCGGACCATCGCCGCAGGCAAGGAAGGAAGGCCCTTCGACAAGCTCAGGGCGAACGGGTCACAAGGTTAGGGATTGGATTATATGGCACGCGAACCCCAGCGCCTCAGGCGCCGCGAGCGCAAGAACATCAGTGCCGGCGTCGCCCACGTCAACGCCAGCTTCAACAACACGATGATCACCATCACCGACGCCCAGGGCAACGCCATCGCCTGGTCATCGGCGGGCATGATGGGCTTCAAGGGCAGCCGCAAATCGACCCCCTATGCCGCCCAGGTCGCGGCCGAGGATGCCGGCAAGAAGGCCGCCGAGCACGGCGTCCGGACGCTCGAGGTCGAGGTCAAGGGGCCCGGGTCCGGACGCGAATCGGCGCTGCGGGCGCTGCAGGCGGTCGGCTTCCAGATCACCTCGATCCGCGACGTGACGCCGATCCCGCATAACGGCGTGCGCCCGTCGAAGCGGCGGAGGGTTTAGCTCGAGGGGACACGCTATTTGCGTGTCCCCTGCCGGCGGGGACACCTGCTGGCGGGGACACCCAGATAGGGTGTCCCCGAGTAAAGGGGGACACGCTATTTGCGTGTCCCCGCCACGGAATTGGGGACACTCTATTTGAGTGTCCCCGGCAACTAACGCCAGAGGGACAACATGGCCGTCAACGCAAAGAACTGGCAGGAAATGAAGAAGCCCAACGCGCTCGAGCGCAAGATTGCGGGGGGCGATGCGCGCCGCAAGGCGACCTTCGTCGCCGAGCCGCTGGAGCGCGGCTTCGGGCTGACGCTCGGCAACTCGCTCCGGCGGGTCTTGCTGTCGTCGCTGCAGGGCGCCGCCGTCACCTCGATGCGGATCGAGGGCGTGCTCCACGAATTCTCCTCGCTCGCGGGCGTCCGCGAGGACGTCACCGACATCGTCCTCAACGTCAAGCAGATCGCTTTGCGCATGGAAGGCGACCAGCCGCGCCGGCTCCAGCTCAGCGCGACCGGCCCGGGCGAGGTCACCGCCGCCCAGATCGCCACCACCGGCGACATCGAGGTGATGAACCCGGACCTGGTCATCTGCCATCTGGACGAGGGCGCGACCCTCAACATGGAGCTCACCGCCGAGACCGGCAAGGGCTATGTCCCGGCCGCCGCCAACCGCCCCGCCGACGCGCCGATCGGCCTGGTTCCGGTCGACGCGCTCTACAGCCCGGTCCGCCAGGTCAGCTACAAGGTCGAGAACACCCGCGTCGGCCAGGAATTGGACTATGACAAGCTCACCTTGACGGTCGAGACCGACGGCACGGTGACGCCCGACGACGCGCTCGCCTACGCCGCGCGCATCCTCCAGGACCAGCTGCAATTGTTCGTCCATTTCGACGAGGGGATGGCGATCCACCACGGCCCGATGCCGGGCGGCGGCATGGCCGCGAGCGCGATGGACACCGAGGCCGACGCCAACCAATTGAACCGCTACCTCTTGAAGAAGGTGGACGAATTGGAGCTGTCGGTGAGGTCGGCCAACTGCCTCAAGAACGACAATATCATTTACATTGGGGATTTGGTGCAGAAGACCGAAGCCGAGATGCTGCGGACGCCGAATTTCGGGCGCAAGTCGCTGAACGAGATCAAGGAAGTGCTGTCGAGCATGGGGCTGCGGCTGGGGATGGATATTCCCGGCTGGCCGCCTGAAAACATTGAAGAAATGGCCAAGAAGCTCGAGCAAGAGCTTTTGGGCTGACAGTCACGTTCAAAGTGAATGTCACGAAAGGCCGTCCCGAAAGGGGCGGCCTTTTCGCATTCTTCGATGGTTGAAGGCGGCCAGCGGCCCCTTCGACAGGCTCAGGACAGGCGTGGGAGATCGGCCGGATCGGTCGGCAGTGCGGGGCAGTGCCGGCCCGGCCGACAGAGGGACCGCAGCGCCGCTCACCGAGGCTTCAACAGTGCCCCGCACTGTTGAAGGGCGGAGAAGCTCGAGCAGGAATTGCTCGGATACAAGTGGTACTCTATCGGGCTTCGAGCCAAGGGAAGGGCGGCTTCGGCCGCCCTTTTCTTTCGTAATCTCCGATGAGCGGAGAGCCTGGCGCTGCTCTGCAGCGAACTTCATGCGTGCACCGACTGGCGCGCGAGTAATCCGCTACGCCTCCCAGCACGCAAACCATCCTCTGTACGATCTTCTTTCGAAGCGTAGAATAGCGTAGCGAATCAGGCAGCCGCACGCCGCGAGCGTGGTCAGGGGGGAAGATGTATCGCAAGACGATGGCATTGAAGATGAACCCGTTCGGGCCAGCTTTTTCGCCAGGCCCTGAAAATCTCGACCGCCTCGAATTCCTCGCCAACCTCGATCGCGAGCCGTTGCGCCTCGACGAATGCGGGGAGATGTTGCGGCCATTATTCTGCGACAACATTCTCGATCTGAACGACCACATGGAGAAGTTCCGCGATCTCATGATGGAGCTCGACTATAGTTTCGAGGGCGCCGGCGCCCGCTCGATCAACAGCGCGCTCATGGTGATCCGAGGCGCGCTCGGGTCGGGGAAAACGACGCTCGGCGCCTGGATGATCGCCGAGATGATTCGCCTGCAAGGTGACGATCCCTGGGCCGTATTCCACGTGCGCGAGCTGCCCTTCGATACGGACGAATCTCGAACGAGCGCCTTCACGCAGCTGCAGGACCAAATCGCGGCCGTCCCCAAGGGGAAGCACGTCGCGGTTCTGGTCGACAACATCACCGCTGCCAGCCTCAATGCGGCGATTGCCTGCTACGAGAAGCTGCGCGCCTGGCCGAAGCTGTTCGTGCTCACCACCCACAACCTCAAGCTTCTCGACGCGGACGAGCGGACGATGGGCGGCAGCGTTCCGATCGAGGTGTTCACCCTGCGCGAGATGACGGCGGCCGACGCCGACGCCTACGTCGCGCACCGCCTGCCGCAATATCGTGACCCGGAACGGGCAGAGATCGAAGCACTGTCGCCGATCTTCCCGTTCGAGCCGGGCCAGCCGGGGCGGGTGGTTCAGCGCGGCGAAGATCAGGGAGCGAGTCCGGTCGTCCTTCGTCAGCTCAATACGCATTTCCGAAAGCGCCTTGCCGCCCACGCACGGCATGTGCGCGAGTTGCAGCTCCCGGCGGTCGAGCAAGTGCCTGCCGACACCCTTCCCCAATATCTGATGTCGGACCAGTGACCGTGACGGCGCCTTCTTCCTCGAGCGCGACGGCTCCCAATCCGTTTCCGGTCTATCCCGTCGCCGCGTTGCGCGACATCGCGGTCGATATCGTCGACAAGACGGTGCATACGGAGGCGGTGACGACGCTCGACGCCGCCGTCACCGACTATGTCGCGCGTGCGTTAAAAGGCGAGCGGGCCGGTCTCGCCATTCCGGTACGCGGGGATTATGGCACCGGCAAGACCCACCTGCTCACCTTCACCCAGGCGCGGCTGCGCGGGACGTGGGCCGGTCAGGGCGGGCCGCTGACGCTGCTTTCGGTCCCGGCGACGGAAACACCTTTCCCAAACTGGTATCTTACGGTCGTGGCCCCGATGCTCGATCGGCTCGACCTGCCGATGATCTTCTCCCGCCTTCTAGCCGCCGCCGCCTGCGAGATAGCGGACCAAGTCAGTTTGACCGCCAAGGACGCCGAGAGCATCCGCCGTGATCCGCTGGAAGTCTATCCGATCCTTCGCGCCGGGCTGCTCAGCGATACGGACGTCGAACGGGCGCTGGTGCGCTCGGTGGCGACGATTGCCCCACGCGGATCAGAGGAATTGCGCAGCGTCCTCGCGGCCCTGGCTTGGCCGCAATGGCAGGAGGCCGCTCTCAAATGGCTCGCCGGAAGGACCCTGCAGCCCGTCGAGCGCGAAAAGCTGGGCGTAACCCGCGACCTGGATCCTGCGTCGGAGGCCGAGGCGGTGCTGGTCGCCCTCGCGGGCGCGGCGGCCCGAGGCGGCGGCTTGTTCGCCTTGATGATCGACGAATTCGAGCATCTGATGGCGGAGGACAGGCGCACGAACACCCACCGCAACGCGACGGCCATCAAGCGCCTGCTGGAGGGGATGGCGGGGGCGCAGGCGCTGGTGCTCGTCGCCGGGCACTGGCGGGCGTGGGAACAGCTTGCCGACTTCAAGGCGCGCTTCGCCGGACAGGCGCCGGTGGACCTGGTCACCCTCACCGCCTCCGAGATCGGGCGGCTCGCCACCCAATATTCTCCCCAATGGGGACCAAGGCTGAGCCGGTCGGTGCTGGAGTCGCTGGCGGAAAGCTGCACAGGTAACATCCGCAAGGTGATGACGACCCTGCACCAGCTCTATTCGGAGACCGCCGGTGGCAGCGGCGAAATCGGCACCGCCGCCGCCGCCGCCGCCGCCGAGACCCTTCGCCGGCTGGCAGCGGACACCGGACGCCCGGACCTGGTGATCGAGGATTGCGCGCGCTCGGTCGGCGGCCGAGTGACGCGCGAGGAGGCGCCGTTCGGGCAGCTTCGGTTCGACCTCGCGGTCCGGCTTCAGGACACCCTTCGACTCATTGCCGACGTCACCCACGTCTCCACGGCCGCCGAGCTCGCCCGCAAGTGCGAAGATTTCTCGATCGCCGTGAGCGCCCTCCGGTCACGCCATCCGGAGGCGTGGGGTCTGCTCGTCCTCACGGGCGCGACGGACGAGGACGCGCTTGCGCTGGCCGATGCCCTGCCGGCGGTCAGCGTGGTTCGCGGCGACGGCCCGGACTGGGAGCCCCGGTTGCGCACCGCCGTGACGGCCCTGCTGCGGAGCGAGCCGCCCACGCCGGCCGAGACGGACGAAGCCGCCCTGGTGAGCGAGGAAGCGGCGCGCGATGCGCTTCGCGAATCGCGCCAGTTCCACGATGCGGCGGCCACGGAGGCGCGCGAAAGGGTGGCGGCGTTGGATTTCGGCGAGGACGAGCGGGGGGCCGCGGCTTCGGAGCTCGCCGTCGCGTCGACGCCGCCGAGCTCGACGTCCTATTTCGGCGCGCCGGCAGATTCGCTCGACGACTTCTCCTCAAGCATGCAATTTCAGGCTCCCACGGCGATGTCTTTTCTGCTTTCGGTGCGAGTCCTGCCGGCTTTGTTGATGATCATGCTCTGTATCTGCTATATACTCATATTTGCAATCGGTGGCTATGTATTGGTTAGGAATTTAATTCAAAGCGAAATTATGGTGATGCCTTTATTAGTCATGAGCATTGCCGGTTTGTTATTCGGTGTTGTGGGAATTGCGTTTCTATATCAACGTGAGGTGCAGGCTTACAGGCGCTATCGCCGCTGGGGCCGTCAGCGCCTGGAAGAAATGTTGATTAGCGGAATACCGTCCGACTTTTTGCTTCGAGCGAAGAACCAGCTGATCGACGCACCCGATGCGGCGGGGAGGTTCAGCGGGGCCTTCGACATTGCGCAGCAGCACCTCCGCTTCGTCTACGAGGACTACTCACCGACGCCCCGGGATTACAGTCCGTGACCTCGATTCTGCGAGAGGACATACCCGCGCTGGAGCCGACCTACGGCTATCAGCTGCTGGCGGAGACGTTGCTGGAGATCGTTCGAGAGCCGCGGCAGGGCGCCTTCGTGCTGGGCCTTCATGGGCCCTGGGGCACGGGCAAGACCACCTTGCTCAATGCCCTCGAGGCGCCGCTGAGAGAGGATCCATCGGCGATCGTCGTGCCGTTCAACGCTTGGAAATACCAGGAGCGCGAGGTGCTGTGGCGCGCTCTGATCATCCACGTGCTCGAGGCGCTGCGCTCGGCCGGCGTGGGCTCGGCCGAAGAGATCGACCGCCTCGAGCGCGCGCTCTATGCCGGCTTCACGATAAAGGAGAGCGGCGCTCTAAAGGTCGATTGGGGCGCCGCGGCGACCGAGGCGATGCTTTTGGCGATGCGTGTCGGCACGGCGAACCTGGTGCCGGGCAGCGCCATCGACCGCATCGGCGACTGGCTGAACGGTCTTTTCGGGCGCGAGACCGGCAAGGCCAACGACGACGACGTCGGCAAGAGCATGGAGCGCGTCGGCAAGATCCTGACCCGCGCGGTTACCGAGAAGCAGGTCCATCAGGTCACCTCGATCGAGCAGTTCCTGGACGATTTCCGACAGCTTGTCGGGCTTGCCGGCGAGCGGCGGCTGTGCGTCCTGGTCGACGACCTCGACCGGTGCCTACCGGAATCGGCGCTCGAAATCTTCGAGGCGATCAAGCTTTTCCTCGACGCTCCGCAATGCACCTACGTAGTCGCGCTGGACCGCGACGTGATCCGGCGCGGCCTGGCCATGCGCTACCGCGAGGCCGGGGCGGGGATGGTCGATCCGGACGAATATATCGAGAAGACCATCTCCCTCTCGTTCGACCTGCCGCCCCTCGGGATCGTCCATGCCGAAGCGCTGCTGGCCGACTGCGCTACGGGCGTGTCGCTGACGCCGGCCGAGAGCAAGCAGATCGTCGAGCTGCTCGGGACCAACCCGCGCCGGTTGAAGCGGGTGGGCCGGTCGCTGGCGGTGCTCTGGGCGCTGGCCCGAGCCGCGCCCGCGCCGGCCGACCCGGCGCCCTGGCCCCTGCGTGATTCCGATCGGCCGCTGTTCCTCAAGCTTTCGCTGCTGGCCTATCGCAACTCCGGAGTGTTCGCCCAGCTGGTCCGCGACAGCGGCCTGCCCGGGCGCCTGCAGAAGGCGGCGGACAGCTTTGTCCAGAACGCGCAGGAGCACGGCGAGGCGGACACGCTGGCGAGGCTCAGGAAACAGGTGGTAGTGGAACATGCGGTGGTGCGTCAGGCGGCCGAGGACCCGGTATTCTGGTGGATAATGGCGATGAAGCCCGGCTTCCCTGCCCCCGCGCGGGTCGCCGCCGCGCTACGCTGGTATGGCTCCGCATCGGCAGCCGCGACGGACTGACGCATCTGCCTGCAGACGGAATCGGACGGCATCATGGCGTTTCGGGGGCCGACGCCGCTTGATTCAGCGACGCTCGGCTGGCGCTGCCCGCGGTGCTCCGCCGGGCGTCCGCACGCCTCGGCAGCATTCATCCTCAACCTCAAGCAGATGATGTGGATCCGAAGCGGCGTGGGGGGCACGCCGCACCACATCATCGCTGCGCATGGAAGGCGCCCAGCCGCGCCGGCTGCAATTGTCGGCGACGGCTGCGGCAGACCTCGGCCCGGCGCGACTCGGGCCTTGGGCGAGCGTCGGGAAGGGCGCGGAAGGGCCCGATTGCGCGGGAATGACCGCGCCGGCGGTAATTGGTGTTTCCTACGTCTTGCCGGCGTCCAGCCCAGTTTCGTGCCGGTTAGCGGCGCATTTTTGTAGGAAACCAAATAGGATTGCGTTTCTAGAACAAATGTGGTACAACGCTTGGAAGGGGAAGCTGGGTCCCGGCCTTTGCCGGATGACGGTACGGATGGCGGCGGGGCTGATTGAGCGGGTGAAAAGGCGTGGCGGGAAAGCGGAAGAAGCGGGCGGGGCTGTGGCGGCGGCGGTTCCTGAGCGCGCTGGCGCGGACCGCCAATGCGCGGCTGGCGGCGGCGATGGCGGGGGTGGACCACAGCACCGCCTATGCGCTGCGCCGGCGCGACGCGGGCTTCGCCGCCGCCTGGCCGCGGGCGCGGGACTGGGGCCGGGCGCGGGTCAAGGCGGAGGGCCGGCCGATTTTCGCCAACGGCCGCCCCCGCGCCGCCGGCCCCGCCGAGGCGCTCGACCCGCGCGAGCTGGTGATCCGGACGACCAGGAATGCCGGCACGCAGATCGTCCGCGCCGGCGACGGGCGGATGTCGCCGCGGACCGACGAAATCTTCTTCACCCATCTGGCCGCCGGCTTCGGCATCAGGCGGTCGGCCGCGGCGGCGGGCTTCTCGGCCAATGCGGTCTACCAGCGCAAGGCGAACGATAAGCGCTTCGCCGCCGGCTGGGACGCGGCCCGGGAGCAGGGCCTGGCGCGCAACGACATGCTGCTGATCGACGCGGTGCCGCTGGCGCTCGACCCGGCGGCGGCGGCGGCGGCCGACGGCCTGCCGACCCCGACCATCGCCGAGGCGATCGCGATCATGCGCCTGTACCGGCCGGCCGGGGGCGACGGCGACCGGCGGTCGGCGCGGCGCGGGCGGGCGCGGTTCCGGCGCGAGCCCAGCATCGAGGAGGTGCGCGACGAGATCATCGCGCCGATCCGGGCGATCCGCCGGCACCGGGCGAAGGGCGGACGCGGGTGAAGCCCGGCAAGCAATCGCTCGAGGCCCTGCTCGCTTTGCCCGAGGAGGAGGCGGCGCGGATCGTGCGCGAGCTGGACGCGGCGGCGGCTTCGCGCTTCCACGCCGACTGGCCGGCCTGGGTGCGCGAGGGGCAGGAGCCGCCGCCGGGCGAGGACTGGCGGGTGTGGGTGATGCTGACGGGGCGCGGCTTCGGCAAGACCAGGGCCGGGGCGGAGTGGATCAGCGCGCTGGCGCGGGCCCATCCCGGGGCGAGCTTCGCGCTGGTGGCGGCGAGCTTCGGCGAGGCGCGGCGGCTGATGATCGAGGGGAGGAGCGGCCTGCTGGCGGTGGCGCGGCCCGGCGAGGAGGCGGACGGCCTGCTGTGGGAGCCGAGCCGGCGGCGGCTCGAATTCGCGAGCGGGGCGGAGGCGTTCGTCTATTCGGGCGCGGAGGCGGATTCGCTGCGCGGGCCGGAGCATCATTATGCGTGGTGCGACGAACTGGCGAAATGGCCGCGCGCGCAGAAGGGGTGGGACAATCTGATGCTCGGGCTGCGGCTCGGCGAGAACCCGCGGGCGCTGGTGACGACGACGCCGCGGCCGATCGCAGCGCTGAGGGCGATCATCGGCGAGGGCGGCACCGTGCGCACCGGCGGCGCCACCCGCGACAACCCGCATCTCGCGGAGATATTCGCGGCCGACATGGAGCGCCGGATCGGCGGCACCCGGCTCGGCCGGCAGGAGCTGGACGGCGAGCTGATCGCGGACGTCGAGCGGGCCTTGTGGCCGCGCGAGCTGATCGAGAAGTGCCGGGTGAAGGGAGACAGTCGCTTTTCGCAAGGCGGCGGAGAAGATGGGGACAGTCGCTTTTCGGACGGCGGCGGAGAAGGTGGGGACAGTCACTTTTCGCACGATTGCGGAGAAACGGGCCGGTCGGCGGGTGAAAGTGACTGTCCCCCGCCGGGTGAAAGTGACTGTCCCCGCCTGCGTGAAAGTGACTGTCCCCTCGTCCGCGTCGTGATCGGGGTCGATCCGCCGGCGGGCGAGGGCGGCGATGCGTGCGGGATCGTCGCGTGCGGGCTGGCCGGCGACGGCATCGGCTATGTGCTCGCCGACCATAGCGCAAGCGGGCTGAGCCCGGACGGCTGGGCGCGCAAGGTGGCGGCGGCGGCGGCCGCGCACCGCGCCCACCGGGTGGTCGCCGAGGCGAATAACGGCGGCAAGATGGTCGAGACGGTGCTGCGCGGCGCCTGCGTCAGCCTGCCGGTCAAGCTGGTCCACGCGGCCGAGGGCAAGGCGGCGCGGGCCGAGCCGGTCGCGGCCCTGTTCGAAAGCGGCCGGGCCAAGTTCGCCGGCGCCTTCCCCGAGCTCGAGGACGAACTGGCCGGGCTGCAGCTCGGCGGCGGCTATCAGGGGCCGGGCCGCTCGCCCGACCGCGCCGACGATGAGCAGGCACGCCATGCCCCCCGGGCATGGCTGCGGATTGCCGGGGGCAATTCGCACCTGCTCATGGTGTGGGCGCTGACCGAGCTGATGCTCGGCCCGGAGCTGGCGGAGCCGCGCATCCTGGTGCTGTGAGGCAAGGTGGGGACAGTTACCGGTAACTGTCCCCGCGAGGCGGGGGTGACGGAGTCAGTCGGCGGAGGCTCCGGCGGCGCGGGTGAAGCGCTCGGCGGCGACGTCCGGGTCGAGCTTGAGGGTCAGCGACGGCGGCGGCTCGCCGGGCGCGAAGGCGAGCGCGAGCTCGGCCAGGAAACGGTCGGGATAGTGCGAGGTGCGGGTGGTGAAATCATCGCCGCCGGCCGGATCGAGCCGCAGCGGCACGCCGTTCAGCGACGCGGTGAGGCCGCCGTCCGCCAGCGCCACCCTGACCTCGCCCCAGGCCGGATTGACGTAGCGGCCCGGATAGGCGGCGAGCGGGCGCGCGGCGGCGGCGGCCTTGGCC
>DASZDE010000148.1:0-18445 GCA_035942355.1 Allosphingosinicella sp. | reverse complement strand
GCGCCGCCGCCCAGCAGCCCGAGGCCGAGGTCTCCGCCCAGCCCGCCGCGACCGCCGCCGCCCCGAAATCCGACCTCGCCAGGCTCGCGCTCGCCCGGGCGATCGCGGCGCCGAGCCGGACGCCGGCCAATGTCGCGCGCGACAAATATCGCCACCCGCTCGAGACCTTGACCTTCTTCGGGGTCGAGCCCGACGATACGGTGGTCGAGCTGTGGCCGGGCGGCGGCTGGTATACCGAGATATTGGCGCCCTATCTGGCCGAGCGCGGCACCTTATACGGCGCGGCGCCGGCCGGGCGCGGCACCGAGCGGTTCCGCGCGTTCCTCGCGGCCAGGCCGGACGTCTACGGCAAGGTCCGGGTGGCGACCTTCCCGATGGCGGCGGGCGGGACCAAGGTGCCCGACGGGTCGGCCGACGTCGTGCTGACCTTCCGCAACGTCCACAATTGGATGGGCTCGGAGGGCGCGCCGCCGGTCGCGCCGCAGGCGTTCCGCGAGATCTTCGCGATGCTGAAGCCGGGCGGGGTGCTCGGGATCGTCGACCACCGCCTGCCCGCCGGCGCGGACGCGGCGCGCGAGAAGGCGAGCGGCTATCTGAAGGTGGCGACGGTGCGCGGGCTCGCCGAGGCGGCCGGGTTCCGGTTCGCGGGATCGTCCGAGGTCAACGCCAATCCCAGGGACACGGCCGACTGGCCCGAAGGGCTGTGGACGCTGCCGCCGACGCTGCGGCTCAAGGACAAGGACCGCGAGAAATATCTCGCCATCGGCGAGAGCGACCGCATGACCCTGAAGTTCGTCAAGCCGGGCTGAGGGACGGCAGACGATTTGAACCGTCATTCCAGCGAAGGCTGGAATCTCAGCGGGAGGAAGCAGGCGTGCAGGTCACGTCGTCCCGGCGAAGGCCGGGATCCCGGCGGGGGTTCGCATGGAGGGTTGGGCCGGTTCTGCGCACCGGTTTGCGAATTATCGTCCTGAGGTCCCAGCCTGCGCTGGGACGACGGGCCAGGATCATCGGCTCAGCTGACCCGACAATCGCCTTCGGCCAATCCCCCGGATTGCCCGATGCCACCAGCGGGACCGGCGATCATCGGCTCAGCTTGTCGAGCTTCTTCTGGAGCTCGGCGAGCTGGGCCTTGAGCTCGGCGAGCTCCGCCCTGGTGTCGGGCTCGGGCGCCGGGTCGGGCTCGGGCTGCCTGGCGCCGGTCGCGGCCGTGAACATGTCGAGGTTGCGCTTGGCCAGTTCGGCGAACGGGCCGGCGCCGAACGCGCCCGCCATCGCGTCGCGGAACTGCGATTGGTTGCGCTGAAAGGCGGCCAGCGATTCCTCGAGGAATTGCGGCACCATCGACTGCATGTTGTCGCCGTACATGCCGATCAGCTGCCTGAGGAAATTGACCGGCAGCAGGGTCGCGCCGCGCTGCTCCTCCTCCATGATGATCTGGGTGAGCACATTGTGGGTGATGTCCTCGCCGGTCTTGGCGTCGACCACTTTGAACTCGCGCTTCCGGCGGACCATCTCGGCGAGATGCTCCAGCGTGATGTAGGTCGAGCTTTCGGTGTTATAGAGCCGCCGGTTCGCGTATTTCTTGACGATGACCACGTCATCCACGGGCGCCGAGGCCGCCATGCGACACTCCCTTGAAGCGGAAGCGACGGCTTTAGCACCAAAGCTTTCCGCACCGCAACACAAGCCCCGGCCGCTGCCCTTGTTCCTGGCCATGCTGCGCCGCGAGACGGCAGGGGCGCCGGAGCGGACGGCGCGGGCGCTGGCGGGCCTCCGGCGATATCAGGAGGCGCCGCGCCGGCCGCCGCCGGCGCCGATGCCGGTGATCGCGGAGGCGCATGGGGCGAAGCTGCGCGATTATGGCGGCGCCGGATCGGGGTCCGCAGGCGGCGGGACGGTGCTGTTCGTGCCGTCGCTGATCAACCCGCCGACCATCCTCGACCTCGGCGAAGGCAAATCGCTGATGCGCTGGCTCGCGCGGCGCGGGCACCGGCCGCTGCTGGTCGACTGGGGCTGGGAGGTCGGGCGGAGGCGCAGCTTCACCGTCGCCGACCATGTCGAGCGCATCCTGGTGCCGCTGATCGCCGGGCTGGACCAGCCGCCGGCCGTGGTCGGCTATTGCCTCGGCGGCACGATGGCGGTGGCGGCGGCCGCGCTGGCCCCGGTGCGCGGCCTCGCGACGATCGCCGCGCCGTGGCGCTTCGCGGCCTATCCCGACCCCGCCCGCGCCGACGTCCGGCGGCTGTGGGAGCAGTGGCAGCCGGCCGCGCGGTCGTTCGGCATGCTTCCGATGGAGGCGCTGCAAAGCGCGTTCTGGAGCCTCGACCCCGGCCGCACGGTCGCCAAGTTCGAGGCCTTTGCCGGGATGGCGCCGGGCAGCGAGCGGGCGGCCGCGTTCGTGACGCTCGAGGACTGGGCCAATGACGGGCCGCCGATCGGCGAGGCGGCCGCGCGCGACCTGTTCGAGGCCTTTTTCGAAGCCGATCTGCCCGGCTCCGGCGGCTGGGCGGTGGCCGGCGCCGCGGTCCGCCCGGAGGCGCTGCCCTGCCCGCTCCTGAACATCGTCTCGACCACCGACCGCATCGTTCCGCAGGAAACGGCGATCCCGGCGGGCGAGCGGATCGAGCTGGCTTTGGGCCATGTCGGGATGATGGTCGGCGGCCGCGCGGTCGAGGCGCTATGGGAGCCGCTCGCCGCATGGCTTTCGCGCGGCCCGGCTAGCTGATAGGGGCGGCGGCACATTCGCCCGTAAAACCGTTCGGGCTGAGCCCGTCGAAGCCCGCCCTTTCCCGCAGAAAGGAGGAAAGCCCTTCGACAAGCTCAGGGCGAACGGCCGGTTCTTCAGGAGATTCCCATGACCGAAGTCGTCATCACCGCCGCCAAGCGCACGCCCGTCGGCGCCTTCCTCGGCTCCTTCGCCGCCACGCCCGCGCACGAGCTCGGCCGAGTCGCGATCGAGGCGGCGCTCGGCCAGGCCGGAGTCGCGCCGGACGAAGTGTCCGAAGTCATCCTCGGCCAGGTGCTGACCGCGGCCCAGGGGCAGAACCCCGCCCGCCAGGCGTCGATGGCGGCCGGCGTGCCCAAGGAAGTGCCGGCCTGGGGCCTCAACCAGGTATGCGGCTCGGGGCTGCGCGCGGTCGCCGTCGCCGCCCAGTCGATCATCGCCGGCGACGCGCGGGTGGTGGTGGCGGGGGGCCAGGAGAGCATGAGCCTTTCGGCCCACGCCCAGAATGTCCGCGGCGGCACCAAGATGGGCAATCTCGAGCTGGTCGACACGATGATCAAGGACGGGCTCACCGACGTGTTCAACGGCTATCATATGGGCATTACCGCCGAAAACCTGGCCGAGCAGTATCAGATCACTCGCGCCAGCCAGGACGAATTCGCCTGCGCCTCGCAGAACAAGGCCGAACGCGCCCGCCGCGAAGGCCGCTTCGACGAGGAGATCGCCGCGGTGACGGTGAAAGGACGCAAGGGCGATACGGTGGTCGAGCGCGACGAGTTCATCCGCGAAGGGGTCGAAGTCGCCAGCCTCGCCGGCCTCCGCCCCGCCTTCCGGAAGGACGGCTCGGTCACCGCCGGCAACGCCTCGGGGCTCAATGACGGCGCGGCCGCGCTGGTGCTGATGAGCCGCGAGGATGCCGACCGGCGCGGCGCGACCGTCCTGGCGCGGGTGAAGAGCTTCGCCTCGGCCGGCGTCGACCCGTCGATCATGGGCATCGGGCCGGTCCCGGCGAGCCGCCGCGCGCTTGAAAAGGCCGGCTGGAGCATCGACGAGCTGGATCTGATCGAGGCCAACGAGGCTTTTGCCGCGCAGGCGCTCGCGGTTGGCAAGGAGCTCGGCTGGGACGCCGAGCGGGTCAACGTCAACGGCGGCGCGATCGCGATCGGCCACCCGATCGGCGCGTCCGGCGCCCGCGTCCTCACCACGCTCCTCTACGAGATGGGCCGGCGCGACGCCAAGAAGGGCCTCGCCACCCTGTGCATCGGCGGCGGCATGGGCATCGCGCTGTGCGTCGAGCGCGACTGACGTCTACACGCGCGGAGCGACAAGCGCCGTGCCGCCCTGCTCGTCCTAGTCTGTGCCCCCCGAAGCCCCTTCCGTCACTCCCGCAGAAGCGGGAGTCCAGCTTCTTCTCACCCTATCCCGAGACGGAAGGCAGTCTGGATTCCCGCTTCGCGGGAATGACGGAAATGGGCTCTGGAATGACGGATGAAGCGCGGAATAATCAAGCCACGCGCTAGCAGCCCGCTTCCTGCCCCGGCGGGGGATCCGGGCGGGTGATGCGCCGGCAGTTTTGGAGCAGATCGTCCGATCGCTCGATCAACTTCCTGCTCGCTTCGATAGTGGCCCTGAGGCTCGCCTGCGTCTCCTCGATCGCATCGAGCCGCTCGCTCTGTCGTTTACTCGTCACGCTTTGAACCCGAATTTGCCCACCGCGTCATTAACCCGATTTTCGATCCGGGTTTCCGCCCCACGGACATTTTCCGGAACCCGTTGCACGCCTGCAACAATAACGAAGCTGCACGCCGCCCGGCTCACTCCTGCTCCACCGCGGCGGCCAAGGCCTTGGCGGGGGTCCCGACATCCTCGCGGCGGCCGGCATAGGTCCAGTTGGCGCCATCGAAGCGGAAGAAGGTCGGGCGCCCGGCGACAAAGGCGCGGCCGTCCCAGCGCTCGACCCGAAGCTCGACATCGGCGGGCGCGGCCTCGATCCAGTTGAAGCTCTGCAGCTCGTCGCCGCGCAGGCGGGTCGATGTGGCGGTGCCGGCCTGGATGACCAGCGACGGCCCGGCGGTTTCCACCATCTCCCGCGCCGAGCTGGCGTAGCTGCGGTGGAAGTGGCCGGCGAGCAGGATCTGGACGCCCGCCTCGGCCACCGCCCCCAAGGCATCGCTGTGGCGCTTCACCACCTTGGTCAGCTCGCCCTCGTCGCCGATCGGCATCGCGAACAAGGGATGGTGGGTGACCAGGATCTTGGTCTTGTGCGGCGGGATGTCGCGGAAGCACTGGCGGATGCTCGCCATCTGCTCGAGGCTGACGCTGCCGTCCTTGATCGTGAGCGAGCGGGCGGTGTTGATGCCGAGCACCGCGAGCCGGTCATTCTCGAACCACGGGCACAGATCGTCGTCGATGAACCTCCTATAGCGGTGGAGCGGCCGCACGAACCGGCGCACGACGTCGTACAGCGGCACGTCGTGATTGCCCGGCACCGCCAGGGTCTCGAGCCCGCCGCGCTCCAGCCGGTCGACGAACTCGCCGGCCAGCCGATATTGCGCGACCCGGGCGCGCTGCGTGAAATCGCCGCTGATCACCACCAGATCGGGGCGGCGCGCGAACAGATAGTGCTCGACCGCCTCGACGATGGCGGGATCGTGGCGCCCGAAATGGACGTCGGACAGATGCGCGATGGTCGCCATTCGATTTCCTCATTGGCCTCAACCCGGATTGGGCTGTTCCCCAGCCAAAACGGGGTCCAGCCTTCCGGCTTCGGCGCCGCCCGGCCCCGACCTTGGCCGGGGAACATGTCGCGTCGGAGGATCGACCTCTCCGCGCTGCCCTGAACGAATTGGCGCCCGCCCGGTTGCGGGAAGGGCTTCGGCTACCCCGGTAGATTCTCCTCCTTGTGAAGGAGGAAGTATTGGGAAGCCGAGGCGGCGGCGAAGGTGAAGACGCTGCTGCAGTTGCCGGCCGGCAGTGGCGCGGCCGCAACGTTTCGGTATGCCGACCGCGAGTTGAAGTTAGCCCGCCTCAGGAATATCCGACGAAGTCGGTGCTGGCCATTTCCGTTCCTGGCGCGACGATGGCAAAGATCACCGCCCGCTCCTCGCCCGTGCCGTCCGGATCGTAGCGAATCCTCCCGGTCTCCGGATCGTAGATGATACGGTCGTCGGCCTCCTGCGCGGCGGTGCCGGTGGCGAATGCCTCCGGGTCCAGCGTTCCGTCGGAGCCGATTCCGGCAAAGGCGGCGCGGTCAAGAAGGATCGCATCGTCCGCCGACGAAAAATCTTCGATCGTATGGGCGAAGGAGAAGCCAAAAAATATCTGTTCGAAGAAAAACCGATCCTCTCCTGCGCCGCCAACGAGGCGGTCAAGGCCAGTGCCGCCGAACAGCCGGTCGTCCCCCTCGCCGCCTACGAGAGTGTCGCCGCCCACGCCGCCAGACAGAGTATTTGCGGCCCCATTGCCAGTAATCCGGTTGACCCTGTCGTTCCCCGTCCCGTCGATCGCGACGTCGCCGGTCAGGACGAGATCTTCAAGATAGGCTTCGCCAGACAGCGGATCGAGGTCGCCGCCGAGATCGAAGCTCACCGAGCTGTAGACCAGGTCGATCTCGCCGCCGCGCTCCTGCATGCGGTCCCCGGCATTGTCGACATAATAGGTGTCGGAGCCGCGGCTCCCGCTCATGAAGTCGGCCCCGGCGCCGCCGTCGAGCACGTTGTCGACCGGGTCCAGGTTGCGCGCGAAGACGTTGTTGTCCAGCTCATTGCCCCAGCCGCGCCGGGCGGTGCCGTGAAGCTCAAGCGTCTCGATCTCGCGCCGGAGCCGGAGCGACACGGTCGCGATCACAATGTCCGACCCCTCGCCGAACCGCTCCGCGACCTTGTCGCGCACATGATCGACGAAATAGACGTCGTCGCCGTGGCGGCCGATCAGGAAGTCGATCCCGGTCCCGCCCTCGATGCGGTCGTCGCCCCTGCGCCCGCGCAGCACATCGTTGCCGTCCTGGCCGTCCATTTCGTCGTCGAACTGCGTGCCGAACAAAGTGTCCCCGCCCGCGGTGCCCGTGATGATCGCCATGGCCCGTCCTTTCCGTCGAGGTGCGGCAGCTTACTCCCGTCTCGCCAGGCAGCCCAAGCAATAATCCCCATGCGCCGAGCGCGAGACGGGCGGCCGGCGCGCGCTAGAGGATCGGGCCTTCGGCGCGGCCCTGGACGAACTGGTCCACATAGGCGTTGCCGCTGTCGTAGAGCCGCTCGCGCGGGCCCTGCCAGATGATGCGGCCGCCGTGCAGCATCGCCACCCGGTGCGCGACCTTGCGCGCGCTCGCCATGTCGTGGGTGATGGTGAGCGCGGTGATGCCGAGATCCTCGACCAGGCTGACAATGAGATCGTTGATCACGTCGGCGCGGATCGGATCGAGGCCGGTGGTCGGCTCGTCGAACACCAGCACCTCGGGCCGCGGCGCGATCGCGCGGGCAAGCGCGACCCGCTTCTGCATGCCGCCGGACAGTTCCGACGGGCGCAGGTAAAGGACGTCGCGCCCGAGCCCGACCCGCTCCAGATTCTCCTCGGCGAGCGCGCGCATCCGGGCCGCATCCTGGTAGCGGCCCTGGGTCAGCCCGAAGGTGACGTTGCGCCACACCGGCAGCGAATCGAACAGGGCGCCGCCCTGGAACAGCATGCCGAACTTGCGGCGGACGCGCTCCCACCGGCGCTCGCCCGCGGCCGCCATCTCCTCGCCGTCGATCAGGATGGAACCGGCGTGCGGCCGGAGCAGGCCGAGGATGCACTTGATCATCACCGACTTGCCGGTGCCCGACTGGCCGATCACCGCGATCGATTCGGCGGTCTCGACCTCCAGGTCGACGCCGTCCAGCACGACATTGTCGCCGAACCGCCTGGCGAGGCCGGCAAGCGCGATCTTGGCGCTCATCCGAACGCCGCCACGGTGATCAGCAGGTTCGACAGCAGGATCAGGATGAACGCCGAGACGACGGCGTTGGTGGTCGCCTTGCCGACGCCGGCGGCGCCGCCGTGGGAGCGGAAGCCGTGATAGCAGCCCATCAGGGCGATGAAGAAGCCGAACACCGCCGCCTTGACCAGCGACATGACGAGGTCGTCGGCCTCAAGGTAGCGGCGCGAGGTCTCGAGATAGGCGGCGGCGTTGAAGCCGAGCTTGTACACCGCGAGGATGAAGCCGCCGAGCACGCCGATGACGTTGGCGACCAGCACCAGCAAGGGCAGCGCGATCACCGCCGCGATCAGCCGCGGCGCGATCAGGAATCGGTACGGATCGGTGCTGAGCGTCGCCAGCGCGTCCAGTTGCTCGGTCACCCGCATGGTGCCGATCTCGGCCGCCATCGCCGAGGACACGCGGCCGGCCATCATCAGCCCGACCAGCACCGGCCCGAGCTCGCGCACGATGCCGATCACCACGATCGCCGGCACCGTCGACTGGGCGTTGAAGCGGGAGCCGCCGACATAGATTTGCTGGGCGAGGGCGGCGCCGGTGAAGATCGCGGTAAGGCCCACCACCGGCAGCGAATACCAGCCGAGATGGAGCAGCTGTTCGAGCAGCCGCAGCGGATAATAAGGCGGCAGCAGCGCGCGGACCAGCGCCTGCCACGCGAACAAAGTCACCCGCCCGATGGTGGCGAACAGCGCGATCGCGGCCGCGCCGATGGCCGCGAAAGCCGCCATCACAGGATCGAGCGCCCCGCCGTTCATGACCAGAGCCGCTGATAGCGGGCGCCGAGCGTGGTCAGCAACTCATATTGCGACAGGCCCGACTGCGCCGCCGCGCGCGGCAGATCGTAATCGAGCTCGACCCAGTCGCCTTCGCGAAGCTCGGGCGCGTCGTCGACCCGGATCGCGGTGAGGTCCATCGATACGCGGCCGACCACCGGCGCGAAGCGCTCGCCGATGCGGGCCCTGCCGCTGCCCGAAAAGCCGCGCAGATAGCCGTCGGCATAGCCGAGGTTGAGGATGGCGAGCTCGCACGCGCGGTCCGCGGTGAAGGTGGCATTGTAGCCGACGCTGTCGCCGCACTGGATCCGGCGCCGCTGCACGACCTGCGCCTCGACCCTCGCCACCTGGCGGACGTGGCCGTCCGCTTCGCGGCGGGGGACGCCGCCGTACAAAGCGAGCCCGGGCCGGGTGAGGTCGAACGCATAATCGGCGCCGAGGCAGATGGCGGCGCTGTTGGCGAGGCTGAGCCGCCGCGCCGGCACCCCGGGCGCGACTGCGGCGAACGCCGCGCGCTGGCGGGCATTGGCCGCCACGTCCTCGTCGGCGCAGGCGAGATGGCTCATCAAAACATCGATGGCGAGGCCGTCGAGAAGGCCGCCGGCGACGTCCTGCGGCGCCAGGCCGAGGCGGTTCATGCCGGTGTCGATCATCACGTCGCACGGCCGCCCCTGCCCGATTTCGCGCCAGCGGGCGACCTGCAGCGGCGTGTTCAGCACCGGGCGGGCCTGCGAAGCGGCGGCCGTCCCGACATCCTGTTGGGCGATGCCGTGCAGGACGGACAGCGAGGCGGCGCCGAGCGACGGCCCCAGCGCCTCGGCTTCGGCCCAGGTGGCGACGAAGAAATCGCGGCAGCCCGCCTCGGCCAGCCGCACGGTCGCCTCGCGCGCGCCGAGGCCATAACCATCGGCCTTGACCGCGGCGCCGCACGCGGCCGACCCGCTCATCCGGGCGAGCCAGCGCCAGTTGGAGACCAGGGCGTCGCTGTCGATCCGGAGGCGGAGCGGGATGTGCGGCAGGTTCACCGCTGCGCCGATAGCGGCCCTTGCCGGCCTAGTCCAATTCCCTGCCGGCGGTCTCGGGGAGCCACAGCAAAGTCACCGCCAGCGCCATCGCCACCACGCCGACCGGGTACCAGATGCCGGCGAACGGATCGCCGGTGCGAGCGACGATATATTGGCTGATGAACGGCAGGAAGCCGCCGAAATAGCCGGTGCCGATATGGTAGGGCACGGACAGCGAGGTGTAGCGGATCCGCGCCGGGAACAGCTCGACCAGCAGAGCCGCCGCCGGCCCGTAGGTCATCCCCGACAGCATGCCGACGATGACGATGGCGAGCACGATCCGCCAGGCGCGCGACACCGGCGGCACCACCTTGCCGAGCGGGTAGCCGGCCGCCTCAAGCGCGGCGTCTAGCGCGGCCGCATCGGAAGCATCGACGAGGCGCCCGCCGACCGTCACCTGGGGCGGGGCTCCCGCCACCCCCTCCACCTTCGCATAGGCCACTCCCTTCTTCGACAGCGTGTCGAGCACGCGTCCGCACGCGGTCGTCTGGCCCTTGGTCGCGAACGGGTCGTAGCGGCAGTCGCTGCCGGCGACGACGACCGGGCTGCGCTCCATCGCCGCCGACAGCTCCGGATTGGCGGCCGCCGCCATCCAGTGGAACAACGGGAACAGGAGCAGGATGGCGAGCGCATAGCCGATCACGATCGGCTTCTTGCGCCCGACCTTGTCCGACAGCCAGCCGAACAGGATGAACCAGCCCAGGCTGAACAGCGCGCCGATGCCGACCATCATGCGAGCCGCATTGTCGTCGACGCGGAGCGCGTTCTGGAGGAAGTAGAGCGCCTGGAACTGCCCGGCATACCAGATTACGGTGAGGCCGGCGGCGATGCCGAACAGGGCGACCAGCACCAGCTTGATCTTCGGCCAGCTGTCGAAGCTCTCGCGAAGCGGGTTGCGGGCGCATCCGCCGGCCTGCTTCATCGCCTGGAAGACCGGGCTCTCGCTGAGCTTGAGGCGCACCCATAAGGATATGGCGAGCAGCAGGAGCGAGAACAGGAACGGCACCCGCCAGCCCCACGCCTCCCACTCGGCAGGATCCACGAACCGCGTCGAGATCAGCACCACGGCGAGGCTGAGCAGGAAGCCGCCGATCACGCTCGCCTGGATGAAGCTGGTATAGAGGCCGCGCCTGTGACGCGGCGCATGCTCGGCGACATAGATCGCCGCACCGCCATATTCGCCGCCGAGCGCGAGCCCCTGGAGCAGGCGGCAGACGACGAGCAGGACCGGAGCGGCGATGCCGATCTGGGCGTGGGTGGGCAACATGCCGACCGCGGCCGTCGCCAGGCCCATCAAGGTGATGGTGACCAGGAACGTATATTTGCGCCCGAGCCGGTCGCCGAGATAGCCGAACAGGATCGCGCCGAGAGGACGGACGCCGAAACCGGCGCCGAAGGTCGCAAGCGCCAGCAGGAACCCCGCCGTCTCGTTGGCGGCCGGGAAGAACAGCCTGGCGATGACTGCGGCTAGCGTGCCGTAGACGAAGAAATCATACCATTCGAAGACGGTGCCGAGCGACGACGCGACGATCACCAGCCGGTCGCGCTTGGCATCGACCCCGAAATCGCCCGCCACGGCGGCAGCCATCTCGCCCCTCCCGCTCCGTCGGGGAACCTTAAGCCGACGCCGCTGGGCCGGGCAAGCGGCTCAGTCGAGCGCCGCCCGCGCGCGTTCCCAGTCCCGCCCGTCGAACACGCGAGCGGTGATCGTCAGCCCGGCGAGGTCGTCGAGCGCGTTGAGGTTGACGCTCCACGCCTGCGGGTGCGAGCGCGGCTGGTAAAAGCTCTTCACGCCGCACGTGCCGCAGAACAAATGCTCGGCGGTGCCGGTGCCGAACCGGTAGCTGACGAGGGCGGCGCCGCCGGTGAGCAGCCGGAACTGATCGTGCGGGACGATCAGGTGGCGAAAACCCGTCTTCGCGCAGATCGAGCAGTTGCAGTCCAGGACCTCGACCCGCTCGGGCACCTCCGCCTCGAAACGCACCGCCGTGCAGTGGCATCCGCCCGCGACCTTCACCGCCACCTCCGTCTCGGCCGAGATTCGGCCGCTCCGGCGGGCAAGACCAGAAAGCGGTCGCCGCGACAAGCGCAGCTCGACCAAGCGCCGGCTCAGCGGCGGCGATAGGCGTCGACCGCCGCCCGGCTGACGTCCTTGGCGTAGCATTTCGGCGATTTGCCGCCCGGCCGGCTCCAGGCGCTGTTGCCGCCGCAGCGGCGGCCGTTGCGCATGCTGTTGTACGGGCAAGGGCAATTGCCGGAATAATTGGCGATCGATTCAGCGATGATCGCCTGCCGGATCTGGGCGTCGGACTGGCGCGCCCCGGCCGGCGAAGCCAGCGCACCGAAAGCGAATGCGACGATGGCGAGCGCAGCCGAGCGGCTGCGGACGGTTTCAAGATTCATGATGGGCCCTCCCGTTCGAACCGCGGCCTCTCCGGCGGTCCGTGATGGAAGGCTAAGGCTCGGGAAAACCGGCTAGAATCCGATCCTCATCCGTTTCGGCGCGAGCCGGCCCGCAAACACCGCCGGCGGTCCCGAAGCTGCTCCGTTTCGGTTGAAACCGCCCCGGCCGAACAGTTGAAGAAGCCGCGCAACCTATCGCGACCCCCATCGTTCGGCTTCGAACCTCAGCCAAAATGGAAAGATGTTCATGACCAGCAAGAGCAGGAACCTGCGCTCCGAAGGGCAGCGCAGCGCGTCAGACGGCCGCCTGTGGAAATGGGGCGCGGCCGCGGCCGGCAGCGCCCTGGCGGCTTCCGCCGTCGTCAACCACCGGCGCGCGCGGCAGGCCGAACAGGACAATCCGCCGCTCGGGGAGTTCCTCGAGGTAGGCGGAGTCACGCTCCACTATGTCGAGCGCGGCGCCGGCGCGCCGTTGCTGCTGCTCCACGGCAACGGCACCATGGTCGAGGACTGGCAGGCGTCGGGGCTGCTCGACGCGCTTGCCGCCGACCACCGCGTGATCGCGGTCGACCGGCCGGGCTTCGGCCACAGCGGACGGCCGCGCTCGACCGTCTGGACCCCCGCCGCCCAGGCCGCCTTGATAGCGCAGGCGCTGGACCGGCTCGGCATCGAGCGGCCGCTCGTGGTCGGCCACAGCTTCGGCACGTTGGTCGCGCTCGCGCTGGCGCTGGATAATCCCGGCAAGCTGAGCGGGCTCGTCCTGCTCGGCGGCTATTATTACCCGTCGGCGCGGGCCGATGTCGTGCTCGCCTCGCCGCCGGCGCTGCCGCTGGTCGGCGACGTGATCCGCTATACGGTCTCGCCTTTGCTCGGCACCGCGCTCCAGCCGAAGATCGCGCGCAAGATGTTCGCGCCGGCGCCGGTGCCCGAACGCTTCGCCGGCTTCCCGATGGCGATGGCGCTGCGGCCCTGGCAGATCCGCGCCGAGGCGGCCGAGGCCGCCTTGATGGTGCCGGCCGCCGCCGCGCTGGCCAGAAGATATGGCGAGCTGGCGCTGCCGGTGACGATCGTCGCCGGCCGCGGCGACGAGGTGGTCGACCCGATCGCCCAGTCGGCGCGGCTGCATGACGAGCTAAGCGGCAGCCGGTTTGAACTAATCGACGGCGCCGGCCACATGATCCACTACACCGCCCTGCCGCGCGTCACCCGACTGATCGGCGAGGCAGCCGCCCGCTAAGGCTGGCTCTTCGAGACGTGCGTCCGGATCTTGCCGGCAGCGGGCAGGAAGTTGGGCGGCGCCGCGCCGCCGCAACGTGAACGAGCCCGCCGGCCGTTCGGGTCGGCGGGCTCCTCCGGAAAATCGCCCGCGGCCGGGGCCGCGGGCATGGTCGGTCAGCCGAAATAGACGTCGGACGCCTGGAGATCGTCGACGTTTCTCAACGTGATCTCGAAATTGGCATCGCCGTCGCCATTGGTGTCGACCGCTAGGATGGTGTCGTCGCCGGCGGTGGAGATGTCGACATCGTCCTCGTCGATCCCGAACGCGCTGAGATCGATGCGGTCGGTGCCCGATTCGAAGTCGAGGATGGTGTCGTCACCCGGGCGGCGGGTGAAGACGAAGCGATCTTCGCCATTGCCGCCGTGGAGCGTATCGTCGCCGCGGCCGCCGTTCAGCCGGTCGTTGCCGGCCGAGCCGAACAGGAAGTCCTCGCCCGAACCCGACCGCAGCCGGTCGTCTCCCCGGCCGCCGTTGAGATAGATGGAATCGTCGGTGCCGGTATAGTTGAGGTCGTTGTCGCCGGCAGTGCCGAGCACGACCAGGTCGAACTCGCCGCGCGAGACGCCGTTGGTGAGCTCCTCGACCTCGAAGGTGATGCCGTCGGCGCGGCCGTCGAAGACGATGCCTTCGTCGTCGAACCGGCTGACCGGCCCGGTGGGCTCGCCGGCTTCGTCCTCGGCCTGGAGCCGGACCGCCAGGCCGCCATCCTGATTGTCCCTGTCGCCGCTTTCCCGGGCCTCGCCGTCGCCGACTTCGTTGCCGGTGAGGGTCAGCCGGACCTGGGTGACGTCTTCGTCGCCGCGGACCAGCACCCGGTCGAGGCCGGAGCCGAGATTGACCCGGTCGGCGCCGCCGGTGGAGACGTTGTGGACCACCGTGTCGGCATCGTCGCCGCCGCGGATGCGGTCGTTGCCGGTGCCGCCGATCAAAGTGTCGCGACCGTCGCCGCCGCGGAGCCGGTCGTCGCCCGCGCCGCCGATCAGCGTGTCGCGGCCGTCGCCGCCGTAGAGCCGGTCGTCCCCTGCGCCGCCGACCAGCATGTCGTCGCCGGAGCCGCCGAAGATCCAGTCGTTGCCGCGCCCGCCATTGGCGTAGACGTCCTCATCCTGATCGTCGCTGCCGTCATCGTCGTGATCGTCGCAGCCGCAATCGTCATCGTCGTCATCGCGGTCGTCGTCATGATCGGACATGCGATGGCCGTCGCCGCTCTCGTCGATCCAGTCGTCGCCGCTGCTGCCAAGCACGACCACCTTATAGTCGTCGCCGTAGCGGGTGCCGTCGACCAGCTCGCGCACGTCGAAAGTGATGCCGCCCTGGGCGACGAAGCGGATGCCCTCGTCGTCGAACCGGCTGACCGGGCCGGTCAGCGAGCCGTCCTCGTCCTCGGCCTGGACGCGCACGGCGAGGCCGCCGTCCTGGTTGTCCTCCGTGTCGCTGTCGCGAGGATCGCCGTTGCCGACCTCGTCGCTGGTGAAGGTGATGCGGACCTGGTCGACCTCATCGCCGGCCCTGATCTTGACGGTGTCCATGCCGCCGCGCAGGTTGGCCCTGAACGGATCGTCGTCGGTGATGTTGAACGCCAGCTTGTCGGCCTGATTGGTGCCGGTCACGCGGTCGATCTCGCCGTCATGGTCGTCGCTGTCGTCGTCGCAGTCGTCTTCGTCGTCGTCATGACCATCGTCGTCATGGCCATCGTCGCCATTATAGGTGTCGGCCTCATTGAAGGCCCGCTGGTCGAGATCTTCGCTGGTGGGGGATTCGGATCGGTTCGCCATAACTCAACTCCCTTGATACAGACCGGCCGCGGCATGGGCGACCGCGGGTGCCGGGGTGGAGTTCCGAGGCGCACAGGACGAGCGCCTTAGAGCGAGGCAAGAACAAGCTTCTTCAACAATGGATGCAGAGGGTTAACGGCCGCACCCTTCCCGCACCCCTGCGCGGCTGCGGTCATGACTCCGCCGTAGCGATGGGGCGTGCCGTGGCGTGGACGGAAATTTCTCGCGATTTACTTGAGTTAGGCCCGGCGCCGCCCGCTCACGGCTCGTCCGATTATCCGGGGTACTCATCGCGGAATCGGCCCTTGCAGCCTCATCTTGCCGGCTGCCCGCGGGCCGACGCTGAATTCGTCCTCTCTCCCCCTACTCGAACCCTGGACGTTGCAGGTGCGGGCGACCCCCGGTAGCGGTTGCCCAGGCCGGGGGCATGGCAGCCCACCACTTCTTCGTCGCTTCGGCCGGCAATGACGGGCAGGCGCCTTGGGATTTGTGGAGAATGGAAGGTTGAAGGCGCACCAGGCGAATGTGACGACGACCACCACCGGCGGCGCGCGCGCGCTCGCGATCCTGCTCATCGCCTACATCTTCAACTTCCTCGACCGCCAGATCGTGGGCATCCTGGCGGTGCCGATCAAGGCCGACCTCGCGCTCACCGACACCCAATTGGGGCTGATGGGCGGGCTCGCCTTCGCGCTTTTCTATACCGGGCTCGGCATCCCGGTCGCGTGGCTGGCCGACCGAAGCAACCGGGTAACGATCATCGCCGTCAGCCTCGGCCTGTGGAGCGCGTTCACCGCTCTGTGCGGACTCGCGCAGAATTTCTGGCAGTTGTTCCTCGCCCGGATGGGGGTCGGGGTCGGCGAGGCGGGCGGGGTCGCGCCCTGCTACGCCCTGATCTCCGACCTGTTCCCGCCTGAGCGGCGGGCGCGGGCGCTGGCGGTGTTCTCGCTCGGCATCCCGCTCGGGTCGGCGCTCGGCATCTTCTTCGGCGGCTGGATCGCCAGCCAGATCGACTGGCGCTCGGCCTTCGTGATCGTCGGGCTGGCCGGGCTGCTGCTGGTGCCGCTGGTCAAGCTCGGCATCAGCGAGCCGGTGCGCGGCGGCTTCGACACTTGGGACGGCCGCACCGGCGAGGCCGCGCCGTCGTTCGCGACCGTCGCCCGCACGCTGGCCGCCAAGCCGAGCTTCTGGCTGCTCTCGTTCGGCGCCGCCTCCGGCTCGATCGTCGGCTACGGCCTGATTTTCTGGCTGCCCTCCTTCTTCAAGCGCAGCTTCGGGCTGGAGCTCATCGAGGTCTCCTGGTTTTACGGCTCGATCGTGCTGGTCGGCGGCGTCGCCGGCACCTGGCTCGGCGGCTGGGTCGGCGACCGCATCGGCCGCGACCGGCCCGGCGCCTACGCCATGATCCCGGCCATCTGCTTCCTGCTCGCCGCCCCGGCCTATGCCGCCGGGCTGTTCGCGCCGTCGCTGGCGATGGGCTGGATCTTGTTCGTGATCCCGCAGATGCTCGGCCTCGCCTGGCTCGGGCCGATCATTGCCGCGGTCCAGCATATCGTGCCGCCCACCATGCGCGCGACCGCCTCGGCCAGCTTCCTGTTCATCAACAACCTGGTCGGAATCGGCTTCGGCACCTTCGTGTTCGGCCTCCTGTCCGACCGGATGACGCCGCGCCACGGCGAGGATGCGCTGCAATATTCGATCCTTTACGGGCTCGGTTTCTATCTGCTCAGCTCCTTGCTCTACGCGCTTGCGGCGGGGCGGCTGAGCCGCGACTGGCACAGGGGGTGACGATGGTCCGGCGCTGGTCCGTTGCCGCCGCGCTGCGGAGCTTCCTCGCCGACCGCGCGGTTGCACAAGCTGTATTGTTCTGCTAACACACCTGCTTCCCGGAGGAGCAGGATGATGGCGGTTCTCGAATTCAGCGGCGTCGGCAGGGCCTTCCGCAAGAAGCGTGTGCTGGACGGCGTCAGCCACAGCTTCCGGCCCGGGCTGACCTTGCTGGTCGGGCCGAGCGGGGCGGGCAAGACCACCTTGCTGCGGATCGCCGCCACCGCCGACAAGCCGAGCGCCGGCCGGATCGCGTGGGACGGCGAGCCCCTGCCCCGCGCGCGCCGGGCGCTGCGGCACTCGCTCGGCTATGCGCCGCAGGCGGTCGACTTGCCGGAGGACCTCACCGCGCGGCAGTTCGCGCTGCACATCGCCGCCCTCAAGGGGCTCGAGCTCGGCGCCGCCGACCGCCAGTTCGCCGCGATCACCGACGCGATCGGGCTCCACGCCGACATCAACAACCGCATCTCGACCTTCTCGGGCGGGATGCGGCGGCGGCTGATCTTCGCGCAGGCGCTGCTCGGGGGGCCGCGGCTGCTGGCGCTCGACGAGCCGACCGCCGAGCTCGATGACGAGACGGCGGGGAAGCTCGGCGCGCTGATCCTCGAGCGTGCGCAGAGCGCGGTGGTGATCATGACCACCCACCTCGCCGACCGCCTCGCGCCCGAGGCGACGGACGTGCTGCGGGTCGAGAACGGAGCCGTCGTCCCGCAGACGGCGCTGGCCGCTTGAGCGCCGCCGCCGTCGCGCGCTCATCGCTGGGCACCTCGCTGGCGCGTTACTCGCGCAGCTGGGGGCTGTGGCTGCTGCTGCTGATCGCCCCGGTCGGCGCCCGCTTCTGGATCCCCGGCGAGAACGACACGACGGTGGTGATCGCGGTCAACGGCAAGGCGCCGGTGATGACCTCGGCGATGCTCGGCGTCTCGCTCGGCATCGTCGTCTCGACGCTGCTGCTGCCGGTCGCGTTCATCTACCTGCGTTCCAACGCCACCCGCCGCCAGCCGTGGCAGGTCGAGGAAGTCGCGCCCGCCTCGCGGGTGGCGATCGCGCTCGGCCGGTTCGGCGCCGACGTGGCGGTGCTCGCCGCGGTGCTGGCGGCGATGACGCTGGCCGGCTGGTTCATCGCGTGGCTGCTGCTGCCGCTGGACCGGATCCATCTCGGCGAGGTGACGCTCGCTTTGTGGCTGATCGCCGCGCCCGCCCTGACCGGCGTGGCCGCGCTGCGCATCCTGTTCGATGCGCTCCGCCCGACCCGCGGGCCATTCGGGGAAGTGCTCTATTTCTTCGTGTGGATGGCCTCGATCATCGCCCCGATCGCCGGCGCCGAACGGCATGTCAGCTTCGCCGACAACATGACCGATTTCGCCGGCTTCGTGCGGCCGCTCAGCTACGATCTGCCGCCCGGCGCCAAGAACGATTTCGCGATCGGCGCCTCGCCGGTCCAGCGGGGCAAGATCGCGCTCGACGTCAAGAGCGGGCTGTTGTCCGAAGGCTATGTCGCCTCGCGCTTCGCGTGGGCGGGGCTGGCGGCGGCGCTGGCCGCTTTCGCCGGGCTCGTCTACATGCCGCACCGGCCGCGGCGGCGGCGGCGCTGGGCCGGGCGGCTGGCCGGGCTGCTCGAGCC
>DASZDE010000147.1:0-5793 GCA_035942355.1 Allosphingosinicella sp. | reverse complement strand
ACGTAATATAGCTGGAGGATGATCGCCGCCACCAGGCCGCCGCCGCGGGCCCGCTCGGCGCTCGGCTTCTTCGCCCTGGCGGTGAGCAGGCGCGACGGGTCGGCGCGCAGGAAGCGCCAGGAGACGGCGACCAGATAGACGAGCCCGAGGACGCCGCCGAGCAGCATCGTCCAGGCCGCGTCGAAGATGCCGAGCGGCGGGATCAGGAAGAACAATACCGCCACCAGCAACGCACGCTGCAGGGCCTTGCTGGCCTCGGCGCTGAAAAAGCGGCGGTTCGCCTGCAGCAGCGCCATCAGCAGCGAGCTGACGATCGCGATCGCCAGCAGCGGCATCATGATCGAGGTCAGCCGCGACGCGAACCAGAAGCGCTCGCCGTCGAAGCCGGGGGCGAAGAAGGCGACCAGCGGCCGCGGCGCGAAGGTGCCGGCCAAGGTGAGCAGGGCGATGAAGCCGAGGAACAGGTAGAATTGGCGCGGCAGCCCGTGGCCGGCGCCCTGCTCGCCGCGCTCCTGCCGCGCGACGACGGCGGGTACGACGACCATGTTGACGAGATGGCGGATGGTCTCGGCGAAGCCGACGGTGATGCGGCGCGCGAGGAAGAAGGCGTCGATCTGACTGCTGACTCCGAAGCGGCCGGCGAGCAGCACCGAGACGAGGAAGCTCAGGACGAAGTCGATGCCGCGCACGGTCGTGACGACGAGGGTCGAGCGCACCAACGCTCCCTTTTTGGGACCGGGCGCGATCGGGGCGGTCTCTTCGAGCGTCGTCACGCTCAAGCTTTTGCGGTAGGGAACCTCGTGGGTCACGAGTTTATTGAAGTCGATGCACGCGTGCGCGGTCAGGATTGAGACAGTCGAGGGCCGTGAGCGGCTGCTCGAGATCATCGACGAATGGAGCGACCTCGCCGCCGCGGCGGGCGTGCCCAACATCTTTTTCGAGCCGATGGCGATCCTGCCGGCGCTGGACTTTCCTACCCCGCAAGGGCTGTTCTTCGCCCTGGCCTGGGGCGCCGGTGCGGCCGGCTGCCGCAAGCTGATCGGGCTGCTTCCGCTGACGCGGTGGGAGCGTAAGCCGGGCATCCTCCTTCCGCGCGGCCTCGAAAGCTGGGACTACCGGCTGCGGGCGTTCGGCGAGCCGCTGGTCCGGGCGGGGCATGAGCGGGCCTTCTGGAGCGCCCTCCTCTCCTTTCTCGACAGCTATCGCGGCGCTTCGTTCGTGCGCCTGACGCAGCTGCACGAGGCGAGCGCGTCGACCCGCGCGCTGCGGGAGATTGCCGAACAATCCGCGCGGCCGCTTTACGTGACGCGCCGGCTGGAGCGGGCGATGCTCAGGGGTCCGACCGCCAGGGAGGACTATCTCGAGACGCTGTCAAAAAAGGGGCTGGCCAACTTCAAGCGCCGCCGTAACCGCCTCGCTGAGCTGGGCGCGGTCACCACCGAAAGGCTGGAGCGGGGCGGCGACGCGGCGGCCTGGTTCGACGAGTTCATCGGCATGGAGGCGCGGGGGTGGAAAGGCCGGCGCGGAGTGGCTGCCGCCTCGGAGCCGTTCATGGATTCCTTCACGCGCCGGCTGCTGAGCCAGGCGCACGCATCGGGCCGCCTCGACATGCGCCGGATGCAGGTCGGCGGAAAGACGATCAGCATGATCGCCTATATCGAAACCGGCCGCACCGCCATTTCGTTCAAGATCACCTATGACGAGGCCTATGCGCGCTACTCGCCGGGCGTGCTGCTGCATCTGGATTATCTCGACCACGGGCTCGGGCTCGACTGGGTCGATTCCTGCGCCACCCCGGGGCACCCGATGTACGAGCGGATATGGACCGGGCGGCTTCCGCTCGCGACCTTCATGATCCCGTTCGACCGGCCGCGCGCCCGCATGGCCTGCTCGGTCGAGCAGGCGATCCGGATTGCCGGCTCCAGGCTTCCGAGCCGCCCGCCGGGCCGCAAGGAAGGCCTCCGCGCGGCCTCGTCCTGATCCGGGCTGCACGCGCCTCCGCGCGTCCTGCGGCGAAGCTACGGCGTCCCGCTGCTCGCCACCGAATAAGGCCGGTTCACGGAGACCAATGGTCGCCGGCCAGCCCGATCCGCGCATGCAGCACCATCTCCTCGCCCGGTTCCAGCACCCTGAGGCCGAGGCCCGGCCACGCCTCCTCCGGCGCGTTGAGGGCGGCGTTGGCATGGGTCACCGGCTCGGCGACGATGAAGCCGCCCGACGCCGGCGAATAGAGCTGGAAATATCCGGCGTCGGGCGATTCCAGGCCGGTGTCGAACGGCACGCCCGGGGTCGCCAGCCGGGCGCTGCCGCCCCATCCGCCGAAGCCGTTGTCGAGATCCTGGCCGCACACCAGCCGGTCGCGAAGGTCGTAGCGCCCCGCCGCCGGGACGCGCTCCACCGGCAGCACGTCCCGGTCCACCGTCCAGACCTCGGCCACCTCCGTGTCGAGGCGGGTTTCGGGCGTGCACGGGAAATACGGATGCTGGCCCAGTCCACAGGGCATTGGCTCCTCCGACAGGTTTAAGCAGCTGAGGCGGAGGCCGAGCCCGGTCGGGCCGAGCGCGAAATATTGCCGCGCCTCATACGCCCACGGCCACTCGCCGGGCTGGTGCCGGAAGACGAGCTCGGCCTCGGCCACGTCCCGACTCGCCACCTCCCAGGGCGAAAGCCAGCCCTGGCCGTGCAGCGGGCTCGGGTCCCCTGAAAGATTTCGCGCGAGTGTGACTTGACGGCCACGGAAGCTGAAGCTGCCGCCCCGGATGCGGTTGCAAAAGGGCACGAGCGGAAAGCTCGCCGCCTCCAGCACGCTGTGCGGAACGCCCATAACTCCGCGCAGAATAGGGATAATTTCAGAGCCGCGCAGATAGTCGAAGCGGGCGATGCTGCCGCCTGACCCAGGTGCGAGCGCCAGCTCGAGCGGACCGGTGGCGAGGTTTAGCAGCCTGTCTTGATCCATGAACTTAACTCCGGCGCGCAGCTCCATTCAGAAGACGGAAACTCTCTTGTGGATAATCTAGATTAAGGCTTGCGGCTGGATTCCAGCGCGGGTTAGTGATGCTCCGGGGAGTACCGGGAGGGGTGTGTAATGAGTAGAATGGTCAAGGAGTTTATCGAGGTGCGCGACTGCGCCTCGCTCGACGCGCTGATCGAACATCTGATCGCAGTGCGCGACAGCCTTCCGAGCCCGACGGAAGCCGAAGTGAGGATGCGGGGGGACGACGTTTTCGGTCGCCAGCTCTCCATCTCCTATTTCCGGCCGCAGACCGCCGAAGAAGCGGAATGCGACGCGCGCTATGCCAACGCCTATCGCGAGTCGCGCGAGCGCGAGCTCTCGCGGCTGCAGGACGAGCTCGGCTTGTGCCACCTGCCGCAGCAGCGGCGCGGCGGCCTCCGCATCGTCGCCTGAAGCCTGCTCCTCCCCCAAAGGGAGGGAAGCCAGCGGCGGGTTTGACGGCTGAACCGGCTTTACTCCGGTAACGCCGCCCCTGTTGCGGCGAAAATTCAAGCTCGGCCGGTCCGCGCAGCCACCCCCCTCCCGTGGCTCGAGGCGAGCCTGGCGGCGCGCTACCATTCGGCGAAGCTCCCGTCCGGATGGCGCCATATCGGATTGCGCCAGCGGTGGCGCTGCCGATGCGCGTCCCTCACCGCCTGCTCGTCGATGGTGACGCCGAGCCCCGGCGCTTCCGGAATCGGGAGATAGCCGTCGACGGGCGACAGCACTTGCCGGTCGGTGACGAAGTTGAGCAGATCGTAGCCGACATTGTAGTGGATGCCGAGCGACATCTCCTGGATGGCGACGTTGGGCGTGCAGGCGGCGAGCTGCAGGCAGGCCGCGAGCGCGAGCGGGCCGAGCGGGCAATGCGGCGCGACCGCCACGTCATAGGCTTCGGCCATCGCCGCGATCTTGTGGCATTCGAGGATGCCGCCGGCGTGGCTGAGGTCGGGCTGGATGATGTCGACCGCGCCGCTTTCGAAGAACGGCTTGAAGTCCCAGCGCGAGAACAGCCGCTCGCCGAGCGCGATCGGCGTCGACACCAGCTGCGACAGCTGGGCCAGCCCCTCGGGATTTTCGGAAAGCAGCGGCTCCTCGATGAACAGCAGGCCGAGCGGCTCGAGCATCTTCGCGAGCTGTTTGGCCATCGGCCGGTGGACGCGGCCGTGGAAGTCGAGCCCCACATCCATCCCCTCCGCCTGCGCCGCCTCGACCCGCTTCACGACATCGTCGAACAGCCGCGGCGTCCCCATCCAGTCGAGCTCCGCCGTCGCATTCATCTTGACCGCGGAGAAACCCTGCTCGCGCCGCGCCCGGGCGGCGCTGCCGATCTCGTCGGGCCGGTCGCCGCCGATCCACGCATAGGCGCGGATCCGCTCGCGCACCTTGCCGCCGAGCATCTGCCAGGCGGGCAGGCCCACGGCCCTCCCCTTCAAATCCCAAAGCGCCTGCTCGAGGCCCGCCAGCGCCGACATCAGCACCGGCCCGCCGCGGTAGAAGCCGCCGCGATAGCCGACTTGCCACACGTCTTCGATGCGGAACGGATCATGGCCGATGAAACGGTCGCGGAGCGATTCGAAGGCGCCGTCGACCGCCTCGGCGTGCCCCTCGAGGCTCGCCTCGCCCCAGCCGACGGCGCCGTCGTCGCTCTCCACCCGCACGAACAGCCAGCGCGGCGGCACGTAGAAGGTCTCGATGCGCCCGATCTTCATGGCTGCTGCTCCTGCGCTCACGGCCCCAGCTCCGGCGCCGTCGCCGCCTGCGGGTCCTCGTCCTTGATGCGATCGGCCGCCTCATGCTGCTGCGCGCGCGCGGCCGGTCCGTCGCACTGGGAGGGCGGCACGATCGGCACCACCAGGCAGACGCTCGAGGCCGGCAGCACGTCGCGCCAATCGGCGATCAGCTTCTTATAGGCGCGGCCGACATTGCGGATCTTGCGGTCGAGGTCGTAAAGCCCGAGCGGGTTGACGTTGCCGTTCTGCTCGCGCAGCGCCGTGTCCCAGTCGACCTGGTCGATCAGCGAATACCAGGTGAAGCCGACGGTCGGGATGCCGACGTTGCGGAGCCGGAGCACGTTCGCCCATTCCTTCCACAGCCACTGCACCGCCTCCTGGCCGGTCGGACCCTCCTTCAAATTGGTCTCGGTGTGCATCACCGGCAGCCGATAGCGGTTATAATATTGGCGGGTGATCTCCGAATAGCCGAATACCTCGCCCGAGCTCTCGGTCAGGCCGTTCGGGTGAACGCGGTGCTCGTTGGTCATGTAATAATCGTTGCCCAGGATGCAGTGCTGCTTCAGCCGGTTGTGGAGGAAGAAGTCGTATTCATCCTTGGTCATGCCGTTATCGAGCAGATATTCGTACATCTCGCTGTCGACCCGGCGCCCATAATTGAGGTCGAGCGACAGGAACCGCTTCGAGTTCATGATCTCCGCCGGGCCGATCGCCGCCGGGCTGTCGGCATGGAAATATTCCGACGACTCGCTCTGGATGAAGATCGCGTCCGGCCGGCGCTTCAATATCTCCATCATCGCCAGGATGTTGGCCTTGACGATATGCTTGAGCGCGGTGACGAAGCCGCGGTCGGTCTTGAGCTGCTCGTTCCACCACCCGTATTTCGCCGAGAAGGTCGCGCAGATGAACATCTCGTTGACCGGCGTGTAGAGCTGCACCCAGGGGAAGCGCTCGGCGAAGGCAGCCGCGTAATTGGCGAATTGCGGCGCGAAATCCGGGTTCTGGAAATTGCCGAGCCAGTCCGGCAGCCCGAAATGGCAGAGGTCGACGATCGGAATGATGTCGCGG
>DASZDE010000146.1:0-3807 GCA_035942355.1 Allosphingosinicella sp. | reverse complement strand
CCCCAATGCCGGGCCTGATAGGTTTCGTCGACGGTCGCGGCCGCCCAGGCGCTGTCGGGATCGATGGCCTCATCGGCAAGCGCAAGCCCGATGATCAGCGAGCCCCCAATCGTGACCAGCGGCGCCAGCGCGGCCAGCTCGAACGCGGAGCGGGCGGCGGCCGCGTGCGCGAGCTGCTCGACCGTGGCGCGCGGCTGCGGCCGGTGCATGATCCCCGACACGATCTCGAAATCGACCCCGAACCGGCGCCGCGCCCAGCCGAGCAGCGGATCCCAATGCTCGGCCTGAGCGGCTACGAGCGAGGCCGGCGCCTCGGCGCGGTAGCATAGAAGGTCGGCTTCGCCATAAGCGGCGAGGCCGCGGGCGAACGCTTCCGGATCGGGAGCGACCCGGTCGATGGAGGCGTTGGCGAGGCCGGTGAGCGGCATGGTGCGCGGGTCGACTCGCTCCCCCTGCGCGTCCCATTCCGCGGCGATCTCGTCGGCCAGCGCTTGGGTGGGGACGATGAGCGGCTCGCGCCCCGGCGTCCAGACCGGACGCCCGTCGAGCAGGATCCGGTGGCCGGCGCCGTTCTCCGCTTCCCCGGCTGGACTCTGGCGGGGGCTGGCGGTCGCCTGCCTGTAGAAGCGCTTCACCGATCGGGCGTCCGCCATTTCTGCGCGAGATATTTGGGGCCGCCGAAGCTGATCGCGAGGCCGAGCAGAGCGAGCGGCAGCCCGATCTCGATCGCCCCGCCCGATCGCCACCAGTCGCTGTGCCAGACGAACAGCCCGAACAGCACCACGAGGGTGCCGCCGATCCGGGTCAGGTTCATCAGGATGAAGCGGTTGCGCCATATCGCCTCGTCCTCGGGGCGCTTGTGTTCGGGGGTCATGCGGGAGCCTTCACCAAATCCAATATGTCCAACGGATGAGCGGCGATATGGTGCGCCCCGGCTGCGAGAAGTTCGTCGCGGCCATGATAGCCCCAGGTGACGCCGATCGCCGTCACGCCGGCCGCCCGCGCCATCGCCATGTCGAAGCTGGTGTCGCCGACCATGATCGTGGTGGCGGGAGCGGCGCCGGCCTCAGCGATCGCCTGCTCGATCATCGACGGGTGGGGCTTGGACGGATGGCGGTCGGCGGTCTGGAGGGTGGCGAAGCGGGGTTGGAGGCCGTGCTGCTCGAGGCAAAGTCCGAGGCCGCGGTCGGACTTGCCGGTCGCTATGCCGAGCAGCCAGCCGTCGCGCTCCAGCTTGTCGATCAGCTCGGCCATGCCTTCGTAGAGCGGCTCCTCGACCAGGCCGCGGCCGCGGAGGCGCTGGAACGCCTGCTTATACTCCTCCGCCAGCGTCAGGTGGACGTGCGGCTCCGCTTCGGGAAGCATCGCCCGCATCGCTTCGACCAGGCTGAGCCCCACCACGCGCCGCGTCCGCTCGCGCGGCGGCGCGTCCAGCCCGGCGCCGGCGAAACATTCCTCCATTGCCAGGCAGATGTTGATCTGGCTGTCGACCAAGGTCCCGTCGCAATCGAAGATCGCCAGGCGGTTCATCATTCGTCGCCCTCCGGCTTGCGAGCGCAGGCCGCCCAATCGTAAACGAACTGCACCCTGACCCGCCCGATCGGATCATCGGCCTCTGCGTAAGCGGCGGGGCTGCTCATATGATCGATCCTGCCGCAGTGCACGTGCAGCAATAGACGTTCATCGTGCACCCACTTCCAGCCGGGCACAAAATCACTGTCCTTGTTCGAGTAGATCTGTATCCGGTTAGACCCTGATCTATCTTCAAGATAGAGCCTGGTGGTCCAAACAGTACCGAACCCACCCTTGGTCACCTCCCGCACTGCGCGAAGCTCCCCTGAAGGAGAGTTGAGCGTCGCAGCGATCTCCTTAACGTAAAATGCCGACCAACATCCGAATGCCGTTGCGATGCTGAACAGCGAAAAAGCTCCGAATGCCGCAAGACCATAGAAGAATGCGCTGCGGAGAGGCTGCCATCGGAACGACCTGGGCGGCTTCATGTCCGCGTTCGGCTCCGCCGCTCGCCGCGGCGCCCCTTGCGCACCTGCTTCGCGTGCGCCCGCGCCCTGGCCTTCTGTTGCTCCCGGCTGGGCGGCTCAAGGGCCTGATCTTCCAGCGGGAAATCCCCCTGCCCCGGCTCGAAGCCGAGCGTGGCCAGGGTCTCGGCGAAATGCCCCGGCAGCGCGGCGGTGACGTCGATGCGGCCGCCGTCGGGGTGATCGATCCGCAGGCGGCGGGCATGGAGGTGGAGCTTGCGGCTGATCGTGCCGGTGAGGAAAGCGTCCTGGCCGGCATATTTGCCGTCGCCGACGATGGGGTGGCCGATCGCGGCCATGTGGACGCGAAGCTGGTGGGTCCGGCCGGTATGGGGCTGGAGTTCGACCCAGGCGGCTCGGTTGCCGGCGCGCTCGATCACCCGGTAGCGGGTGCGCGAGGGCAGGCCCTGGGCTTCGTCGACATGCATTTTCTCGCCGCCGGTGCCGGGCTGCTTGGCGAGCGGCAGGTCGATGAAGCCGTCCTTGATGTCGGGCACCCCGACGACCAGCGCCCAATAGACTTTCCGCGCCGTGCGGCCGGAAAAAGCCTTGGCGAAGAAGGCGGCGGCGCGGGGGGTGCGGGCGAGGAGCAGGACGCCGGACGTGTCCTTGTCCAGGCGGTGGACGAGCTTGGGCCGCTCGCCCCGTTCATCGGCGAGCCCGTCGAGCAGGCCGTCGAGATGGGTGCTCGTCCGGGTGCCGCCCTGGGTGGCGAGGCCGGGAGGCTTGTTGACGACGATGGCGGCGCCGTCGCGGTGGATCACCATCTCGTTCACATAGGCGATCTCGTCCCCGCTGAGCGCGCGGCGCTCGACCCGTGGCCGTGGCGCGATGGTCGGCTCGGCGGGCGGGACTCGTATGACCTGCCCGGCCTCGATCCGGTCGCCCGGCGCGGCCCGCTTGCCATCGACGCGCAGCTGCCCGGTGCGCGACCAGCGCGAGACCAGGTTGAAGCTTGCGTCAGCGAGGTTGCGCTTGAACCACCGGTCGAGGCGGATGCCGTCATCCTCGGCCGAGACGGTGAACTGACGGACCTGGTCGGAGGCGGCGGTCGCGCTCATGCCGCCGCCCGCACCAGCCACAGGCCGGTGAACGGCATCATCACCGAACTCGCCGCGAAGGGGGCCGCATAACCGGCCGCTACCTCCCGGACCCGCATCCCGAGCCGCGCCCCGGCGGGCGGGCCGCCGACCAGGCAGCGCAGGCCGGCGCCGATCGCGCCCCCGAGCATGACGAGGAGGAGATTGGGCATGGCCGGCGATGTAGCGCCGGCGGCGTGGGTCCGCCAGTACCTCCCCTGCCGCTGGCGGGAGGAGGTTCAGCCGCCGTTATTGGCGATGATGGCGACGTCCGAGCCGCCGCGGGAACGCGGGGTGACGATCAGGTAGAAAGCGCCGCCGTCGCCCGAATTGACGCCGGCGAGGATGTGGTCGCTCTCGCGCAGCTGGTGCTCCGACGAATAGCCCGCCCGGACCGCCTTGGTGTGGTACCAGTCGAGCACCTTCTGGAAATGGGCGTTGGTGACGAAGGTGGCGACCCGCACGCGGCAGTCGCCGGCATTGTTGCCCGCCGCCTCGGTGACGCGGGCGCCGGGATAGACGGCGAAGGCGGCGGGCAGACGGCGCGCCCAGCCGATATCATGGTCGAACTTGGCGCCGCAGGCGGAGCCGCTCCGCGCTTCGAGGTCGGCGCGGATGCCGGCAAGGCCTGCCGGAGGCGCGGCGGGGGCAGCGGCCGGTGCGGCGGCCCCGCCGCCGCCGCGCTCCGGCGC
>DASZDE010000145.1:0-31028 GCA_035942355.1 Allosphingosinicella sp. | reverse complement strand
GGCTCGGCGTGACGCCGCTCGCCGGCGCTCCGCGTATCGAAATCCTCGGCATTTATTCGACGCTCGAAGGGCTTGCCGCCCAGGCCGGAGCGCTGCTCGTCCTGCTCCTCGGCTTTGCCTGGAACCGGCGGACAAGCCGGCGGCTTGTCGCGGCATAAGCCCGGTTCTATCGTCGGCTTTCAGCTTACAAAATGAAGGAATCGGCAATGGTGGGCGTTAACAAGGTCATTCTGGTCGGCAATCTCGGCGACGATCCGGAAGCGCGCTCGCTCAACAATGGCGGCGAAGTGGTCAACCTTCGCGTCGCGACTTCGGAGAATTGGAAAGACAAGGAAGGCAACCGCCAGGAGCGCACCGAGTGGCACCGGGTGGTGATCTTCAACGAGAATCTCGGCCGGGTCGCCAAGCAATATCTGCGCAAGGGCTCGAAGGTCTATCTCGAGGGCCAGCTCCAGACCCGCAAGTGGCAGGACAATAGCGGCCAGGACAAATATTCGACGGAGGTCGTGCTCCAGCGCTTCCGCGGCGAGCTCGTTCTCCTCGACAGCCGCGGCGGCGGCGGCGGAGGCGGCGGCGGTTATGGCGACGATTTCGTCGGCGGCGGCGCCGAGAGCGGCAGCGGCTTCGGCGGCGGCTCGCGCCAGCAATCGCGCCCGGCCCCCGCCTTTGACAGCGACCTCGACGACGACGTTCCCTTCTGACCGCTAGGGTCGTCCCAGCGAAGGCTGGGTTCCGGGCGGGCAGGGTCTGCGACTTCCTGTGCTGGGCCCCGGCCTCCGCCGGGGCGAGGTCATTTCAACTTGTTCCTGAGTGCGGCGAGGGCGGCGAACGGGTTCGATTCGGCCTGGGCCTCCTCCTCACCCTTAACCCCCGCTTCCTTGAGCGCCGCCGCGGCTTTGGCCGAGCGCGGGAACGGGTCGAGCGCCAGCGCCAGCGTTTCCGCCGCCGCTTCGCCCACGTCGATCATGGCGCCGTCGTAGAAGACCACGTCCAGCTCCTCCTCGCCGAGCTCCACTTCCTCGTCCGCGCCGGCTTCCGGGAAAGGCCGGAATTCGATCGTGAACGGCTCCTCGATGTCGGCGGGGACCGGCGCTCCGCTGGCGACGCAGCTCTGGGTGACCGCCGCCCGCAACATCCCGCCGGCCGTCACCGCCGCGCCGGCGCGGGTCAGCGACAGGTCGGCGGCGAGGCGGTCGATCGCGACCAGGCCGAAGCGTTCGGCGAGCGCCCTCCGCTCCGGCTCCTCGGCTTCCACCGACAGGCTGCGCGGCGCCTGGCCGAGGGTGTCCACCCGGACGGGGCGGCTGAATTCCGGAGTCACGGCCGCGGGATCTCCCCCGCCAGCAGGGCCTCGGCCGGTATGCTCGCGAGCGCGTCGCGGAAGCGCTCGAGCCGGGCGGCGACGAATCCGGCCGCCTCGGGCGAAGGCGGCGCGCCGCGGAAGACGTTGCGCGTGACCGGCGCTTCGAGCCTGCCCTCCGCAGCGTCGCGGAAGGCGGCGAGGCGGCCGCCGAGCGCCCCCACCATTTTGCCGACATGCTTGCCGACGACCAGGTCGCCGGCGCCGAGCTGGCGGACGCTGCCGTCCATGTCGGCAATGAACGCCTCGGTGAGCCGGACCCCGGCCCGCCGGCCGTCCGCTCCCTCGGCCTCGAGGCGGAGCAGCACCAGGCTCAGGAGCGCGGCGATCATGTCGAAGCGCCCGTCGATCGTGTCGGGCACCTGCCCGTTGCGGTACCAGGCGGGATCGCGCCCGGCGGCGACGACCGCCTCATAGAGCGGTTGCAGCACCCCGCGCCCCGCTTTTTCTCCGAGGATGCGCGACAGGAACGACAAACCAGCCTCCGGACCGGCGCCGCACTTGCGCGTGCGGGCCGATCCTGGATATTGGGGGCTGGAGCCGCGGCCTGCAAGCCGGGTGCCGGTGCGGGTGCGGCATCCGGCGGATTTCAGGAGATTTCCCAATGACCTTTCGCAATCGACCAAGCGCTGCTCTGGCGACCGCGGCGGGCCTGGCGCTGCTCGCGAGCGCCTGTTCGCCGGTGCGCGGCCGTCAGGGCTATCTGGTCGACGAGACCCTGATCGCGTCGGTCCAGCCGGGCATCGACACCCGCGACTCGGTCCAGGGCACGCTCGGCCGCCCCAGCTTCGTCGGCCAGTTCGACCAGCGCGACTGGTATTATGTGTCGCGCAACACCCGCCAACTCGCCTTCAACCATCCTCGCCCGACCGAGCAGACCGTGCTCCACATCCGGTTCGACGATGCCGGCAACGTCGTCTCGGTCCAGCGGAGCGGGATGGAGCGGGTCGCCTCGATCTCACCGATGCGCGACAAGACGCCGACGCTCGGCCGCGACCGCAGCTTCTTCGAGGAGCTGTTCGGCAGCATCGGCCAGGTCAGCGCGCCCGGCACCGGCACCGCCGACAACCCGCAATAGCCATTCCGCCGCCCGGCGTGCGGGAGGCGAGGTTCAGCGCACCACCCCGCCGGCGGCGAGCACCGCCAGCGTCACCAGGTCGGACGCGCTCGCGGTCATCGCCGCGACCTGGACCGGCTGCGCCATGCCGACCAGCATCGGCCCGATCACCGCGTCGCCGCCCAGTTGCTCGAGCAATTTGGCGGAAAGATTGGCCGACTGCAGCCCCGGCATCACCAGCACGTTGGCCGGGCCGGTGAGACGGTTGAACGGATAGATCGGCGCCAGCGCCCGGTTGAGCGCCACGTCGGGCGCCATCTCCCCCTCATATTCGAAATCCACCTCGCGCTGGTCGAGCAGGCGCACGGCGCCGCGGATATTCTCGAGGAAGGTGCCCTCGGGATTGCCGAAGGTCGAGTAGGACAGGAAGCCGACGCGCGGCTCGTGCCCCATCCGGCGGGCGATGGCGGCGGTCTCCACCGCGATGGCGGCGAGCTGCTCGGAGGTCGGCCGCTCGGTCACGGTGGTGTCGGCCATGAAGGTGGTGTGGGTGCGGCCGACCAGCACATGCACTCCGAACGGCGTCGCCCCCTCCTTTGGGTCGAGCACCCGGCGGATCTGGCGGATGCTCTGCGCATAGGGCCGGGTGACGCCGGTGATCATCACGTCGGCCTCGCCGAGCGCGAGCAGCAGCGCCCCGAACGTGTTGCGGTCCTGCTTCACCATCCGCTCGACCTCGCGGTGGAGGTAGCCGCGCCGGTGCAGCCTCCGGTACAGCCGCTCGATCATCTCGGGCACGCGCGTGCAGCGGCGGCTGTTCTGGATCTCGAACGCTTCGGGGTCGTCGACGCCGAGCGCGCGCAGCCGGTCGAGCACGTCGTCGCGCCCGACCAGGATCGGGATGCCGTAGCCGCCGTCGCGGAACGCGATCGCCGCGCGCAGCACCGTCTCCTCCTCGCCCTCCGCGAACAGCACCCGCCTGGGGTTGGCGCGCGCGGATTCGTAGGCGAGCGTCAGCACCGAAGTGGTCGGGTTGAGCCGCGAGCGGAGCGCGGTGCGGTAGGCGACCATGTCCTTGATCGGCAGGCGCGCGACCCCGCTCCGCATCGCCGCGCCGGCGACCGCGGCGGACACCATCTCCATCAGGCGGGGATCGAACGGCGCGGGGATGATGTAATCGGGTCCGAAGCTGTGCGAGCGGCCATAGGCTTCGGCGACCTCCTCGGGCACCTGCAGCCGGGCGAGCTCGGCGATCGCCTCGGCGGCGGCGATCTTCATCTCGTCGTTGATCGTCGTCGCGCGGACGTCGAGCGCGCCGCGGAAGATGAACGGGAAGCCGAGCACGTTGTTGACCTGGTTGGGATAGTCGGAGCGGCCGGTGGCGATGATCGCGTCCGGCCGCGCCGCCTTGGCGTCGGGCGGCGAGATTTCGGGATCGGGATTGGCCATCGCGAAGATGATCGGCCGCTTCGCCATCGCCGTCACCATCTCGGGCTTGAGCGCGCCCGCCGCCGACAGGCCGAGGAAGATGTCGGCGCCGACCAGCGCTTCGCCGAGCGTGCGAGCGTCGGTGACCGCCGCATGGGCGGACTTCCACTGGTCCATCCCTTCGGCGCGGCCCTGGTAGATCACGCCCTTGCGGTCGCACATGATGACATGGTCGTGCGGCACCCCCATCGACTTGATCAGTTCGGTGCAGGCGATCGCGGCGGCGCCGGCGCCGTTGACCACGATCCGCACGTCCTTGAGCTCGCGGCCGGTGAGCAGGCACGCGTTGATCAGGCCGGCGGCGGTGATGATCGCGGTGCCGTGCTGGTCGTCGTGGAACACCGGGATGTTCATCCGCTCCTTGAGCGTCTGCTCGATGATGAAGCATTCCGGCGCGCCGATATCCTCGAGGTTGATGCCGCCGAAGCTCGGTTCGAGCAGCGCGACCGCGTTGATGAACGCCTCGCTGTCCTCGGTGTCGACCTCGATGTCGATCGAATCCACGTCGGCGAAGCGCTTGAACAGAACCGCCTTGCCTTCCATCACCGGCTTGGCGGCGAGCGCGCCGAGATTGCCGAGGCCGAGGATGGCGGTGCCGTTGGAGATCACCGCGACGAGATTGCCCTTGGCGGTGTAGTCGTAGGCGGTGCCGGGGTCCGCAGCGATCGCCCGCACCGGCACCGCCACCCCCGGCGAGTAAGCGAGGCTGAGGTCGCGCTGGGTCGCCATCGGCTTGGACGAGATGATCTCGATCTTCCCGGGCCGGCCCTGCGAGTGGAACAGCAGCGCTTCCTGTTCGGAGAATTTGACGTTGCTGCCGTCGCTCATCCTGTCTCTCCTGCCGCCGCGCCCGCTCTAGGCGGGGAGCGATGGGCGGGGCAACAGGTTCCCTCCATGGGCGGGCGAGCGAAGGCTTGGCCCAGGCGCGCGCGGCTGGAAGGACAAAGGCGGTTCCACGCCGCGCGCCAAGCCTCTATCGCTGCACCATGGCGAGCAAAGCGAAACCGGAGAGCGCGCCGACGCCGATGATGGCGCAATATCTGGCGCTCAAGGCGGAGGCGCCCGACTGTTTGCTGTTCTACCGGATGGGCGACTTCTTCGAGCTGTTCTTCGACGATGCCAAGCTTGCCGCCGCCTGCCTCGACATCGCGCTGACCGCGCGCGGCGAGCATGAGGGCGAGCCGATCCCGATGTGCGGCGTGCCGATCCACGCCGCCGAAGCCTATCTGGCGCGGTTGATCAGGGCCGGCCACCGCGTCGCCATCGCCGAGCAGGTCGAGAGTCCCGCCGAAGCGCGGAAGCGGGGCCACAAGGCGGTGGTGAGCCGCGCGATCGTCAGGGTGGTGACGGCGGGCACGCTGACCGAGGAGGCTTTGCTCGATGCCCGCGCCGCCAATTGGCTGGCGGCGGTGGCCAAGGTGGGGGAGCGCTACGGCATCGCCGCGGCCGACGTCTCGACCGGCCGGTTCGAGCTCGGCTCGGTGCCCGCGGCGGCGTTGGACGCCGAGCTGGCGCGGCTGGCGGCGGCGGAGATCGTCGGGCCCGAGCCGCTCGCCGGTCGCGAGGTCCGGCTGCGCCGCGCCGGCTTCGACAGCGTCGCGGCGGAACGGCGGCTCAAGGAAAGGTTCGGGGTCGCGACGCTCGACGGTTTCGGCAGCTTCGACCGCGCCGCGCTCGCCGCGGCCGGCGGCCTGCTCGCCTATCTCGACGAGGTCGCGCGCGACTCCCTGCCGTTCCTGCGTCCGCCCGAGGCCCGCGCGTCCGAGCGCCACATGATGATCGACGCGGCGACCCGCGACAGCCTCGAGCTCACCATGTCGGCAAGCGGCACCCGCGCCGGCAGCCTGCTCGCCGCGGCCGACCGCACCGTCACCGGCGCCGGCGCGCGCCTGCTCGCCGCCGACCTCGGCGCGCCGCTGCTCGACCGCACCGCCATCGAGGCCCGGCTCGACCTGGTCGCCCTGTTCGAAGGCAATGCCGGCCTGCGCGACATGCTGCGGCGGCAGCTCAAGGCACTGCCCGACATCGGCCGCGCGCTCGGCCGGATCGCGGCAAGGCGCGGCAGCCCGCGCGACCTCGGCCAGCTTCGTGACGGGCTCGACGAGGCGCGCCGGCTGCATGGCCGGCTCGCCGCCGTCGCCGAACCGCCGGGGCTGCTCGGCGCGCTCCTGCCGGCGCTCACCGGCCATGGCGAGCTGGTCGATCTGCTCGCCCGCGCGCTGGTGCCGTCGCCGCCGATCGATGCCGCCCAGGGCGGCTATATCGCCGAGGGCTACGATCATGCGCTCGACGCCCTGCGCGTGACCGGCGGCGAGGGCCGCCGGGCGATTGCCGGGCTCGAGGCGCGCTACCGCCAGCAGACCGGCATCGCCGCGCTCAAGATCCGGCACAACAATGTGCTCGGCTACCATATCGAGGTGCCGGCCCGGAATGCCGACCGGCTGATGGCGGCGGAATCGGGCTTCACCCATCGCCAGACGCTCGCCGGCGTGGTCCGCTTCAACGCCCCCGAGCTGCACGAGCAGGCGCTGCGCGTCGGCCAGGCGGGTGCGCATGCGCTCGCGGCCGAGGCCGCGCATCTGGAGGAGCTGACCGCCGCCGCGCTGGCCCGCGCACAGGCGATCGCCGCGGCGGCGGATGCGCTGGCGCGGCTCGACGTCGCCGCGGCCCTGGCGGAGCGCGCGGCCGAAGGCGGCTGGTGCCGGCCGCAATTCGCCGGCCATGCCTGTTTCGACATCGAGGGCGGGCGCCATCCCGTCGTCGAGGACGCGGTGCGGGCCGGCGGCGGGCGCTTCGTCGCCAACGATTGCTCGCTGTCGGAAGGCGAGCGGCTGTGGCTGGTGACCGGCCCCAACATGGGCGGCAAATCGACCTTCCTGCGCCAGAATGCTTTGATCGCCTTGCTCGCCCAGGCCGGCTCCTACGTTCCGGCGGCGCGGGCGCGGCTCGGGCCGGTCGACCGGCTGTTCAGCCGCGTCGGCGCCTCGGACAATCTCGCCCGCGGGCGCTCGACCTTCATGGTCGAGATGGTGGAGACGGCCGCCATCCTCGCCCAGGCGACCGCGAGCAGCTTCGTCATCCTCGACGAGGTCGGCCGCGGCACCTCGACTTATGACGGGCTGGCCATCGCTTGGGCGGTGACCGAGGCGGTCCACGACCGCAACCGCTGCCGCTGCCTGTTCGCGACCCATTATCACGAGCTCACCCGTCTTGCCGAACGGCTCGACGCCTTGTCGCTGCACCACGTGCGCGCCCGCGAGTGGAAGGGGGATCTGGTGTTCCTGCACGAGGTGGCCAATGGGCCGGCCGACCGCAGCTACGGCCTTGCCGTCGCCAAGCTGGCCGGCCTGCCGCCGCCGGTGCTGGCGCGGGCCAAGTCGGTGCTCGCCAAGCTCGAGGAAGGCCGCGCCGCGACCGGCGGCATCGCCGCCGGCCTCGACGACCTGCCCCTGTTCGCCGCGGTTGCGCAGGAGGAGCCGCCGCCCGACCCGCTGCGGAGGGCTGTGGAGCAGGCCGACGCCGACGCCCTCACCCCGCGCGAGGCACTCGACCTCATCTACCGGCTGAAGGCGCTGGCGGCGGAGGGCTGAAGCCGGCTTCGCATCAGAGTACGAAATCGGCGGCGGTCAGCACCACCTGTCCGACCAGGTAGAGGCTGAAGTCGATCGAGCAACCTTGCCGCGCGAAACTTTGCGCTCGGCTCAGTGGCTCGGCGTCTTGCCGCCGCCCGTGGAGCACATGTGCTGTTTCCCTCGCCGCGTGCTGCTCCTAAGTTCCCGGGATGCCCGAACGCTCGCTCCGCGTCCCGAACCGTCGAACGATCATCGACCGACGGCTGATCGCGGACCGGCTGGCCGGGCTCGGCGGCAATGCCCAGGCGAAGAAGAGGGCGGCCACCAAGCTCCTCAAGCAAGCGCTTGCCGACGGCCGTGCGGAAATCGCCCAGCGGCTGGAGGCCAAACCGTACCACGGCAGCGAGGCTGCGGCTGCCTACGCCTTCCTGGCCGATCAGCTGCTGCGCCTCGTCCACGACTTCGCGGTCGGCCACCTTTATCCGCTGGGCAGCCCGACCGCGTCCGAACGGCTGCTGCTGATGGCAGTGGGCGGCTACGGCCGCGGCGAGATGGCGCTCCATTCCGATATCGACATCGCGTTCGTGACGCCGTGGAAGCCGACCGGCTGGACCGAGCAGGTGATAGAATCGATCCTCTATCTGCTGTGGGACCTCGGCCTGAAGCTGGGCCACTCGACCCGCTCGCTCGACGAGATCATCCATATCGCGTCCAACGAGCATACGGTGCGCACGGCGATGATCGAGGCGCGCTACATATGGGGCGACGAGCGGCTGTACGACGAGGTGCAGGCGCGCTTCTGGAAGGAGGTGGTGGCGGGCAAGGTCGACAGCTTCGTCACCGAGAAGCTGGCCGAGCGCAACGCGCGCCACCAGCGGATGGGTGACAGCCGCTATGTCGTCGAGCCCAACGTCAAGGAGGGTAAAGGCGGCCTCCGCGACCTCCATACTCTGTTCTGGATCGGCAAATATGCCTATCGGGTGCGGTCGGTGCCGGAGCTGGTCGAGACCGGCCTGCTGTCCTCGGAGGAGCTGCGGCGGTTCCAGAAGGCGGAGCGGTTCCTGTGGGCGGTGCGCTGCCACCTCCACCTGATCGCGGGCCGGGCCGAGGACCGGCTGAGCCTCGACTATCAGCGCGAGGTGGCGGTGCGGATGCGCTATGCCGGCCGCCCGGGCAATGCCCCGGTCGAACGCTTCATGCGCCATTATTTCCTGCACGCCAAGGCGGTCGGCGACCTCACCGGCCTGTTCCTCGCCCATCTCGACGAGCGCTTCGCCAAGAGCGGCCGCCGCTTCGGCCTGCCGGCGATACGCTGGCGCCCGCGCAAGCTCGAGGGCTTCGTGCTCCAGCGCGGCCGGCTGGCGCTGCCGAGCGAGGATTTCTTCGCCGAGGATCCTGTCCGGCTCATCGGCATGTTCGCGCTCGCCGACAAATACGGCCTTGAGATCCACCCGCTGGCGATGCGGGCGGCGGGCCGCGACGCCCGGCTGATCGACGGCCGCGTCCGCGAGGATCCGCGCGCCAACGCTCTGTTCATGGAGGTGCTCAGTTCCCCGCGCGACCCGGAGACGGTGCTGCGCTGGATGAACGAGGCCGGCGTGTTCGGCCGTTTCGTTCCCGATTTCGGCCGGGTCGTCGCCAAGATGCAGTTCGACATGTACCACCATTATACGGTCGACGAGCATTCCATTCGGGCGATCGGCCTGCTCGCCCGCATCGAGCGCGGCGAGCTCCGCGACGACCATCCGCTCGCCAGCACGTTGATCCACCAGATATCCTCGCGGCGGGCGCTGTACGTCGCGGTCCTTCTCCACGATATCGCCAAGGGGCGCGGCGGCGACCACAGCCTGCTCGGGGCGGAGGTGGCGCGCACGCTCTGCCCCCGCTTCGGCCTCGACGAAGCGGAGACCGAAACCGTCGCCTGGCTGGTGCGGCGGCACCTTCTGATGTCGGCGACGGCCTTCAAGCGCGACCTGTCCGACCCGGACACGATCGCCGACTTCGTCGCCCAGGTGGGCAGCCTCGAGCGGCTGCGCCTGCTGCTCATCCTCACCGTCGTCGACATCCGCGCGGTCGGCCCCGGCGTGTGGAACGGCTGGAAGCGCCGGCTGCTGCGCGACCTGTTCGACCTTGCCGAGGAGCATCTGCGCCTCGGCCACAAGCAACGGGGCCGGCGCGAGCGGGTGGCGGCGACCCAGGCGGAGCTTGCCGGACGGCTGGGCTGGGACGAAAGCCGCTTCGCCCGCCACGGCTGGCGCCTGCCCGATTCCTACTGGCTCGCCGAGCCGCCAGAGGTGCTCGAACAGAATGCGCGCTTCGTCGACGCGGCGGATCGCACGCCGGCCACGGCGAGCCCGGTCGAGACCAGCATCCAGGCGGATCGCGGCGCGACCTTGCTCACCGTCTATGCCAAGGACCAGCCCGGCCTCTTCTACCGCGTGGCGGGAGCGATCAGCCTCGCCGGCGGCAACATCATCGACGCGCGGATCCACACCTCGACCGACGGCATGGCGCTCGACAATTTCCTCGTCCAGGACGCCGCCGGCGGTCCTTTCGACGATCCGCACCAGCTGGCCCGGCTCGAGCAGGCCGTCGTCGAGGCGGTCGGCGGGCAGGAGCCGCTCACCGACCGGCTCGAGGCGAAATCGCTGCCGCTCGCCAGGTCCGAGACCTTCGACATCCGCCCCGCGGTGTTCGTCGATAACCGGGCGTCAAGCCGCTACACCGTGGTCGAGGTCAATGCCCGCGACCGCGCCGCGCTGCTGAGCGGGCTCGCCCATGCCATCCTCCAATCGAAGGCGACGATCCATTCGGCGCATATCGCCACGTATGGCGAGCGCGCGGTCGACGTCTTTTACCTCACCGATCTCGCCGGCGAGAAGATCGTCGGGCCGGGGCGGCTCAAGGCGCTGCACTCCCGCCTGCTCAGGGCCGCCAGCCCGGCCGGCCGCGACGCGCTGGCGGCGGCATGAGCAAAGGGCCCCGCCGTCGCCGGCGAGGCCCCTTCCCTGATCCCGCCTGCGCTCAGAATTGCGTGCGCAGCGTGATGCCGTAGGTGCGCGGCTCGGCGAGGAACGAGCCGAACAGCTGCGTGGCGCGGGGGTAGAAGCCCCGCTGCACGCCGCGGATCGTGCCCGATCCCTGGATCGGCGCGTCGAACGAGATCTGCGTGTAATCCTCGTCGAACAGGTTCTGCGCCCAAAGCTCGACGCCCCAGCGCATGTCCCTGCCGCGCACGCCGACGCGGGCGTTCATCACGAACACGCTGTCCTGCGTCTTCTCGATATCGAGGTCGGAACCGGTATTGTACTGGCTCTGGTAGCGCCCATCGACATAGAACAGGCCGGTGAGGCCGCTGTCGCCGAGCGGCGGGCTGTAGCTGAGCGACCCGGTCAGCGTCCACAGCGACGAGTTGGACACGCGGCGGCCGGGAAGCTGGAACAAAGCGTTGGTGAGCGGGCGCCCGTCGACCCCGACCAGATTGTTGCGATACTCGGTGTCGACATAGGTCGCGCCCAGGTTGATGCCGAGATAGTCGATCGGCCGCATGAACGCCTCGACCTCGACGCCCCGGCTCTTGACGCCGCCCCTGACCTTGCCGGCGCACGCGCCGGTGGTGCGGTCGTTGTCGGTGTCCGCCCCGCCGATGCTGTCGCCGCAGCTGTTCACGTTCTCGACCACGAAGTTGAGGCCGTTGAAGGTGTTGAGCTGGAAGTCGTCGAAAATCTGCTGGAAGGCGGTGACGTTAAGGTCGAACCCGTTGCCGTTATACTTGGCGCCGATCTCGAACGCGTCGACATTCTCCGGCTCGAAGATCAGGTCCTCGAGCCGCGCCGGCCCGGCGCAGCCCGGCTGGGTGGCGGACGCGCAGACCGGTCCCGCGACCGGCCCCGACGCCCCGATCGTGATCTGGCGCGGCAGCGCCGAGCGGTCGAGGTTGAAGCCGCCGGCCTTGTAGCCGCGCGAATAGCTGAGATAGGCCAGCAGCCGGTCGGTCGGCTTGAAGCTGAGCACGGCGGTGCCGCTCAGCGCGTCTTCCTTGTTCTTGGCATTCTCCTGCACGAAGCTGCCGCCGGCGACGCTGGGGATCACGCACGGCAGCGTGCCGAGCGCGGCCAGCGGGCTGGCCGAGACGAACGAGCAGAGCAGGTTGTCGTCGGTAAGGACGGCGTCGAGCGTCTTGCGCTCGTTGGTATAGCGCAGGCCGAGCGTGAGGTTCACGCGGTCGGTCAGCTCGATGATGTTGTGGGTGAAGAAGGCGAAGTTGCGGCTGCGCTGCTCGTAATGATCCTGAAGGCCGGTCCCGCCGAACGGCAAGGTCGGCTGGCCGAACACGGCGGCGAGCGAGCCGAAGCCCGGCCGCAACGGGTTGGCGATGAGCGCGCTGAGCAGCGGGATGTTGGCGCGGCGGGGATCGGTCGGCGGCAGCGAGATCAGGAAGTCGATCGTGCCCTGCACGACCGGCACGTTGACGCACGAGCCGGTCGGCGTCGGCGCAAGCGCGCTCGGCAGCACCGCGGCGAACAGCAGGCAGTTGGCGTAGCGCTCATAGTCGTTGCCGTAGTGGAGGTTGTCGTCCACCGTCAGCTTCTCGTTGGCGTAATAAGCGCCGACCAGCCAGTCGAGGCGGCCGCCGAACGCTTCGCCTTGGAGCCGCAGCTCCTGGGTGAAGGTCTCGAACTTGTTGCGGGCGCCGCCGTCGTCGGCGCGGAACAGGATGTCGAGGTTGTTGAAGTCTGCATCCTGGCCGCGCACGTAGTCGTTGCTGCGATAGGCGGTGATCGAGGTGAGCTCGGCGCCGCCGAAATCGTATATGACTTCGCCGGACAGGCCGTAATCCTCGACGTCCTGGCGGTAGTTGCGGCCGGGGGTGATCGCGGTCACACGCTCAAACGTGTCGTCGCTGATGATCCCGCCCAGCGCCCGCTCGATGCCGGCGATGGTCGACGGCTGTACGGTGAAGCCGCCGCTGCCGTCGGTGACGGCATCGCTCGCCGGCAGAAAGACGGCGCCGCAGCATTCCTCGTCCCGGTTCGAATAGTCGCCGATCAGGCGGATCGACAAATTGTCGTTCGGCTCGAACAACAGTTGGCCGCGCAGGAGATAGCGGTCGCGGTCGTTGAGGTCGCGGCCCGAGACCACGTCCTCGAGGAAGCCGTCGCGCTTCAGATAGACGCCGTCGATGCGATAGGCGACGGTTTCCGACAAGGGTCCGGTGAAGCCGAGCTCGGCGCGAAGGAAATCGTAATTGCCATAGCTCAGTTCCGCCCGTCCTTCCTGGCCGTCGAAGGATGGCCGGGCGGTGATCACCGAGATGATGCCGGCGGACGCGTTGCGGCCGAACAAGGTTCCTTGAGGACCGCGCAGAACTTCGACCCGTTCGACCGGGCCGAGCTCGGTCAGCGCGGTGCCGTTGCGCGAGCGGTAGACGCCGTCGATGAACACCGCGACCGAGCTTTCGAGGCCGGGGTTGTCGCCGACCGTGCCGACGCCGCGGATGCGGGCGCTGCTCGCGCCGGCTTCGGACTGGGTCGAGGAGACCAGCAGCGACGGCGACAGCTGCTGGAGCTGGCGGATGTCCGCCGCGCCGGAATTCTCCAGCGATTCTCCGGTTACTGCCGAGACGGCGAGGGGAACGTCCGACAAGGCCTCGTTGCGGCGGGTGGCGGTGACGATGATGTCGCCGTCCTGCTGCGCGGCGGCGGCGCCGGCAACCTCGTCGGCCGCTCCAGTCTCGGCGGTCGCCGCGGCCTCGTCTTGCTCGTCCTGCGCAAAAGCGGGCGAAGCCATCGCCAGAACACCGGCGGACATCAGCCACAGAGACTTTCTCATCTTCCCCTCCCGTGAATTTATCGCGTTTGGTCCAGAGCTACTGAAAAGCCACGGTAGCCGCCAGCGCAAAACCGCCATTTCCAGCATGTCGAGGGCAGCTTATTGCATTCCCGCAACAATTGCGTTGCAGAACGAAACCATCTTCAACGGCCGGTGCGAAATTGCCGTTACGGAAAGCTAACCTCCGTCGGTTCCGCCGCGCATGGGTTGATTTCTTCAGCGGCCGAATGCGCCGACAGCGCAAGCCCTATTCGCGGTGTCCGCACGCTTATTTCGGCGCGAGCACCATCAGCATCTGCCGGCCTTCCATGCGCGGGTGCTGCTCGATCTTCGCGGCCGCGTTCGTATCCTGCTGGACACGCTGGAGGAGCCGCATGCCGAGCTCGCCATGCGCAAGCTCGCGGCCGCGGAAGCGCAGGGTGATCTTCACCTTGTCGCCCTCCTCGATGAAGGAGAACACCTTCTTCATCTTCACGTCATAATCATGGTCGTCGATGTTGGGACGCATCTTGATCTCCTTGATCTCCTGCGTCTTCTGGGACTTCCGCGCCAGATTGGCCTTTTTCTGGGCCTCATACTTATATTTGCCGACGTCGAGGAACTTGGCGACGGGCGGGTCGGCATTGGGCGACACTTCGACCAGGTCGAGGCCGATTTCGGCGGCCTGCTCGATCGCTTCCTGAGTGAGCATCACCCCGAGATTCTCGCCATTCTCATCGATCACGCGCACCTTGGGCGAAGCGATGAATTCGTTGAAGCGGGGGCCGTTCATCGGCGGCGTCTGCGGGCGCCGGGTAAGAGGGGGACGTATAGTGGTTTCTCCTGATGCCGAAAGGTACCGCTTTCACCTAGTGGCCTGCGCGCCCAAAGGAAAGACGGCCCGGACCGGCCCGGACGATTTTGGGAATGAGTGACGGCAAAGCCGCAGCGGCGTCAGACGGCGTCGACCGGCCACAGCCTGTCCGCCGGCCGCTTCAGCACCTCGGCCGCCGCGCGATGAAGCGAGGGCGGGGCCAGGCCGCCGGCAGCCACTTTGCGGAGCAGCCAGGTTTCGAGATCGCCGCCGGTGGCGGCAAAGCCGTCGCGCTTCATCATGCCGTAGAAGGCAGCGGACAGGATGTGCATCCCGCCGTCCACCTCGGTCCATCGCTCCGCCGGGTCGCGGGCCACGCCGAGCCGCTCGGCGATCAGTTGGTCGAGGGCGGAGGCGAGGTCCTCGTCGAAAAGGCCTTCGAGGCTGTTATAGCCGAACGCCGGATCGTGCTCCTTCACGATACGCTGCAGCAGCGGGTCGCGGCTGAGCACCGCGAGCGCCGCCTTCGCCGCTTCGCCCTCCATCCTGACGGGAGGGTGCAGCAGCTCGTGACCGGCGGTGCGGATCACGATGTCGTCGTCCCAGTCGATCGCCGACAGGAACTTCTGCCCGATCACCTTGATGCCGTGCGGCTTGCAGAATTCGAGCAGGACCACTTCAACGTCCGCCTCAAGCGTGCGGCCGGTGAAGCGCTCGACCTCGCCGACGACGTCGAAGCGGTTCAATTTCTCCCGCAGCAGTGGAAACCGCTTCGCAGCCTTGGGCGCGAAGATGGCCGACCGGAACTGGCCAAAGCCGGCCTCGCGAAGCGCCATCAGAACGGACCTGATCGCCGGAGCCTCGGCCATGAACCGCCTCCAGTCGCCCTCGCCATCCCAATAGGGGCTCGCCTCCAAGGGTGGGCGAAGGACCCGCTCGGCGGCGTCGAGCGACGCGATAAGGTCGGCGATGGTGGCGTCCGGCCCGGCCGAGAAGCGCAGGTCCAGGAAGGGCGACAGCAGGATGTTCGCCTGCTTCGCGCGCGCCTTCAGCGCCTTGATCGTTGCCATCACCGTTGCCGGCAGGCGTGCCGCGAAGGCGCCAACTTCTTCCTTATAATAATCCGCGTAAAAGGGATCGCCCGACAAGGGGCTGAGGAAGGACAGCGCGTCGAAACCTTCCGAGCCTCGGACGATCCAGCGGGTGCGCATCGTGGCCGCGGCCGGCTGGGCGCCAAGTCGGGTGGCCAGTAGCGAGGCTGCGCAGGCGGAGGCGAGGAAATTGCGCCGGTTCACCCGATCCTTGCTATGCCGGGTCCGGCGCTTCGTCTTGAATGCAGTTGACCCTCGCCCGGAGGCGCGCCGGCGGGTGGCCAAGCAGCGCGCGCAGCGTGCGCGTCAGATGCGGCTGATCGGCGAACCCGCTGTCGGCGGCAATTGAAGCGACGCTCAGGTGTGACCGTTCCAGGGCCCGGGCGGCGCGGCCGGCACGGTTCTCGAGCCTGAAACGCTGCGGCGAAATTCCGTAGGCCAGTTTGAAGCCGCGGCTCACGGTGGACGGGGCGAGGCCCATCCCCTCCGCCCATTCGTCCAGGCGCCGCACACGGCCTGCGGCGAGGTCGCTGGCAAGCAGGTCGGGCCAATCGGCGAGCGCGGCGTCGTTTGCGGCAAGCTCTTCAAGCAGCAGCGCCGCGGCCTCCGCGGGATCAGTCTCGGATGTCCGCACGACGCGGTCGGGATCCTCCGTGCGCCCGAAGCTCGCCTGCGGCGGCTCGGGCAACGGCAGGTTGAAGATGTCGGCGCCGCGGGCGCCGAACTGGTCCTGGTGGGCATCGAACCGGTCGTGCAGCAGGACGTCGCCCGGCTCGACTCGAAAGCGCCCGCGATCGCCGGCTTCGACATAGCCGCCGCGCAGCACCAGCGCGGCATAGGGGGCGAGATGATGATGGCGTCGAATGCGGCGCGCCGTTCGCTCGCGGCTGATCTCACAGCCGGGCTGAACGACGGCGCCCATTACGGCCGCAGATCGGGCGGCAAAACTTCAGTCCGGAGCCGCTCCACCAGCGCATCCAGCGCGACCACTTCCTGGCGCGCATCGGTGCCGAGCGGCCGCAGCGCGACGGTGCGCTCCTCGGCTTCGCGCTTGCCGAGGACGAGCAGGTTGGGGACCTTGGCGAGGCTGTGCTCGCGCACCTTGTAGTTGATCTTCTCGTTGCGCAGATCCGCTTCGGCCCGGATGCCGGCGGCGCGCAGGGCAGCGAGCACCTCTCCGGCATAAGCGTCGGCGTCGGAGACGATCGTCGCCACCATGGCCTGCGTGGGCGCCAGCCAGAGCGGCAGCTTGCCGGCATGGTTTTCGATGAGGATGGCGATGAACCGCTCCATCGAGCCGACGATCGCGCGGTGGAGCATGACCGGCCGGTGCTTGCCGCCATCCTCGCCGATATAGTTGATGTCGAACCGCTCCGGCAGCACGAAGTCGAGCTGGAGCGTCCCGCACTGCCAGCTCCGCCCGATCGCGTCGCGCAGGTGGAACTCGATCTTGGGACCGTAGAAGGCGCCCTCCCCCGGTGCCCATTCGAACGGCAAGGCGACCGCGTTCAGCGCCCGCTCGAGCCCCACCTCGGCCTTGTCCCACAGATGGTCTTCGCCAGCGCGCATGTCGGGGCGTGTGGCCAGCTTCACGAACCAGTCGGCAAAGCCGAGGTCGTCGTAAACCCGCTTCAGCAGCTCGATGAACAGCACCGATTCGTCGTGGAACTGGTCCTCGCGGCAAAAGATGTGGGCGTCGTCCTGGACGAACTGGCGCACCCTCATCAGCCCGTGCAGCGCCCCGTGCGGCTCGTTGCGGTGACAATTGCCGAATTCCGCCATCCGGATCGGCAGGTCGCGGTAGCTCTTGATGCCCTGGTCGAAAATCTGGATGTGCGCGGGGCAGTTCATCGGCTTCAGCGCCATGTACACGGGATCCGGGCCGATGATCGGGCTGCCCTCCTCGGTCGAAGGGCGCTCGTCGGGAATGACGAACATGTTCTCCCGGAACTTCTCCCAATGGCCCGAAGTCACCCAGAATTTGTTGTGATAGACCTGCGGCGTCCGCACCTCGTCATAGCCGGCAGCGTCCAGCCGCCGCCGCATATATTGTTCGAGCGCCTGGTAGAGCGTCCAGCCGGGCGCGTGCCAGAAGATCGATCCCGCCGCTTCCTCCTGGAAGTGGAACAGGTCCATCTCGCGGCCGAGCTTGCGGTGGTCGCGCTTGGCCGCCTCCTCGAGCCGCTCGAGGTGGGCGTCGAGCTGTTTCTTGTTGAGCCAGCCGGTGCCGTAGATGCGCGACAGCATCGCATTCTTCTGGTCGCCGCGCCAATAGGCTCCGGACACGCGGGTCAGCTTGAACGCGTGCGGGTCGAGCTTGCCGGTCGAGGCGAGGTGAGGGCCGCGGCACATGTCGAGCCAGTCGCCGGCCCGGTAGACGGTCAGTTCCTCGCCTTCGGGCAACTCGGCCGCCCATTCCGCCTTGAAGGTCTCGCCATGGTCCTTGAACCACTGGATGAGCCGGGCGCGGGTCCAGACCTCGCGCACCAGCGGCGCGTCGCGGGCGATCACGCGGCGCATCTCCTCCTCGATGGCAGGCAGATCCTCCTCGGTGAACGGCCGGTCCCTGGGCGCGAAGTCGTAATAGAAGCCGTCCTCCGTCGCCGGGCCGAACGTGATCTGGGTCCCAGGAAACAGGTTCTGCACCGCTTCGGCGAGGACATGGGCGTAATCGTGGCGCGCCAGCTCGAGCGCGTCGGCTTCGTCTTTGGCGGTGATCAGCGCCAGCTCGGCATCGCCCTCGATCGGCCGGTTGAGGTCGCGCACCTCGCCGTTCACCCGCGCGGCGAGCGCCGCCTTGGCCAGCCCCGGGCCGATCGCCGCGGCGACCTCGGCCGCGGTCGTGCCCGGCTCGATTTCGCGAACCGTGCCGTCGGGAAGGGTGATGGCGACCATTTTCGTCATGACGCGCGCAGCCATTAGGCGGGAGCCGCCGCCAGTCAAGCACGCCCCCGTCGCGCTCGCGCCGAATGCGCGGAAGCACTTTTCCAGCTGGACCGGGGCAGGGCTGCTCTGTCCCGGCGAGCCTTGGAGCATCAAAAGGGGTTTACAAAATTTCCGCCGCCGGGCGATGAAGCAGTCCATGCGCAGGCGATTGCTGCTCCTTCTGATCCTTTTCCTGTGGCCGGCCGCGGCTCCGGCGGCGGTCGAAATCGCCTTCTATTCGAAAGATTTCGGATCCAGCTTCCCGCACGCGTTCGTGGTCCTCAAGGGCACGCTCGACGAAACCGGCGCGCCGGTCGATGCGAGCTTCGGCTTCACCTTGCGCCGGCAGGTCGGCCCGTCGGTGCTGATGGGCCCGGTCGGCGGACAGGTGATCAGCGAAACCCCCGCCTACATCGCCAAGAGCGACCGGCATTTCACGCTCCTGCTGACCGACGACCAATATCGAGCCGTCGAGAAGGTGGTCCGCAGGTGGCAGGCGCTCCCGCAGCCTTCCTACGATCTCAACAGCCGCAATTGCGTGTTCTTCGTAGCCGAAGTGGCCGCTGCGATCGGCCTCAAGGCTGTTCCCGACGGCAAGCTCATGAAGAAGCCGAAGGCCTTCCTGCAGAAAGTCACGCGCGACAATCTGGGCCTGATCGCGGGCCGTGCGCCAGCGACATTTCCGTCCAGCCGCTGACCAGCGCCAGCCCGTCAACCCCCAAGCTATTGAATCGGTTACGTAACGAACCCATCGAGATGGCGCGAAACTGTGTTATCATCGGCCGGCTCCAGCACAGGAGCCGTAACGCAGCGAAGAAAAGGGGGAAGTGATGGTAAGAAAACTCGTTACCGCGACCGCTTGCGCCGCCTTGTGCCTGACGTCGGCTACGCCGGCTTTGGCCCAGAACTATGCGTTCTCGACCTTCGATGCTCCGCGCGGGGCCACCGCGACAGTCAACCTCCGCATTCCGCTCGGCCAAGGCTATACCAATGCGGAGAAGCCGAGCTACGGCCTCACCCTGGGCTATGGCCAGACCGTCGGAGCGCAGACGCTCGACGGCCGCACCACTAGTCGCGAGATGCGCTTCGCCGACTTCCGCTTCTCCGGCAACAAGATGGCCAAGGCGCAGGTGATGAGCTTCGACCTCGCCAATCTGGAGGAGGACCGTCGGATGAACCTGACGGGCGAAGGCAATACGCTGTGGATCGTGGTCGGCCTGGTGGCGGCCGGCGTCGCGATCTGCCTGCTCGCCGATTGCTTCGAAGGGGACGACGACGATTCGAGCAGCAGCTCCAGCTCGAACTGAATGATCTAGAGGGCCGGCGCAGGTTGCACCGGCCCTTCTTCCGGAGCGGCCGATGCCGAGCATCGTCCTCGGGCGGCGCTTGCTGCGCGTTCTCTTGTTCCTTCTTGGGCCGGCGCCGGCGGGCGCGGCGGTCGAAATCAGCTTCTACTCGCGCGAATGGGGCGAGCGTTTCCCGCACGCCTTCGTCCGGATCACCGGCAGCGTCGATGCAACCGGCGAGACAGTCGACGCCAATTTCGGCTTCACCGCGAAACGGGTGAGTCCGGCCGTGCTGATGGGCGCGGTCGAAGGCGAAGTCATCGCCGTGGATGCGAAATATGTCGCCAGGAGCGATCGCCATTTCTCGCTCAAGCTCAGCGACCAGGAATATCGTTCGGTCCTCGCGCTGATCGACGGCTACCGGACGCTGCCGCAGCCGTCATACCACCTCAACCGCCGCAATTGCGTATTCTTCGTCGCCGATGTCGCCGCCGCCCTCGGGCTGGAGGCGAGCCCCGTTCGGAAGCTGATGAAGAAGCCGCGCTCGTTTCTCCAGAAGGTCAAGGCCGACAATCTCGTGCTGCTGGCCCGGCGCGGCGCCGCCGGGCTCCAGGCCAGCCGCCGCTGATTGCGGCGGGGCCGCGGCGCTTGCTAAGGGCGACGGATGGACGACATCCGGCAGCTCGAGATCGGGGACGGGCTGCGCCTCGCCTACCGCTATCGCCCGGGGCGCGGACCGGTGCTGGTCTTCCTGCCCGGCTATATGTCGGACATGGAGGGCGGCAAGGCGACCGCGCTCGACAGCTGGGCGGCGAGCGAGGGGCGGGCGATGCTGCGCTTCGACTATGCCGGCTGCGGCGCGAGCGACGGCGATTTCGAAACCCAGACGCTCGCCAACTGGCGCGGCGATGCGCTGGCGATGATCGACGAGGTCGCGCAAGGCGAGGTCGTGCTGGTCGGCTCCTCGATGGGCGGCTGGCTGATGCTGCTCGCGGCGCTGGCCCGGCCGGAGCGGGTCGCCGGCCTGGTCGGGATCGCGCCGGCGCCGGACTTCACCGCCTGGGGCTTCAGCCAAGAGCAGAAGTTAGCCATCCTGCGCGAAGGGCGGCTTGAAGAGCCTTCGCCTCATGCCGACCGCCCTTACGTCACCACGCGCGCCTTCTGGGAGAGCGGCGAGACGCTGCGGCTGCTCCACGCGCCGATCGCGGTCGACTGCTCGGTGCGGCTGCTCCACGGCCAGGCGGACGCCGACGTGCCATGGGCGAATACGCTGGAGCTGGTGAAGCGGCTCCGTTCAGCCGACGTGCAGGCGACGTTCATCAAGGACGGCGACCATCGCCTGTCGCGCGAGCGGGACATCGCGCTGCTGATCGCGACCGTCGATCGACTTCTGGAGGTTTTGTGATTGCCATGCTGCTGGCGCTGGCCGCCGCCCAGCCCGCTCCCGTACCGGACGAGACTGCCGCCAGGCACTGCACCGGGCTGGTGAAGAGCAATCCGGGGCAGGCGGTGCAGGTGGCGAGCGACTGGCGCATCAAGGGCGGCGGGCTCGATGCCCGCCAGTGTCTCGGCCTTGCCTATGTCGCGCTCGAACGCTGGCCCGCGGCGGCCACTGAATTCGAGCAGGCCGCGGCCGAGGCCGAAACCGCGCGGGATCCTCGCCATGCCGATCTGTGGGTGCAGGCGGGCAATAGCTGGCTCGCCGCCGGCAATGCCGCCAGGGCGCGCAAGGCGTTCGATGCGGCGCTGGCGACGGCTCTGCTCGCTTCCGAGCTGCGCGGCGAGGTGCATCTCGACCGCGGCCGGGCTGGGGTGGCGCTCGGCGACCTGACCGGCGCGCGCGCGGACATCGACAAAGGGCTCGCTTTGGTCCCCGCCGATCCGTTCGGCTGGTATCTGTCCTCCGCGCTGGCGCTGAAAGAAGGCCGCTTGGCGCGGGCGCAGGACGACATCGCCGAAGCGGTGCGGCTCGCTCCCGACGACGCCAATCTGCTTGTCCACGCCGGCAACGTCGCCGGCATATCCGGCGAGATCGAGGCGGCGCGCGGCCTCTATGCGAGGGCGATCAAGGCGGCGCCCAATTCGGACGCGGCCAGAGCCGCGCGCACCGCGCTCGCCGCCAATCGCGATCTGCCTCAGTCGAGGTAGAAGTCGGTCGTGGTCACGACCCGCACCTTCTGGAACGGCGAATCGTTGCCGGATTCCCCTTCGCTGCCGTGCCGGGCGCCGATCGAGAAATAGCCCTGGGTCGCCTGCTTGATGCCGCCGACGCTGGTTCCGGAATCGTTGGCGAATTGCTGCGCCCCCTTGCGAGCGTCGCGGGTCGCCTCGGCGATCATGGCCGGCTTGACGTCGTTCAATTTGGTGAAGCTGTAGACGATATCGGAGCCTTCCTCGATCGCGACGCCGCCACGGATGAGGTCGAACTGGCGGGCGTAAGCCGCCTGCGCCTTCATCACGTCGTTGGTCCTGAGCTGCAGCTTGCGGCGCACGGTGACGCTGTTCTCGCCGCGGTTGCTGTCGTAAAATTGATTGACGCTGACGCCGGCGTTGCTGACCTCCTGGTCCTTGAAGCCGGCCCGGCGGAAGAAGTCGGCGATTGCGCGCGTATCCTGGTCGATCGCGTTCTGGACGCCGCCAAGCTCGGTGCCCTGCTCGGTATAATTGATCGTCCAGGTGGCGAGATCGGCGGTGACGTCGCGCTCCGACAGGCCGCGCACCGTGACCGAGCGGTCGGCCATCCGAGCGCGGCGCAGCCCGTCGCCGAGCAGGAAGCCGCCGATGATGATGCCAAGCGCGACGATGGTCGCCGCGATCAGGCTGGTGGTGCTGCGATCCCGCGTCATGTGGCCCCCAAATGATGGAACGTTCCCGGTTCCGGGCGCATATTAGAAGCAACCGGCGCGGCCGCCTAGCGGAACAGTTAAGGAACCGGAATGAAATATCTGCACACGATGATCCGCGTCTCCGATCCGGACGAGACGATCCGCTTCTTCACCCTGCTCGGCCTGCGCGAGCTGCGGCGGGTGGACAATGAGCCGGGCCGCTTCACCCTCATCTTCCTAGCCGCACCGGGCGACGAGGACGCCCAGGTCGAGCTCACCCACAATTGGGACGAGAAGGGCTATCAAGGCGGCCGCAATTTCGGCCACCTCGCCTACCGGGTGGACGATGTCTACGAGACTTGCCGGCGGCTGATGGATCATGGCGTCACCATCAACCGGCCGCCGCGCGACGGCTACATGGCGTTCGTGCGGACGCCGGACGCCATTTCGATCGAGCTGCTCCAAGGGGGCGAGCGGCTGCCGCCGCAGGAGCCGTGGGCGTCGATGCCGAACAGCGGGACATGGTGAGCCTGCTTCTCAACATCGACGTGCCGGACATCGAAGCCGGCATCGCCTTCTACACCGCCGCGCTGGGGCTGAGAGTGGGGCGGCGGTTCGGTCCCGAATTCGTCGAGCTGATCGGCCGCGACGCGCCCATCTACCTGCTGAAAAAGCGAGCGGGCACGGCGATCGGGCCGGCCGGCGGCGACACGCGCCGCTACACCCGCCACTGGACCCCGATCCACCCCGACTTCATCGTCGACCGTATCGGCGAAGCGATCGAGCGGGCGCAGGCGGCGGGAGCGGTGCAGGAAGGCGAGACGTGCGATGCCGCTTATGGAAAGCTCGCGATGTTCGCGGATCCTTTCGGCCACGGCTTCTGCCTGATCGAATTCAACCATGAGGGTTACGATGCCATCGCGACTTGAGATCGTCCGCATTCCGGCGCTCACCGACAATTATGTGTGGCTCGCGCATGAGGCGGATACGGGCGAGACCCTGGTCGTCGATCCGGCGGTCGCCGAACCGGTGCTGGCGGAGGCGGATGCGCGCGGCTGGCGGATCGGGCAGATCTGGAACACCCACTGGCACCCCGACCACACCGGCGGCAACGCCGCGATCAAGGCGGCAACCGGCTGTCTCGTGACCGGCCCGGCGGCCGAGGCCGACCGCATCCCCACCCTCGACCGCCAGGTGCGCGAGGGAGACCTGGTGCGGCTCGGCGCGCTCGAGGCTCACGTCCTCGAGGTGCCGGCCCATACTGCCGGCCACATCGCTTATCATCTTCCGTCCGAGGCGCTGATCTTCGTCGGCGACACCTTGTTCGCGATGGGTTGCGGCCGGCTGTTCGAGGGCGAGGCCGCACAGATGCACGCCAACCTCCAGCGCCTCGCCCGCCTGCCGCCGCAGACCCAGGTCTATTGCGCCCACGAATATACGCTCGCCAACGGCCGCTATGCGGTGACGGCGGAGCCCGACAATGCGGCGCTGCGGCGGCGGCTGGCCGAGGTCGAGGCGGCGCGCGCCGCCGGCGAGACGACGGTGCCGACCACGATCGCGCTCGAACTGGCGACCAACCCGTTCATGCGCGCGCGTTCCGCCGCCGAGCTTGCCGAGCGGCGCCGCGCGAAGGATAATTTCCGCGGCTGAAGGCCCGAGTCGTTCGGCGGAGCGTTATGGCTCCATGGAGGCGAACATGAAGAAGTTGACCCTGATCGCATTGGCCGGCGTGGCCGGCGCCGGCATCGCCGCGGGCCCTGCCCCGATGAGCGCCGCCGCGGAGGACGAGCTTGCCCGCGAGCTGGCGGGCCGCAGCCCGGACCGGCCGGTGAGCTGCGTCAGCCAGCGCGACCTGCGCGGCAACCGCACCATCGGCGACGAACTGATCCTGTTCCAGGGCCGGACCAGCGGCGTAGTCTACCTCAACCGGCCGGAGGCGGGCTGTCCCGGCCTCAACCTCGGCCGGGCGCTCGTCACCCGAACCACCAGCAGCCAATTGTGCGCGGGCGACATCGCCACCGTGTTCGAGCCGGTCAGCGGCGCCGAATTCGGCGGCTGCGTGCTCGGCGACTTCACTCCCTACCGCCGCGATCAGCGCCGGTAGAGCGCGTCGAGCCGCTCGCCATACGCCTGCTTCAGCACGTGGCGCCGGATCTTGATCGACGGCGTCAGCTGCTCGTTGGCGACGCTGAACGGCTCGTCGGCGAGGATGAAGCGGCGAACCTTCTCGGTCACCGACAGCTCCGCGTTGACCCTGCCCACCGCTGCCGAAACGGCCCGCAAATAGGCTGAATCCTCGCGCAGCGCGGCAGGGTCCGGGGGCTTTCCGTTCGCCTTGGCCCATTCCGCCGTCCACTCGGGATCGGTCACGATCAGGCCGACGATGTGCGGCCGTTTGTCCCCGACCACCATCGCCTGGAGGATCTCCGGCTGCAGGGTGAGCATCCCCTCGATCTTCTGCGGCGCGACATTGTCGCCCTTGTCGAGCACGATCAGATCCTTCTTGCGGTCGGTGATCACGATCCGCCCGGCCTCGTCGATATGACCCACATCGCCGGTGTGGAGCCAGCCGCCGACGATCGCCCGCTCGGTGAGCGCCTGGTTGCGCCAATAGCCTTTCATGACGAGCTCGCCGCGGACGAGGATTTCGCCGTCCCCGGCGATCCTGACCTCGGTGTTCCGGAGCGGCGGGCCGACCGTGTCCATCCTGATCCCGGCCTTGGGACGGTTGCAGCTGATCACCGGGGCGGCCTCGGTCTGGCCGTAGCCCTGCAGCACGGTCAGTCCCATGGCGTGGAAGAAGATGCCGACGTCCGGGTTGAGCGGCGCGCCGCCCGACACCATCGCCTTGATCCGTCCGCCGAACCGCGCGCTCACCTTCGGCCGCAAGGTCCGATCGAGGATGAGGTCCATCGGCCGGTCCCACAAGGGGACCGAGCCGGCATAGTCCTTCGCCCCGATGGCGACCGCGCGGCGCAGCAGATAATGGCTGACCTTCCCCTGCTTCTCGACCGCCTTGAGGATGCGCTGGCGCAGCACCTCGAACAACCGCGGCACCACCACCATGATCGTCGGCCGCACCTCCTCGATGTTCGAGGCGAGCTTCTCGATGCCTTCGGAATAATAGATTTGCGCACCGGCGCCGATCGGAAAGAACTGGCCGCCGCTATGCTCGTAAGCGTGGCTGGCGGGCAGGAACGACAGGAAGATTTCGTCGCCGAGCCCGAAATCCTCGGAGATGATCTCCAGGCAGCCCTCGACATTGTGGAGGATGGCGCCGTGATGCTGCATCACGCCGCGCGGCGCGCCGCCGGTACCGGACGTGTAGATGATGCAGGCCAAGTCGCCGCGGCCGAAGCCGGCGCCGGCGGCGCAGGCCTCGACGTCCGGGGCCTCGACCTCGATCAGCGCCCGCCAGTCGTGGAACTGGACATTGCCCGCCTGCCCTGAAGGGATCGGCTCGATGCCGATGACATGCTCGCAGCCCGAGGTGCGGAGCGCGGCGGGGAGCAACGGCCTGGCGAGCTTCTGGGTCGAGACGATCACGGCCCGGGCACCGCTGTCGTCGAGGATATGCTGGTGGTCGCGGGTGGTGTTGGTGGCGTAGGTCGGCACGGTCACGCAGCCCGCCGCCATGATCGCAAGATCGGCGATGCACCATTCGGGGCGGTTCTCCGAGACCAGCATCACCGTGTCGCCGGGCTTGAGCCCGATCCTCCGCAAAGCGGCGGCGAGCGAAGCGACCGCCTCCCCCGCTTCGCGCCAGCTGGTCGGCCGCCACTCGCCGCCTTGCTTGGCCCACAGGAAAGGCGCGTCGCCCTTCGCCGCCGCACGGGTGAAGAACATGGTGACGAGATTGGGAAATTGTTCGAACGAGCGCATCACACCTCCCCACCCGTCGTCACCCCGAACTAGTGTCAGGGCCCCACTTGCCGCCTGCGCCGATGCTCCAGGAGGGATGCTGAAACAAGTCCGGCTTGACGGCAAGCGTCATTGCGCCAGCGCGACCCCTTCGCTGCGCGGATCGGCGGCCCCGCGCCACCGGCCGCCGACCCGCTCGGCCGCATTGGCCTTGAAACCTGGGTCGGTCGCGACGACGCGGTGCCCGAGGGCGGCCAAAGCTGGGATCATCGCTTCGAGAGCGGTGCCTCGCTCGACCGTTACGCTGTCGCCGATCGCCACGATCTGCGGGAGCGCGATCGCCTCCTGCGCGCTCAGCTTCCAGTCGATCACGCCGATCAGCGCCTTGGCCACTTGGGCGATGATGGTCGGGCCGCCGGCGGCGCCGACCGCGATCCGCACCTCGCCGTCGGGTCCGTAGACGATGGTTGGCGACATCGAGCTGCGCGGCCTCTTGCCGCCCTCGACCCGGTTGGCGACGGGGGCGCCGTCGCGCGCGGGCGCGAAGCTGAAGTCGGTGAGCTCATTGTTGAGGAAATAGCCGTCGACCGTCAGTCCCGAGCCCCACACGCTCTCGATCGTCGAGGTCATCGAGGCGACGTTGCCGGCCGCGTCGGCCGCGACGAAATGCGAGGTGGACGGGACCTCGCCGTCGGCGGCGGCGGTGACGCGGGGAGCGCCCGGCGGCGCGCCGGCGGCGACGCTCGGCATCGCGCGCTCGCGGGAGATCAGCCGGGAGCGGGCGGCGAGATAGGCCGGGTCCATCAGCCCCCGGGTCGGCACCCGGACGTGATCGGGGTCGCCGATATAGGCCTCGCGGTCGGCATAGGCGAGGCGCATCGATTCGGCGATCAGGTGCCAGGCGGCGGGGTCGTCGGGACGCATCGCCGCCATCTCGAACCGCTCGAGCTGCTTGAGGATCGCGAACACCGTGGTCGCGCCCGAGGAAGGAGGCCCCATGCCGCAGACGCGGTGGCGGCGATACTCGCCGCACAGCACCGGCCGCTCCTTGGCGTCATAGGTGGCGAGATCGCCAAGCGTCATCGCCGAGGGATTGCGGGCGGCGGTGGTCACCGCGCGGACGAGGTTGTGCGCGGGTGGGCCGACGTAGAAATAGTCCGCGCCGCGCGCGGCGAGGCTTTCGTAGAGGCGCGCGAGCTCGGGGTTGCGGATGACGGTGCCGACCGGCCTGGGCTCGCCGTCGGCGCCGAAGAATTGGGCGCGCGCCCACCCCGTCATGCCGGCATGGGCGGCGCGGCCGGCGAGCATGGCGTGCATGCGCGGGGTGATCGCGAAGCCGTCGCGGGCGAGGCGGATGGCCGGCTCAAACAGCCGCGCCCACGGCAGCCGCCCATGGCGCTGGTGGGCGAGCGCCGCCAGCCGCAGGTTGCCGGGCACGCCGACGCTCTTGCCGCCGGGCATCGCCTCGCCGAACGGCAGCGGCTTGCCGTCGGGGCCGAGGAACAGGTTCGGCGTGGCGGCGGCGGGCGCTTGCTCGCGGCCGTCATAGCTGGCGATGCTGCCGGCCGCCTCGTCGTGATGGACCAGGAAGCTGCCGCCGCCGATGCCCGAGCTTTGCGGCTCGACCACCGTCAGCGCCAGCATGGTGGCGAGCGCCGCGTCGGCCGCGCTGCCGCCGGCGTTCAGGATCGCCCGCCCCGCTTCGGCCGCGCGCGGGTCGGCGGCCGAGACGATGCCCGACCGGGCGGCCGCCGCCACCGGCGCCCCGTTCACGGGCTGGATCGCACAGGCGGCGAGGAGCAGGAGCGGGAATGCGAGCCGGAGCGGGTTCAGGTATGACATGGCTGCGCGATACCCTTTCCGCTGGGATTTAGAAAAGCCGAATCCCGGCTGTCCCCGGCGCAGGCCGGGGTCCAGCGGCATCGCCAGAAGGGCTGGGCCCCGGCTTTCGCCGGGGAACCGCTGGAGCCAGACTCATCCATCTATTCCGTCCCCACCGCCTCGGCGACGGTGCGGAAGCCGTCGCGGCGGAGGAGGGTCCTGAGCTCGCCGAGGATCAGCCGGGCGAGGCCGGGGCCTTGGTAGACGAGCGCGGAATAGAGCTGGACGAGGCTCGCGCCGGCGCGGATGCGGGCATAGGCGTCGACGCCGTTCTCGATGCCGCCGGCGGCAATCAGCGGAAGCTCGCCGCCCGAAGCGCTGCGGAAGTCGCGCAGGCGCCGGAGCGCGAGCGCCTTGAGCGGCGCCCCGGACAGGCCGCCGGCCTCGTCGCGATAGCGCGACTTCAGCTCCGGCCGGCCGACGGTGGTGTGAGCGACGATGAGGCCGTCAATGCCGCGGGCGATGGCGACCGCGACGAGGCCGTCCATCTCCGCCGGGTGGAGGTCGGGCGCTACCTTCACGAAAATCGGCGGCCCCGCGCCGCGCGCTTCCGCCACGCCGGCGAGCAGCTCGTCGAGTGCGGCCCCGCCCTGAAGGTCGCGCAGCCCCGGGGTGTTGGGGGAGGAGATGTTGATGGTGAGATAGTCGGCGACGGCGCCCATCGCCCGCACGCCGGCCGCGTAATCGCCGATGCGGTCGGAGCTGTCCTTGTTGGCGCCGATGTTGACGCCGACGATACCGCCGCGCGGCCACGCCTGCAGCCGCTTCAGCGCCGCCTGCTGACCCGCATTGTTGAAGCCCATGCGGTTGATCACCGCGCGGTCCTCGGGGAGGCGGAACAGGCGGGGCTTCGGGTTGCCTGGCTGGGGCAGGGGAGTGAGCGTTCCGACCTCGGCGAAGCCGAAGCCGAGGCCGAGCATCTGCGCGAACACCTCGGCATCCTTGTCGAAGCCGGCGGCGAGGCCGATCGGGTTCGGGAAATTGAGGCCGGCGATGCGGGTGCCGAGCCGCGCGTCGCGCTCGGGCGGCCGTCCGGCGGGCTTCAGCTTCAGCGCGCGGATGGTCAGCCGGTGCGCCTGCTCGGCGTCCAGCGCGAACACGAACGGGCGGAGGAGCGGGTAGAGCGCCATTGCGCGGCGCTATGGCATCGAAGCGCGGGGCTGGTCAAAGGCGGGCGCTATAGTATGGTCGCGCCACACCCGTTCCCCGGCGGAGGCCGGGGTCCAGGACAGCGGTCGAGCTGGACCCCGGCCTGCGCCGGGGAACCCCAGCCTCGAGCCTCCAGCACAAGGATTCCCGACGCCGATGCTTCGTACCTATCTCCTCGTCTCCGCGGCCCTGCTCGCCGCCACAGCGGCCCCGGCCCAGCCGCCTGCCGCCCCTGCCGCCGCGCCCGCGCCGGCCGCCACGAACAATCCCGAGCTCGCCGCTTTCTACGCGGCCTATGATCGGGCCGAGCTCGCCATGTCGCCGCTCAGCAAGGCCTATCGCGGCATCCGCGACCAGGATTACGGCAAGTGGGACGAATATACCGACGCGGCCGCGCTCGCCGCGCGCCAGCTCGACGTCACCACCCTCGCCCAAATGCGCGAACGGTTCGACCGCGCCGCCCTGCCGCCGGAGGACCAGCTCAGCTACGACATCTTCGTCAACCGGGTCGAGCGCGGCGAGCTGATCTTCCCGTTCCGCAAGCAGGCCTATGTGTTCGACCAGATGAACGGCGCCCAAAGCGAGGGGCCGGCCTTCCTGATCAACATCCACCGCGTCGACACGCTCGCCGATGCCGAAGCCTATCTGTCGCGGCTGCGGACGCTCGACACCTTTCTCGACCAGGCGATCGCCGAGGCGAGGGACCGGCAGGCGCGGGGCGTGCTGCCGCCCAAATGGGTGTTCCCCTATGTGATCGACGACGCCCGCAACATCATCTCCGGCGCCCCTTACGGGCCGGGGCCCGACAGCGCCCTGTTCGCCGACTACAAGGCGAAGGTGAACAAGCTCGCTATTGCCGAGGCGGAGAAGACGCGCCTGATCGAGGCCGGCCGCAAGGCGCTGGTCGAGGAGGTGAAGCCCGCCTACGAGCGCGTGATCGCCTTGATGCAGGAGCAGGCGAAGGCGGCCGGCACCGACGACGGCATCTGGCGTTTCGCCAACGGCGCCGAGCAATATGCGGCCCTGCTCCGCTTCTACACCACGACCGGCATGGGCGCCGAGCAGATCCACGATCTCGGCCTAAAACAGGTCGCGCGCATCCACGAGGACATGCGCGGCATCATGAAGCGGGTCGGCTTCACCGGCACGCTCCAGCAATTCTTCGCCAAGATGCGGACCGACAAGAGCTTCTATTATCCGAACAACGAGGCGGGGCGGCAGGCCTATCTGGCCCAGACCGAGAAGTTCAATCAGGAGATGCAGGCGCTGCTGCCCTCATGGTTCGGCACCAGGCCGAAATCGCCTTTGGTGGTGAAAAGGGTCGAGGCGTTCCGCGAGAAATCGGCCGGCAAGGCTTTCTATCAGGCACCGGCGCCGGACGGCTCGCGGCCGGGCACATATTACGTCAACCTGTACGACATGAACGACATGCCGACGACGGAGATCGAGGCCCTGTTCTACCACGAGGGGATTCCCGGCCACCATCTCCAGCGTTCGGTCCAGACCGAGCTCGGCGACAAGGTGCCGCCGTTCCGCCAGTTCGGCGGCTTCACCGCGTACAGCGAGGGCTGGGGCCTCTATACCGAGCGGCTCGGCAAGGACATGGGCCAGTATGACGATCCCTACCGCGATTTCGGCCGGCTCCAGCTCGAGCTCCACCGCGCCATCCGGCTGGTGGTCGACAGCGGCATCCACCACAAGAAATGGACCCGCGAGCAGGCGATCCGCTATGTCGAGGACAATAGCGCCGACGCCAGGGGCGGCATCGTCAAGGCGATCGAACGCTACATCGTCTATCCCGGCCAGGCGACCGCCTACATGGTGGGTAAGCTGAAGATCGAGCAATTGCGCGAGCGGGCCAAAGCGGCGCTCCGAGATCGCTTCGACATCAAGGGCTTCCACGACGCC
>DASZDE010000144.1:0-8548 GCA_035942355.1 Allosphingosinicella sp. | reverse complement strand
GGCCTGGTGGACCTCGCTCATGTCGGCCAGCAGCATGCCCTCGCCGGGCTCGCCCTCGCGCTCCATCGACAGATAATAGAGGCCGAGGACCATGTCCTGCGAGGGCACGATGATCGGCTTGCCGTTGGCCGGCGAGAGGATGTTGTTGGTCGACATCATCAGGACGCGCGCTTCCAGCTGGGCCTCGAGGCTCAGCGGGACGTGGACCGCCATCTGGTCGCCGTCGAAGTCGGCGTTGAAAGAGGCGCAGACCAAAGGATGGAGCTGGATCGCCTTGCACTCGATCAGCACCGGCTCGAACGCCTGGATGCCGAGCCGGTGGAGCGTCGGCGCGCGGTTCAGAAGCACCGGATGCTCGCGGATCACCTCGTCCAGGATGTCCCAGACTTCCTTGCGCTCCTTCTCGACCCACTTCTTGGCCTGCTTCAGCGTCATCGACAGGCCCTTGGCGTCGAGCCGCGAGTAGATGAACGGCTTGAACAGCTCGAGCGCCATCTTTTTGGGGAGGCCGCACTGGTGGAGCTTCAGCTCCGGGCCCGTGACGATCACCGAGCGGCCCGAATAGTCGACGCGCTTGCCGAGCAAATTCTGGCGGAAGCGGCCCTGCTTGCCCTTGAGCATGTCGGAGAGCGACTTCAATGGCCGCTTGTTGGCGCCGGTGATGGTGCGGCCGCGGCGGCCATTGTCGAACAAGGCGTCGACCGACTCCTGGAGCATGCGCTTTTCGTTGCGCACGATGATGTCCGGCGCGCGCAGCTCCATCAGCCGCTTCAGCCGGTTGTTGCGGTTGATCACCCGGCGGTAGAGGTCGTTGAGGTCCGAGGTCGCGAAGCGGCCGCCGTCGAGCGGCACCAGCGGCCGCAGCTCGGGCGGGATCACCGGAATCACCTCGAGGATCATCCATTCCGGACGGTTGCCGGATTCGAGGAAGCTCTCGACCACCTTGAGGCGCTTGATGATCTTCTTGGGCTTCAATTCGGACTTGGTCTCGGCCAGCTCCTTCAGCAGCTGTTCGCGCTCCCCTTCGAGATCGAGGCTTTCGAGCATGTTGCGGACCGCCTCGGCGCCGATGCCGGCGGAGAAGGCGTCCTCGCCATATTCGTCCTGCGCCTGGAGCAGCTCGTCCTCGGTCAGCAGCTGGAACTTCTCGAGCGGGGTGAGACCGGGCTCGGTCACGATATAGGCTTCGAAATAGAGCACGCGCTCGAGCTGCTTCAATTGCATGTCGAGCAGCAGGCCGATCCGGCTCGGCAGCGACTTGAGGAACCAGATGTGCGCGACCGGCGCCGCCAGCTCGATATGGCCCATCCGCTCGCGCCGGACCTTGGAGACGGTGACCTCGACGCCGCACTTCTCGCAGACGATGCCCTTGTACTTCATGCGCTTATACTTGCCGCACAGGCACTCATAATCCTTGATCGGGCCGAAGATGCGCGCGCAGAACAGGCCGTCGCGCTCGGGCTTGAACGTGCGGTAGTTGATCGTCTCGGGCTTCTTGATCTCGCCGAACGACCAGCTGCGGATCCGCTCCGGCGAAGCGATGCCGATCTTGATCTGGTCGAACACTTCCGGCTTGGCGACCGGATTGGCGAAATGGGTCAGTTCGTTCATCTCTTCTTCCTCTTAACCCCTCTCCCTTAAGGGGAGAGGGAAGAGCCGCGTTAGCGGCGAAGGGTAGGGGGTGACCGATCACAGCCCCTCGCCCCGACCCTCTCCCCTTGAGGGAGAGGGAGATTGGATCACTCCGCGGCCAGCTGGGGCTGATCCTCGTCGTCGGTCTCGATCACCGAATTGAGTTCGACGTTGAGGCCCAAGGAGCGCATCTCCTTGACCAGCACGTTGAAGCTCTCCGGGATGCCGGCCTCGAACGTGTCGTCGCCCTTGACGATCGCCTCGTAGACCTTGGTGCGGCCGATGACGTCGTCCGACTTCACCGTCAGCATCTCCTGGAGCGTGTAGGCGGCGCCATAGGCCTGGAGCGCCCACACCTCCATCTCGCCGAACCGCTGCCCGCCGAACTGCGCCTTGCCGCCCAGCGGCTGCTGGGTGACCAGGCTGTACGGGCCGATCGAGCGGGCGTGGATCTTGTCGTCGACGAGATGGTGGAGCTTCAGCATGTAGATGTAGCCGACGGTGACCTTGCGGTCGAAGGCCTCGCCGGTGCGGCCGTCGAACAGGATCACTTGGCCGCTCTCGTCGAGCCCCGCCATGCGCAGCATCGCCGAGACGTCGGCTTCGCGGGCGCCGTCGAACACCGGCGTCCCCATCGGCACGCCGCCGACCAGGTTGGAGGCGAGCTCCATCACCTGGTCGTCGTCGCGGCTGTCTATGTCGGCATCGTAATGGGCGCCGTAAATGTCCTTGAGCTTGGCGCGGACCGAGCCGATGTCGCTGCCGTCGATATCCTTGCCGCGGTGGTGGATGTCCTCGAGCATCTCGCCGATCTGCCGCCCGAGGCCGCGGGCGGCCCAGCCGAGATGGGTCTCGAAAATCTGGCCGACGTTCATGCGGCTCGGCACGCCGAGCGGGTTGAGCACGATGTCCACCGGCGTGCCGTCCTCGAGGAACGGCATGTCCTCCTGCGGCAGGATGCGGCTGATCACGCCCTTGTTGCCGTGGCGGCCGGCCATCTTGTCGCCCGGCTGCAGCTTGCGCTTCACCGCGACAAACACCTTGACCATTTTTAGGACGCCCGGCGGCAGCTCGTCGCCGCGCTCCAATTTCTCGATGCGGTCCTCGAGCCGGCGGCGGATCACCGCTTCGGCCTCGTCATACTGGGCGCGGACGGCCTCGAGGTCGGCCTGGACGCGGTCGTCCTTGACCGCGAACTTCCACCATTCGTGGCGCTCGACCCCGTCGAGGACCTCGTCATCGATCGCAACGCCCTTCTTGACTCCCTTGGGCGCGGCGGTCGCGGTCTGGCCGACCAGCATCTCGCGGAGCCGCGACCAGGTCGCGCGCTTCAGGATCGCCCGCTCGTCGTCGCTGTCCTTGCGGAGGCGGTCCTTCTCCTCGGTCTGGATGGCGCGGGTGCGGTCGTCGATGTCGATCCCGTGGCGGTTGAACACGCGCACCTCGACGATCGTGCCGGTGACGCCCGGCGGCAGCCGCAGCGAGGTGTCGCGCACGTCCGACGCCTTCTCGCCGAAGATCGCGCGGAGCAGTTTCTCCTCCGGCGTCATCGGGGATTCGCCCTTGGGCGTGATCTTGCCGACCAATATGTCGCCCGGCTCGACCTCGGCGCCGATATAGACGATGCCCGCCTCGTCGAGGTTGCGGAGCGCCTCCTCGCCGACGTTCGGGATGTCGCGGGTGATGTCCTCGGGGCCCAGCTTGGTGTCGCGGGCCATCACCTCGAACTCCTCGATATGGATCGAGGTGAAGACGTCGTCCTTGACGATGCGTTCGGAGATCAGGATCGAATCCTCGTAATTATAGCCGTTCCACGGCATGAACGCGACCAGCACGTTGCGGCCGAGCGCGAGCTCGCCGAACTCGGTCGACGGGCCGTCGGCGATGACGTCGCCCTCGCTCACCACATCGCCCACCTTCACCAGCGGGCGCTGGTTGATGCAGGTATTCTGGTTGGAGCGCTGGAACTTCATCAGCGTGTAGATGTCGACGCCGGACTTGCCGGCCTAGACCTCGCCGGTGGCGCGCACGACGATGCGGGTCGCATCGACCTGGTCGACGATGCCGGAGCGGCGGGCGGCGATGGCGGCGCCGGAATCGCGGGCGACCGTCTCCTCCATGCCGGTGCCGACGAACGGCGCCTCGGCGCGCACCAGCGGCACCGCCTGGCGCTGCATGTTCGAGCCCATCAGCGCGCGGTTGGCGTCGTCATTCTCGAGGAACGGAATTAGCGAGGCGGCGACCGAGACGAGCTGCTTGGGGCTGACGTCCATCAGGGTGATCTGGTCGCGCGGCGCCATCAGGAACTCGCCCGCCTGGCGGCTCGAGACGATCTCCTCGTTGAAGCTGCCGTCCTTGTTGAGGTCGGCATTGGCCTGGGCGATGGTGTGCTTGGCCTCCTCCATCGCCGAAAGGTAGACGACGTCGTCGGTCACCTTGTGGTCGACCACCTTGCGGTACGGCGTCTCGATGAAGCCGTATTTGTTGACCCGGCTGAAGCTGGCGAGGCTGTTGATCAGCCCGATATTCGGCCCTTCCGGAGTCTCGATCGGGCAGATCCGGCCGTAATGGGTCGGATGGACGTCGCGCACCTCGAAGCCCGCGCGCTCGCGGGTGAGGCCGCCCGGCCCGAGCGCCGACACGCGGCGCTTGTGGGTCACTTCGGAGAGCGGGTTGGTCTGGTCCATGAACTGCGACAGCTGCGAGGAGCCGAAGAATTCGCGCACCGCGGCCACCGCCGGCTTGGCGTTGATGAGGTCGTTGGGCATGACGGTCGACACGTCGACCGAGCTCATCCGCTCCTTCACCGCCCGCTCCATGCGGAGCAGGCCGACGCGGTACTGATTTTCAAGAAGTTCGCCCACGGAGCGCACGCGGCGGTTGCCGAGATTGTCGATGTCGTCGATCTCGCCCTTGCCGTCCTTGAGGTCGACGAGCGTCTTGACCACCGCGACGATGTCCTCCTTGCGGAGCGTCGTCACCGTGTCCTCGGCGTCGAGGTCGAGCCGCATGTTCAACTTGACCCGGCCGACCGCGGAAAGATCGTAGCGCTCGGGGTCGAAGAACAGCCCGGCGAACAAGGCATCGGCGGTCTCGCGGGTCGGCGGCTCGCCCGGGCGCATCACCCGGTAGATGTCGCTCAAAGCCTGGTCGCGGTCTTCCGCCTTGTCGGCCTTCAACGTGTTGCGCATCCACGCGCCGGTATTGACATGGTCGATGTCGAGCAGGTCGATCCGGTCGATGCCCGCCTTGTCGAGCTTCTCCAGATTCTCGGGGGAAACCTCGTCGCCCGCCTCGATATAGATTTCGCCGGTCTTGTCGTTGACCAGGTCGAGCGCCGAATAGCGGCCGAAAATCTCCTCGGTCGGGATCAGCAGCTGGGAAAGGCCGTCCTTGGCCGCCTTGTTGGCGGCGCGCGGGGTGATCTTCTGGCCGGCCGGGAACACCAGTTCGCCGGTGTCGGCATTGGCAAGGTCGAACGCCGGCTTCTGGCCGCGCCACTGCTCGGGCGCGAACGGGATCCGCCAGCCGTTCGGCGCGCGCACGAAGGCCACCTTGTCGTAGAAGGTGTTGAGGATCTCCTCGCTGGTCATGTCGAGCGCGTGCAGCAAGGCGGTGACCGGAAGCTTGCGCTTGCGGTCGATTCGGACGTTGACGATGTCCTTGGCGTCGAACTCGAAGTCGAGCCACGAGCCGCGATAGGGGATGACCCGGGCGGCGAACAGATATTTGCCCGACGCGTGGGTCTTGCCGCGGTCGTGGTCGAACAGGACCCCGGGCGAGCGGTGCATCTGGCTGACGATCACCCGCTCGGTGCCGTTGACGATGAACGTGCCGTTCTTCGTCATCAGCGGCATGTCGCCCATATAGACGTCCTGCTCCTTGATATCGAGGACGGAGCGGGTCTCGGTGTCGGGATCGACCTCGAACACGATCAGGCGGAGCGTCACCCGCATCGGCGCCGCATAGGTCATGCCGCGCTGGCGGCACTCGTCGACGTCGTATTTCGGCTCCTCGAGCTCGTAATGGACGAAGTCGAGTTCGGCGGTGCCGGCGAAATCGCGGATCGGGAACACCGAGCGCAGCGTCTTCTCGAGCCCCGACACGTAGCCGTCCTGGGGGCGCGAGCGCAGGAACTGCTCGTAGCTTTCGCGCTGGACCTCGATCAGGTTCGGCATTTCGGAGACTTCGTGGATGTTGCCGAAGATCTTGCGGATCCGCTTGGACGCGGTGGAACGCTGTTCCGTCGCCGGAGCTGCCTTGGTCGCCATGTGCTCTTTTCTCGCCTTTGATGCCCGTGTTCCCCGGCCTTCGCCGGGGAGCAGTCAATGGTGCGCAGAATCGCGAAAAGCCGCGCGTTCCGGTCGAAACGGCAGCTTCAGCGTCCTATGAAACCCCAGCCGATCAATGCGTTGAACGCGCTGCGCGACGGCGCGTCCTGTTCCGAAAGGCTGTGGTGAAGTGCGCGATATAGGAGGGGGGAGGGGGCGGGTCAAGGCCGAAGCACGCTCGTCCGGAGGCGGCGTCCCCCTTCTCACCGCCAAGCCGCGTAGCGGCTGCTCGGACATCCGCAGCTTTCGATCGGAAGCACGGCGCCAGGCGGCTTCACTTGCCAGGGCTAATCGGCTAGTTGCCGTGCCAGCTCTTTGATTCCTAATATTTTTGGGGAAGTTCCCATGGCCGTGTTCAATGGCGGCGACGACAACGACAGCTTTGCCGGTACCTCCGAAGCCGACACCATCAGTGGCGGCGCGGGCGACGACATGCTCGGCGGAGATGCCGGCGACGACACGATCATGGGCGACGACGGCGACGACACGATTGACGGCGGTTTCGGCCATGACGCGATCAATGGCGGCGGTGGCACCAACCGCCTCGACGGCGGCGAAGGAAACGATGTCGTCATCAGCGACGGCGTTCGCGACCGCGTCGATGCCGGCCCTGGCAGCGACACCGTCCTGATGCGCGGCGTCATCGGCGGAGCCGTCGCCGGGGGGGACGGGTCCGACATTCTGAGGTTCGAGGATGCGATCTTCAACGGCGCCTCCGGCTCGGCAAGCTGGACGGGGTTCGAAGAGATCGCCGGCAACCTGCGCGGAACGGCGGACGGCGACGTGCTCGATCTGAGCTCCGTCGCTGCCAAAGGAAAGTGGCTGACGATCGAGGGCGGCGATGGCGCCGACATCATCAATGGCGCGCTTCGGGTGAGGAACACCATCCACGGCGGCGACGGCAACGACCAGCTCCACGGCGGCACTGGGCGCGCCCTGCTGTTGGGAGAAGCAGGTGACGACCGGCTGACGACCGCCCCATTGGGGGGCGACGTCTTCGGCGGCGACGGCAATGACGAGATCGTCGCCGGCGGACCCGGCTATTTTTTCGGCCTTTTAGGCGAGGGCGGTAGCGATCGCATCGTCGGCAGCACAAGCGGCGATCGCATCGACGGCGGCGACGGCAACGACCATCTCCAGGGGCGGGCCGGCCAAGACCGTCTCTCCGGCGGCACCGGCCGGGACCGGCTTCTCGGCCAGGATGGCGACGACCAGCTGGCGGTCATCGAGAGCGCCGGCACCGCTGGCGGCGATCCCGACATATTGCTCGGCGGCGCCGGTGACGACAGCCTGAGCGGCGGCTACGGCGATCGGCTCGACGGCGGCGTGGGCGTCGATATCCTGAGTCTGGATCTGATCGCCGCCCCGTCGGGCGTGACCCTGGACTTGACTGACCGCGAAGCGGGATTCAGCCTGGGCGGAGCAACCGTTTCGGGCTTCGAACACCTGTTCACGGTCAGCGGCACCCGGTTCGACGACGATCTTACGCTCGGCGACAACCGTAGCCGGGTGCGCACCATCGCCGAGGCCGGCGGTGGCGACGATCGTCTGGCCGGCGGTGCGGGCCGGCACAAGCTGTTCGGCGGCGAGGGCAATGATAGCATGTTCGGCCTCGGCGGGACCGATGAGCTCTACGGCGAGAGTGGCGACGACATTTTGGCGGGTGGCGACGGCAATGACGGCGTCTTCGGCGACTTGGGGGCCGACATCCTGGACGGCGGCGCGGGCGACGACCGTCTCGACGGCGGCTCCGGCGACGACCGGCTGATCGGCGGCGCCGGCAACGACGAATTGGGCCTCTCATTCGGCGGCGAGATCGGCGACGATCATATGGATGGAGGCGCCGGCAACGACGATCTCAACGGCTCTTACGGCAACGACACCCTGATCGGCGGCGAAGGCGATGACAGCTTGTTCGGCGGCGCCGGAGATGACCTGTTCGACGGCGGCCCGGGCAACGATAGCATCGACGGCTGGGCCGGCAGTGACACCTTGACCTATGCGACGGCCCTTTCGTTCGTGACGGTGAGCCTCGCCATCGAGGGCGTCCCGCAGTTCACGTCCGCCGGCGGGTTCGACACGCTGCGGAACATCGACCATCTGGTCGGCTCCGACTTCGACGACGAGCTGACCGGCAATGACCTCGACAATTCGATCACCGGCGGCAAGGGCGACGACGAGCTTGCCGGCGGCGACGGCGACGACCGGCTGACCGGCGGCGACGGCGACGACACCATGCGGGGCGGGGCCGGCGACGATGTCTATTCGGTGCTGTCCGCCGCCGACCGCGTGATCGAGACGTCGCGGAGCGGCTACGACATCGTCGTCGCGGCGGTGAACCACAGCCTCGCCGCCCATGTCGAGCAGCTCAACCTCGGCGGCCGTGGTCTCCGCGGCGAGGGCAACGGCCTTGCCAACCTGCTGATCGGCAACGACCATGGCGTCCACCTGTTCGGCCTCGGCGGCCGCGACGAGCTGCGCGGCGGCGACGGCGACGACCGGCTGACCGGCGGCGCCGGCAAGGATCTGCTGACCGGCGGCGGCGGCGCCGACCAGTTCCTGTTCGACGATGGCGACACCGCCGC
>DASZDE010000143.1:0-25322 GCA_035942355.1 Allosphingosinicella sp. | reverse complement strand
GGCGCCAAGCCGGTCCCCGGCGTTTTCCAATGGTATGCTGACGGTGCCGGCAACGTTCGCGTCGGGGTCGGCCACAGCAATGAGGGCCGCAACTCGCGCCTCCTCTACCGGGCCGCTAACGGGGAGGCCTTCAGGACGCTGGACCGCGCCCGGTCCCGCGCCGGCGAGGAGCTCATCGTGCCAGCCTTGTTCCTGGGCGGGAACGTAGCGCTCGCCCTGGACGACCGGGACGGCTTCAGCGCGTTGTACAAGCTCGATCTCGGCAGCCTCAAGCTTGGCGAGCGGGTCGCCGGCGTCCCCGGCTACGACCTCGCGGGCATCGTCACCGATTACGGCCGCTCGCGCCTGCTCGGCGTCCAGCTGATCGAGAAAGGGCCCAAAATGCTCTGGCTGGACCCGGCGCTTGCCGAGATCCAGGCGGCGTTCGACCGCTCGGTGCCGGGACGCCGTGCGTTGATCGTATCGCTCGACAAGCGGCAGCACCGCATGCTCGTCCATGTCGGGGCGGCGGACCGGCCCGGGGCCTATTACGTATTCGATCCCTCGCTCGGCAAGATGCAGCTCCTCGCCACGGTCAACGAGGCGATCGGAACCGCCAAGCTCCACCCGGTGCGGACCATCGGCTACAAGGCCCGCGACGGAGTGACCATCGCCGCCGTGCTCACGCTGCCGTCGGGCCGGCCGCACAAGGCGCTCCCGGTGGTAGTCATGCCCCATGGCGGACCGTTCGCCCGCGATGCGGAAACCTGGGACTGGTGGGCCCAGTTTCTCGCCGACCGCGGCTATGCCGTCGTGCAGCCCAATTTCCGCGGCTCTTCCGGCTACGGAACCGAGTTCGCCAGGAAAGGCGAAGGGCAGTGGGGCCTCGCCATGCAGAACGACCTCAACGACGCTCTCGCTCATCTGGCCAAAGAGGGCATCGTCGACGCCAAGCGAGCCTGTATGGTGGGCGCATCCTATGGCGGCTATGCGGCGCTGCGGGCCGCGCAGCGCGATGCCGCCCTCTATCGCTGCGCGGTCTCCTATGCGGGCGTGTCGGACCTGGCCGCCATGCTTCGCTACGACCGCAACTTCCTCAACAGCGGCCGGCGCAGCGACTGGCTGCGCACGCAGGCCCCCGACCTCAAAGCCGTCTCGCCGATCCACCACGCGCGCGATTTCGCCATTCCGGTCCTGCTGGTGCACGGCAAGGAGGATCGGCGGGTCCCGGTTCGGCAGTCGCGCGAGATGGCCGAAAAGCTCCGCGCCGCCGGCAAGAATGTCCGCTACATCGAACAGCGCGAGGCGGATCACCATTTCTCCCGCGAGGCCGACCGGATCGAGTTTCTGAGGGCGCTCGAAGCCTTTCTCGCCGAGCACAATCCTGCCTGATCAGGGGACCGCCAAGGGCGTCGCCAAACTGTTCCGCGAAACGAATGGCCAGCGAAGAGCTTCTCGCGATGCTCCGGCCCGCCGGAGCGATCCGCGCGGCTATTTCATTGTCTGCAAAGGGCTTGTTCCTCTGCGCTCGCACTGTAGGATCGGCGGCGACGGAGGCCGTATGCGGCATTTGACGAAGGCGTTATCGCTCCCGCTATGGCTGCTGGCCGCCTTTGTCGGCATCGGCGCGGCACCGGACGCTCCGCCTGCGCGCATTCCGGCCGAGGATTTCGGCGCCCTTCCCTTCTTCTCCAAGCCCGAACTTTCGCCCGACGGCACCAGGCTGGTGGCCGGGTCGGTCCTCGCCGGCCGGACCTCGGTCGTGCTCGCCGACCTCGCCAAGGCCGATTACGGCCTCAAGCGGATCGTGCTGCCGGAGGAAGCGCACTTTCTGTGGGGGCGCTGGGCAGGCAACGGCAAGGTGCTGATGAGCGTGGGGGCGAAGGGGACGTACCGCGGCCAGGACCTCTATGGGAGCCGCCTTTTCGTCTATGACGTCGGCACCTCGCGGCTCGACGCGATCACCCGGAACGTCCGATCGCTGGACGGCGACAACGTCGTCCACATCGATCCCGACGGCCGCTACATCCTGCTCGCCGCCCAGGCGTCGGTACATGATTATCCGGCCGTGCTGCGCGTCGAGTTGGACACGCTCAAGAGCAAGGAGGTCGTCAACGATCAATCCGGCGTCTGGTCGTGGTTCGCGGATCCGCGCGGGGTGGTGCGCGCCGGGCTTGGTTTCGACGGCGGAAAATGGTGGCTCGTCTACCGGGCATCCGAGGGCGGCCGCTTCAAGACCATCATGGAGCGCGACCGCGGCAAGCAGCGGGACGGGGTGAACGCCGAAGGCGTCATCCCGGTCGCGGGCAGGAGCGACGGCTATGTGGTTGCCGACAAGCAGACCGGACGGTTCGGCATCTATCGCTACGATTTCGACGGCGAGACCATCGGCGCGCCCGTGTTCGAGCACCCACAAGTCGATGTCGACGGCTATACCTATTCGGCACGGACCGGCGACCTGGCCGCGATCACCTATGTCGACGACCGCGACCGGGTGGTGTGGCTCGAGCCGCACATGAAGGCGGTGCAGGCGCGGATCGACCGATCCTTTCCGAACAGCGTCAACCGCATCGTCTCGCGCGACGCCGCCGACCGGAAGATGGTCGTGTGGATGGGCGGCGCCTCCGATCCCGGAACCTTCTACATTTTCGACCGCTCCAAAGGCGAGATGCGGTTCCTGGCGGAGTCGCAGCCCTCGCTTGGTGGGAAACGTCTGGCCCCGGTGGAGTCCGTCACCTACAAGGCCCGCGACAATCTCGTCATCCCCGCCTATCTGACGCTCCCGGCCGGGCGCGAGCCGAAATCACTGCCGTTGGTCGTGATGCCGCACGGCGGCCCCTTCGTGCGCGACAAGTGGGAGTTCGACGCCCGCGCCCAGTTCCTCGCCAACCGCGGCTATGCGGTGCTGCAGCCCAATTTCCGGGGCTCGACCGGCTACGGCAAAGCCTTCGCCGACGCGGGTGCGGGGCAGTTCGGCCGCAAGATGCAGGACGATCTCGACGACGGCGTGCGGTGGCTGGCCGGCCGAGGCACGGTCGATCCCAAGCGCGTGTGCATCATGGGCGCGTCCTACGGCGGCTACGCCGCGATGCTGGCATCGGCGCGAAACCCGGACATCTACCGCTGCGCGATCAGCTTTGCCGGCATTTCCCACGTCCCGCCGATGATTCGCCTCGGCTATCAGGGCATGATCGCGCGCCGCTACTATCAGGACTGGCGCGACCGCATCCGCGGCGATGCCAAGTTCGACCTCGACCGCGTGTCGCCGCTCGTACTGGCGAGGCGGATCCGGATCCCGCTCCTGATTGCCCATGGCGCCAAGGACCGGGTGATACCGGTCAATCAATCGGCCATGCTTCATCAGGCGCTCACCCGCCTCAAGCGCGAGCATGATTATGTCGTTTATCCCGACGAGGGTCACGGCTTTGAGAAGGAAGCGAATTCCATCGATTTCCTGAAGCGTGTCGAGGCCTTTTTGGCGAGGCACAATCCCGCCGGCTAGGCGATTGCCGCGCGCTTCCATTCTGTCGCCCAAGAAGCTATGGCGGCGCGATTTTCCGTCGCAAGAGGAACCGGCTTGGCCAAGGAAGAACTTCTCGAAATGCGCGGCCAGGTGGTCGAGCTGCTGCCCAACGCCATGTTCCGCGTCAAGCTCGAGAACGACCATGAGATTCTCGGCCACACTGCCGGCAAGATGCGCAAGAACCGGATCCGCGTGCTGGTCGGCGACGAGGTGCTGGTCGAGCTCACGCCCTATGATCTGACCAAGGGTCGGATTACCTACCGGTTCAAATGACGGCGGACAGCCGCCCTCCCGGCGCAGGCCGGGATCGCTGACCGAGCTCCGGCCATGGCCCGGCTTGCGCCGGAATGACGGGTAAGGCCAGGGAGCGTCGTGCGCCTGATCCTCGCTTCGGCCAGCCCGCGCCGGCTCGACCTGCTCGCCCGGATCGGGGTGACGCCCGATGCCGTCGTCCCGGCCGCGATCGACGAGACGCCTCGCAAAGGCGAGCTTCCGGCCGCTTATGCCCGCCGCATGGCTGCCGCGAAAGCGGCGGCGGTGGACGAGCCCGGCGCGCTCACCCTCGCCGCCGACACCGTGGTCGCGGCCGGTCGGCGGATCCTGCCGAAGGCGCAGGCCGAAGCTGAAGCACGGGCGGCGCTGACCCTGCTCTCCGGGCGCAGGCACCGGGTGCTTTCGGCGGTAACCTTGGTCGACGCGGCGGGCCATGCGCGGCATCGGCTTTCCACCTCGATCGTCGCCTTCAAACGGTTCAGCGCGGACGAACTGGACGCCTATCTGCGATCCGGCGAATGGCATGGCAAGGCCGGCGGCTATGCGATCCAGGGCCGTGCCGAGGCCTTGGTGCGGATGATCTCGGGGAGCCATTCGGGAGTGGTCGGGCTGCCGCTGTTCGAGACGCGCGCGCTGCTCCGCGCCGCCGGCTACCCGCTTGCCTAGGCGGGTGCCCCTTGGCTGAGTGGCTGTACGAGGAGGGGATCGGTGAGAACCGGGCCGCATTGATCGAAGGCGGCCTCATCCTGGAGGCGCAGATCGAGCTGCCGGGGGGCTTGCGGGCGGCCAGCGTGGTCGACGGCCGCCTCGCCGCCATCCTCGTGCCGGGCCGGCGCGCGATCGTCGCGATCGAGCCGGGCGGCGAGGCCCTGCTCGAGCCGGTGCCGCCCGGCTTGACCGAGGGGATGGCGGTGCGGGCCGAGATCGTCCGCGAAGCCATAGCGGAGCAGGGGCGCGCCAAGCTTCCGAAGTGCCGGATCACCGATGCACCGCTCCGCGAGGGCCCGACATTGAGGGACCGTCTGGCGCAGGCCGGATGCAGCACGACCGTCGCCGCCGCCCCTGCCCCCGATCGGCTCGAGCAGGCCGGCTGGTCCGAGCTGCTCGAGCAGGCGCTCGGCGCCGACATTCCGTTCCAGGGCGGCGCCCTGCGGATGAGCGTGACTCCGGCGATGACCTTGTTCGACGTCGACGGGGCGCTGCCGCCCGCGCAGCTGGCTGCCGCCGGCGCGGCCGCCGCCGGTCTGGCGATCCGCCGCCTCGGCATTGGCGGCTCGATCGGGATCGACCTGCCGACGCTGCCCGCGCGGTCCGATCGCCAGGCGGCGGCGGCGGCGCTCGACGCGGTGCTGCCGCAGCCGTTCGAGCGGACCGCCGTCAACGGCTTCGGCTTCCTGCAGGTGGTGCGCCGCCGCGAGCGCGCGTCGCTGCCCGAGCTGCTGCAGGCCGACCGCGTCGGCGCCGCCGCGCGGGCGCTGCTGCGGCGTGCGGAACGCGCTGGGCCGGGGCCGTGCACCCTCCACGCGGCGCCGGCGGTGACCGCGCGGATCGAGGCGAATCCCGCGTGGCTGGAGGCGCTGGAGCGGCGTCTCGGTGCCGCCGTCGGCTTGCACGCCGAACCCGGCCTCGCCATATCGGCCGGGCATGTCCACAGCCGCCCCGCCTAACCGGCGCCGCCAGAAATGCCCGCTCTGCGGCAAGCCCGCGAGCGCCGCGCACGGGCCGTTCTGCGGCCAGGGCTGCCGCGACCGCGACCTCCTCAACTGGCTGGGAGACACTTACCGGGTGCCGGGGCCCCAGGCCGAGGTGTTGGGGGAGCGAAATGGCTCCGACGGGCTGGACAGCGAAGGCTAGCGCCTTCTATAGGCGCCACTTCCGCGTCGGCGGCCATGCCCAGGTAGCTCAGTTGGTAGAGCACGTGACTGAAAATCACGGTGTCGGTGGTTCGATCCCGCCCCTGGGCACCACAATTCCGCACGCGGAGCGCTTCAGAAGCGGAAGCTGATGCCGATCGCGGCGACGCGGCTGTTGCGGCCGCCGGTGTCGCGCATCGGCCGCAGGCGGCTGAGCTCGCGCTCCTTGGGCGAGGTCCGCACCACCGAATAGAGGCCGACGCCGAGCTGCACGTTCTCGGAAAGCGGCCAGCTGCCGACCAGGATGTTGCGGGGCGGACGGGAGAGCTGCTCGCGAACCGGCGCTCGAAAAGCGTAGCCTGGGTCGGGGAAAGGTGCCGGAAGGGGCGCAATGGACCCGTTATCGGAGACGCCGGCAACCTGCGCCATAGCGGGTGTCGCGAAGGCGAGCGGCATCATCAGCGCCGCAAGCGTAAGGCGCCTCTCCATGGCTGCTGTGTGTCCCTGTTCGTTTCCCCTTAAACCATGGAACAGGCTGAGAAGTTCCGAAAATGGGATCCAGGTTAAAAGCTGTAGCTGAGCCCGACCGCGGCGAAGAACTGGTCGGCATCGCCGGCCTCCCTAACAATCGGCGAATCCTTGAAGTCGCCGAGCATGCGGGCGTAGCTGCCGACGCCGAACAGGGCGAGGCCGCGGCGGAGGTCGCCCGACAGCGACCAGGTGGCGAGCAAGGTCGCCCGCACGTTACGGAAGCCGCCGTCGGCGCTGTACGGCGCGAGCCCGCTCGCTGCCGCCCCCGCCGGCGTGACGCTGTAATAGGTGCGTGCGAAGCCGTCGCCGGCATGCTCGGCCGACAGCGATGCGCCGATGAAGACGGTCGGGCTCAGCGGAGTGCCATATTCCAGGTTCGGGGTGACGAGCGTGCTGCCGTGGGTGCCGGTCACGTCGCGGATCACATCGAGCCGGAAGGTCAGCAAGTCATATTGGTGGAACACGCCGTTCTTGGTCGCGCCGAGGAAGGCGCCGGCCTCGACCGCCATGTCGATCTCGCCGAGCGCCTTGACCTGGTCGTCGCCGATCCGGCTGCTGCGATCGAAGCGGACGTTCACCATCGGTCCGATCTCGACGTTCCAGGGCGCGCCCGGCGGCTCGCGAACCACGTCGAAATAGAGCGCGGTGGCGCGGCTGTAGAAGGTGAAGCCGGAAACCCGGCCGCGGACCAGCCCGGCGCCGCTCAGCTGGTAATCGTCCGATCCCTCGTAGGACGGGACGTAGCTCACCCCAAGGCCGATGGTGAGGTTGTCGCCGCCGTCGTCCGCCGGGGCGGGCGCGTCCTGGGCAAGCGCCGGGGCGGCCCCGGCCAGCGCCGCCGGCAGCGCCGCGCGCATCATCCATCCCGTCAGCTTCACCGGCGGCTCCCTTGTTCGGTAAGCAGGGTTTAGGCCCTGCCGGCGCTCGACACTAGAGCAAGTATCGCATGCGCAGGCTTTGGCTGACGGCACCCTGACCGACAGCGAAGCTCGCCTCGCCGAATCGCGGCGGCCCCAGGCGAAGCGGCGGGTTGCGGGAAAAGCCGAAGCCTTCGCGGGGGATCGCCGCAAATGTATCAAGCCGGCCGTTGCCATTCTCGTCATGCACCGCTGCGGCCGCCCAGTCGCCCGCCGGCAGCCCGTCGAAGGCGAGGACCGCCAGCCCCTTGGCCGGCGCCGACAGCTTGCGCGCCTCGGGGTCTTGGGTGCAGTCGGGGAAATGGGCCGGGCTGCGGGTGACGCAGACGCGGACCAGCCCGCGCTGGCTGCGCAGCCCTTCGATGCGCAGCTCAAGCCGCCCGGCGGGAATGGCCGCGGCGACCGGCGACAGCGGCAGCGCGGCGAGCAGGAGCGAAATCGCCCAGCCCCCGGTCGGTGCCGCACAGCCGGTCCCAGAATCGGAAGTAGAGCCCATAATTGCACCTGTAGTCGCTGTGGTGGCGGTGATGATGGCTGGCGGTGATCAGCCAGCCGCCGAGGCGCCCTTCGACCAGCCGGCGCGGGAACGGCTCCCATCCCGCATGGTTGGCCACGCCCATCACGGTCATGACCGCGAGCACGAACAGCAACGCGCCGGTGTGGATCGGGGTCGTCAGGACCAGCAGCGGAATCACGACCGCGCCGGTCGCCGCCTCCAGCGGGTGGAAGCTCATCGCCGCCCAGGCGGTCGGCGGCCGGCTGGCATGGTGGACGGCGTGGGCGAGCCGGAACGGCTTCGGCCGGTGCAGCCAGCGGTGCGTCCAGTAGAACCAGCTGTCGTGGAGGAGCAGATAGACGAGGACCGAGGCCGGCAGCCACCACAGCGGATAGTCCTCCGCCCCCTTATAGATGCGGGTCCAGCCATGCTCGTGCCACCCCCAAGCGAGCAGTCCGGCCGGGAGACCGTAAATCGCCGCCGACGCGAGCGACCAGCCGATCTCGCGGCGGATCTGCGGCGCGAGGCCGGCATAGAGGCCGGGCCGCCGCCGCCGGGTGAGCCAGGCGAAGCCGCCGCTCAGCGCGAGATAGCGCAGCCCGATGATGGCAGTCATGGCAAGCATCGAGCCAAGGGCAGCCGGCAGCATCGCCGCAGTCTAGCGCACCGGCGGCGGCGTGGCGAGCACCGGCTGCTTGCGACGATGAGCGCGATCGCTCCGAATCGGCGGTATTGGATTGACCGGGCCGGGCTTTTGCGGTCGGCTGCGGGCGGCCTGTGGAGCGCCGCGGCGCGGGCCGGCCGCCGCAACGGAGAGGAGCAAGGATGCTTGGATCCGACATTCTCGAGATCGCGCTCGGGCTCGTGCTGATCTACCTGCTGATGAGCCTGATCCTGACCGCGGCCCACGAGCTGGTCGAGAATTTCCTTAAGACGCGGGCGAGCACGCTCGAAAAGGCGATCACCGAGCTGCTCGGCGGCGACCCGGCGCTGCTCAAGCAATTTTACGATCATCCGTTGATCTACGCCCTCTATTCAGGATCCTACGATCCGGCGGGCGGCCGCGGCTCCGCCCTGCCCTCCTACATCCCGCGCGAGACTTTCGCGGCAGTGTTGCTCGATTTGGCCGACAAGGCCGAAGGGCCCGGCAAGGCGCGGCTGGCCGATCTGCTTGGCGGCTTCGACCGGGTCGCGCCGGCCGGCGGCGGGCGGCTGCGGCGCGAGATCGAAGGCTGGTTCGACGGCGCGATGGACCGCGCGTCGGGCTGGTACAAGCGCAACACCCAGCTGCGCCTGTTCTGCATCGCGCTGGCGGTCAGCCTGCTGCTCAACATCAACTCGATCGCGATCGCCAATTATCTCGCGGTCAGCCCGCAGCAAAGGCAGGTGGTGGCGGCGCTCGCCCAGCAGGCGGCGCAGCCGGAGGGCGGCGGCGCCAGCCTCAGCCAGGCCGAGCGGACCGAGCTGCAGGGCGAGCTCGACAAGCTCGGCATACCGATCGGCTGGAAGAATGCCGAATGGCGCGACCTGTGGGGCGGCATTCCAAGCTTCGGCTGGCCGCCGCATCCCGGCGCCACGCTCGACGGCGTCGTCACCACCCTCAACCTGCTGCTCGGCTATCTGATAACCGCGTTCGCGCTCACTTTGGGCGCGCCCTTCTGGTTCGACATCCTCAATCGCATCATGGTGATCCGCGCCACCGTCAAGCCCAAGGAGAAGAGCCCGGATGAGCCGTCGGAGGACGGCGGCAAGGACGATTCGAAGGCTCCGCCCGCGGCACCCAAGACGTGAACGGAGCCCGGTCTCGCGCTCCGTTTGCGGCGCTCATCAACTCTTAATCCGGATCAGCTAAGCCTCGTCCTCCCACGGACCGGAGGCGACAATGACGACCGACATAGCTGTTCCAGGCACGTGCCGAAACTGCGGCGCGACGGACCTGCTGCTAGCGGCCGATCACACCGAGAACAGCTGGCTCGACTGCAGCCGGTGCGGCCGGCCGACGCGGACCTGGGGCGACTATAAGAAAGAGGCGCTGAACATGGCCGCCGATGCCATCCGGCATAAGCGGGCCAACACGTTCCGTTGAAGGCGGTGGATCGATGACCTTTCCGTTCAGCTACGACCATTTCGATCGCGGCGCGGCGCGCCGGTCGGAGCGGGTCAGGGCCGGCGGCAAGGTCCGCCTGCTTCAGGACGGCCGCCCCGACCTCCAGGTCGAGCTGGTCGACGTTTCCGCCGAGGGCTTCCTGATCGAATGCGACCAGCCGCTGGCGATCGGGAGCGCGATCTGGATCGACATACCCTCGATCCGGCTGATCAGCGGCCGGGTGGTCTGGCAGAAAGACGGCCGCGTCGGCGGCGAATTCTCGCACCGGCTGAAATGGCGCGCCCTCCAGCGGTTCCGCCTTGCCGACGAAAGCCGGCGGCTGCGGTCGCCGCGCCGGGGCAGGATCTTCAAATAGCGATTCGATGCGGGGAACGGCGGGTGCCGCCCGGCGCAAGCTCGCCCGCTCAACGGGACGACAGCCAGGTCCTCGGCGCGGGCGGCTCGAGATCGAAATCGTCGAACCCGTTGAGCCGGCTGGTGACCTGCGCGAAGCTGCCCTCCACGGCCACCCGGTGCTCGCCGAAATAGATGTCGGTGAACGGGCCTGACGAGGAACGCACGTGCGTTACCAGATCGGGGTTGATGGCGACCTCGCCGGGCTCGCCGCCCTTCTTCATGATCACGAGCTTCGCCAATGCCATCTCCGGATCCGCCGCAGGAGGATAGCCGGTTACGGTTAAGCTTGCGTTGTACCCCGCCGAATTGCGGCAAGACGTCGGCGGCTGCGACGCCGGCCGACGCGCCTAGGCGGCTCGCCGTCGCTCCTTCCTGCCGCCTGGAGTGAGGATGATCCAGTCCGTCAGACAAGCGAATAGACGAGAAGCGCGTACAAGGCCGCGCCCGCGGCGAGGGTGGAACCGATCATCGCTTTCTCGCGCAGGTTGAGCACGCTTTGGTGCTCTTCCCCTCCAGCCGGGGCGATCGCCGGCGCGGCTTCCGATCGGTCCCCGACGGCCGCTTCGGCACCGGAAGCACGCGCTAAACTCTTACTCATGCGGCGAGATGTTGCCGGCCGCGGCGGCCGGGTCAATTCCGGCTCGGCCGGATGTGCCGCGATAGGACATTCCCGGGCATGTTTGCTGCTGCGCCCGCGCCCGCATGGACTGACGCATTTTTCCTATGCCGCGGCTAGGCGGCGAAGCCCGAAGCGGCGACGGAGGCTCCTCACACCCTCGGGCTGTTGTTAACGGGCCCCGGCCTCAGCGCCGGCCTTTGCGGAGCGGCAGCGGCTGCATCGCCTTGGCCAGCACCGCGCGGGCGGCGCGGCGGCCGATCTGCTCGCCCGCCTCGTTGGAGAAGCGGTAGTGGACGCCGCCATAGATGCGCGAATCCGAGACCTCCTGCGCCCACGCGTCCCAGCTCGGAAACGCCTGCACCACCGACACCGGGATCGCCTGCGACATGATCCTGACCCCGGCTGCCGGCCGGGCGCCGACTTCGGCCGTCATCACCTCGGCGATCGCGGCGGCAACGGTGCAATGGCCGCACGGATATTCCGAGAAGTTCGGCGTGGGCAGCAGCGGCACCCAGGCCGGATCGGGCCGGGTGGCGGCGTTGCCGTCGGCGTCGCCGTTGCGGATCGCGGTGATCGGCCGCCAGAAATTATAATGCTGCTTGGCCACCACCATCGCCTGGGCGGCATCGTCGAACGCCATCTGATAGACCGCGAACAGCCGCGCATTCTGGACCGGCCTGCGGCCCGGCGCGTCGGCGGCGAGGCGCATCGACGGCATCGTGTCGAACGCCTGGCGATAGCGCGCCACCAGCGTCTGGTGCGGCGTCCGCTCGGTACTGGCTTTGCCGCCCAGCCGCCGCACCTCCTCATAGTCGCGCGCCCAGCGCTCGCTGCCGAGCGCCACCGGCGGCGGCGGCCGCAGCGCCTCGGCGCTGGGGATCACCCAAGGGCGGAAAGCGGCCCAATAAGGCTCGAGCGACGGCAGCGACGCTCCGATCCACTCTCCGGGCGCGGTGCGGGGCCGGTACGGCGCCTGCTCGACCGCGGGATCGATCCCGCCCGCCGCGATCGCCGCCGCCGCCGCCTTGGTGCCGATCAGCCGCCCCGCCTCGCGCCGGCGCTCGTCCGGAACCGTCGACAGGGCGAGCGCGTAGCTTTCCTCCAGCGCGCTCTTCTGCGCCGGATAATGGTGGAGCAGGACGAGATAGGCGGCGGTCGCCGCGGCGGCGTCCTGCGAGGCCGAGCTGTCGGCGGCGTCGAAGCCGACATAGCTGGCGTAGCGGCGGTCGATCGCGTTCAGCGCCTCGAACATGGCGAGCGCGGTGCGGGTCGAGGCGCGCTGCTGGTCGGGCATGCTCGGCCCCGGCGCGGCCTGTTGCGCGCTGTTGAGACGATTGGCCAGATCCATCCACTCGCAGACCGTGTCGGCCGCCGCCGGCTGGGCGAAGCCGAGCGCCGCCGCGGCCATTCCAAGATAGGCTGCACGCATGATCTCTCTCCTGTTGTTGCACCGGCTTGCGCTTGATGCGCTCAAGGCGTATTAAAGAGGTAATACACCTATGGACATGATTTGAGGCGTCAAAAACATGATTGCGGGTTGCATCGAGCGAATCAGGCAGGACGCATGCGGCGGCTGCGACCGGCGCGACCTGTGCGCTTCGCTGTTCTCGAGGAGAAGGTCCGAAGGCCCCGCCATGCCGCCGCCGGCGCGTACGCAAGGACGGCCGTTCGCCTTCGCGCAAAGCCCGTTCTTCGCCTTCCTCGGGGAGGTCGCCAAGGCGATTGAAGCGCGGGTGAAACCGCGCCACGGCGCGTTCGCCGCGGAGGTCGAGCGGCGGCTGGAGCCGCTGCTCGCATCCGGGCCGGTTCGAATCGATCGGGTGGCGCGCGAGCTCGGCTACAGCCGGCAGACCCTCTACCGGCGGCTCAAGGCGGAGGACGTGACCTTCGCGCAGCTCCTCGATGGGTTAAGGCGGCGGGTCGCGCTGCGCTTGATAGGCGAGGACGGGCTGTCGGTGAAGGAGGCTGCCTATCGGCTCGGCTTCTCGGATCCGGCCGCCTTCTCCCGCGCATTCAAGCGCTGGACCGGATCGAGCCCGAGCACGATGCGGCGCTAGCGGGCTCGTCCGAAACGCCGGTTGAGCCCGCTGCCCCCTCGCAGCCGGTCAAGGGAGTTGCCGGCCGGCCGGCTTCCCAGCCGCTACCGCCGCTCCTGGCGGTCATACATGTCGATTCGCACGCGGGCGCTCAACGCGTCGAAGCGGCGATCGAGGTCGGCGAGCTCGCCCGAGGAAAGGACGCCGCCCGAGCGGCGATATTCGGCCTCGAGATTGGCCAGCGTGCGGAATTCGCCGCGCAGCAGGATCGCCTCCTGCTGGGTGAGCGCACCGCTGCGCACGCCCTGGTCGATCCGCTGATCGAGCATCGCTTGGCGCTGGTTGATCGACTGCCACGCGCCGCCGGGCCGATATTGCCAGTTTTGCCGCTCGATCCGCACGCGCGCGCTCAGCGCGTCGAAGCGACGGTCGAGATCGGCGAGCTCGCCATCGGAAAGCCGGCCGCCGGAGCGGCGATATTCCGCTTCCAGGTTGGCGAGCGTGCGGAACTCGCCGCGCAGCAGGATCGCCTCGCGCTGGCTGATCGCGCCGCTGCGCACGCCCTGGTCGATGCGCTGGTCGAGGATCGCCTGGCGCTGGTTGATCGACTGCCAGCCGGGGCGGTTCTGCCAGTCGCGCCGCTCGGTGAGGATCCGCGCGCTCAGCGCGTCGAAGCGGCGGTCGAGATCGGCGAGCTCGCTTGAGGAAAGGACCCCGCCCGAACGGCGATACTCGGCTTCGAGATTGGCCAGCGTGCGGAATTCGCCGCGCAGCAGGATCGCCTCCTGCTGGGTCAGCCCGCCGCTGCGCACCCCCTGGTCGATCCGCTGGTCGAGGATCGCCTGGCGCTGGTTGAGCCAGGTGCCGGGCAAGTTCTGCCGGTCCCCCCGTTCGGTGAGGATACGCGCGCTCAACGCGTCGAAGCGGCGGTCGAGGTCGGCGATCTCGTTGCTCGAAAGCCCGCTGCCCGAGCGCCGATATTCGGCCTCGAGATTGGCGAGCGTGCGGAATTCGCCGCGCAGCAGGATCGCTTCCTGCTGCGTGAGCGTGCCGCTGCGCACGCCCTGGTCGATGCGCTGGTCGAGGATCGCCTGGCGCTGGTTGATCGACTGCCATGACTGGGCGGCTGCCGGCGCGGCGATGGAAAGTGACACGGCCGCGGCCGCGGTCGCGAGAAGCAATAGACGTTTCATGCTGCACCTCATTTAACTGTTCCGCTTGGGCGGACGAGGCCCATTAGGGCCCGGAGGCTGAACCGTCCATGGCCGCGCCGTTAGCCTGGCGCTCATGTTGACGCGAGACCGCCCCCGCATCGGTCGCACCTCGTCGATCGACGAGCAGTGACACGATCGGCGGCGCCGCGGGATTGACCCTGTCGAGGCAAGGGTCGCCGCGACCGGCTGTCCGGGCCGGACGGCAATTCCGACCTGGAAGACGATTTCGCGCGGCGGCTTCGGCCGGCGGCGCGCCTAGGCGATGTCGGAACGGATGGTGGTTCCGCTGAGCAGGCCGCGCAGGTCGAACTCGCTGACGAACTGCACCCCGACGCGCTTGCCGTTGGACCACCTGATCTCGATCTCGAGCAGATTGTAATCGGCCATCTCCAGCTTGGCCATCGTGCCGGGTTCGAGATCGCGGCCGATCTCGATCAGCGCGCCGCCGGCAGAGACGTTGCGGATGATGGCGGGAAGGGTCTGCCCGCCGACATAGATCGAGGCCTTCTTGATCAGCCGATGCCGCGGCTTGCGGCTGAAGGTCACGCCGTCGGCCGTGACCGGAGCGGATTTCCGGGCCAGCTCCAGCGCCTCGCAGGCCGGCATCGGCCGTCCGAAAATGAAGCCTTGCACATAGGAACATTCCAGCCTGCGGATGAGGTCGAGCTCCTGATGCGTCTCAGCGCCCTCGGCCGTCGTTTGCAGGTCGAGCCGGTGCGCCAGGTCGACGATCGATTCGAGGATCGGCAGGTTCCGGCTGCCCGGCAGCGAGGCTCCCTTCACGAACGAGCGGTCGATCTTCAATTTGTCGAACGGCGCCCGCTCCAGATAGGCGAGGCTGGAATAGCCGGTGCCGAAATCGTCCAGCGCGAGCCGCACGCCGATCCGCTTCAGCGACGCGAAGGTTTGATCGATGGTCGGATTGTCGGCGAGGAACACGCCTTCGGTGACTTCGAGCTCGAGCCGGGCCGCGGGCAGCTGCGTTTCCGCCAGCGCGTGGACCAGGATCCGCGTGAAGTCTTCCTCCATGAACTGCGTCGGCGACACGTTGACCGCGACGAACAGATTCTCGGGCCATTTGGCCGCTTCCGCGCAGGCCGCCCGCAGCACCCACTGGCCCAGATCGGCAATGAGCCCGCTATCCTCGGCGATCTCGATGAAGGTCGAGGGCGGTATGAACCCCTGCTCGGGGTGCTTCCACCTCGCCAGCGCTTCGAAGCCGGCCAGTCGCTCGGAGGTTCCGACCACCACCGGCTGGAAATAGAGCGACAGGCCGCCCTCGGCCAACGCAACCCTCAAATCATGCTCGAGCGTCTGGCGGTTGACGGCCGCCATCTCCATTTCCGGCTCGAACACACGCGCCGAGCCGCGCTTGGTCTTGGCGCTGTAGAGCGCCAGGTCGGCCTTGCGGAACAGCGATTCGGCATCATCGCCCTTGGATCCCGCCAAGGCGATACCGATCGAGGCGCCGATCGAAAGCCGGCGCTCCCCCACTTTGTAGGGCAGCGAAACGTAGCGGATCAGCTTGCCGGCGAGATCCTCGAGATCCTCGCGCTTGCGCTCGCCGGCCAGCACTATCTCGAATTCGTCGCCGCCGATCCTGCCGACGGTGCCTTGCTTGCCGACGATCTGCTCCAGGCGCCGGGACGCCTGCCGCAAGACCTCGTCGCCGACCTGATGGCCCTGATTGTCGTTGACCTCCTTGAAGCGGTCGAAATCGACCAGCAGGATCGCGCCTTTGCGGCCGTCATAGGCGCGGAGGGCGTCCTCCCGGCACTTCAATATCGTGGCCCGGTTGGGCAGGCCTGTGAGCGGGTCGTAGCGCGCGGCCCGGCGCAGTTCCGCCTCGGCCTTCGTCTTCTCCGAAAGGTCGGTGCCGATGCCGCGGAACCCCAGAACCTCGCCGGCCTCGGAGATGATCGGCCGCCCGGTCAGCGACCAGAGAAGGGTGGCGTCATTGGCAGACCTGACGGTGAGGTCGGTGAACGGCAGGTGGCGCGACAGGTAGAAGGCCAGCGTGCGTTCGCTGCCCAGGCCCTCGGCGTCGTGGTCCCGGCAGTCGGCGGTGAGCTCGGTCAGCCGCAGCCCGCTCGCATGGCCGCCGGAACGCTGCACCTCTTTGGCCAGCGAACCCGACAGATAGGTGAGCTGCCCGCCCGCATCCACTTCCCAGAACCAGCCCTTGCCGCTGTCCTCGAACGTCTCGATGAAGCTGGCCGCATCCGGAGCTTCGCGCCCGGCCTGCTCGGGAGGCTTGCGCAACCTTGCCGAAAAGGTCGACACCAGCTGGTTCACCTTTCAAAATCCTCCCCACCGCGGAAACGACGCGCGCCTGGTCCTTGTCGCGCGCCGATGCTGCTCTGCGGGACGGATTTCTAAGGCAGAACTCTTAAGAACCGGTGATTGCGGGGCCAGCCGGCGCGGGTCGGAACCGGGTCCCGGTCGGGCCCGCCGTCGCGATCGGTGCGGCCGGCCCGATGCAGCGGGCGCCGCTGCCGCTGCGAGCGCAGCCGGCTGCCTCGGACAGTGCCAAAATGACGCTGCCGGCGCAGTCCGCCAACAATCCGTGGCCGACCGCACGGCGCATCTGTTATCGGGTGGGCCATGGCCAGAGGTAAAAGGGACGGACTGCTGATCGCCGGTGGCGGGCTCGCCGGCAGCCTCGCCGCGCTCGCCATGGCCCGGACGCGGCCCGAAGTGCCGATCCTGCTCGTGGAGGAAGGCGAAAGCTTCGGCGGCGACCATATCTGGTCGTTTTTCGACTCGGACGTCGAGCAAGCCGACCGCTGGCTGGTCGAGCCGCTCGTCTCGCACCAATGGCAAGGCTATTATGTCGCCTTCCCCGGCCACAGCCGCAAGTTGAAATCGGGCTATGCCAGCCTCCGCTCCACCGATCTCGACCGGATGGTGCGCGAGACATTGCGACCCGACCAGTATCGGCTCGGCACCCGCATCGTCGCGGTGCGCGCCAACGAACTGGTCCTGGTCGGTGGCGAGAAGATCAAGGCCGACGGCGCGATCGATGCGCGCGGCGCCGCCAACCTGTCGATGCTCGATCTCGGCTGGCAGAAGTTCGTCGGCCGCGAATATGCGTTCGCTGCGCCGCATGGGGTCGACCGCCCGGTGATCATGGACGCCACCGTCGACCAGGCCGAGGGCTTCCGCTTCGTCTACTGCCTGCCGTTCGACGCGACCCGGATGCTGGTCGAGGACACTTATTATTCCGATAAACCCGAGCTCGACATCGCCGGCATCGGCGGACGGATCGACGCCTACGTAGCGAAACGCGGCTGGCAGCCGGCCCGGGTCGAGCGCGAGGAATCGGGGGTGCTTCCAGTTGCGCTCGGCGGCGATTTCGGCGCCTTCTGGCGGGTCGGCGGCGCCCGCGTCGCCAAGCTCGGGCTGCGCGGCGGCTTCTTCCACCCGACTACAGGCTATACGCTGCCGGACGCGGTCCGCACCGCCGCCTTGCTCGCCCAGCAGCGCGATCTCAGCGGCGACGCCCTCCACGATCTGTTCGAGGCGCAGGCCGCCGCCTTGTGGAAGAAGCGCGATTTCTACCGCACGCTCAACACCATGCTGTTCCGCGCCGCGGCGCCGCCCGAGCGCTACCGCATCCTCGAGCGCTTCTACCGGCTTGATTCGGCGCTGATCGGCCGCTTCTATGCCGGCCGGACGACGATGCTCGACCGGATGCGGATCCTGAGCGGCAAGCCGCCGGTGCCGGTCGGCAAGGCGGCCGCGGCGCTCAGGCAAAGGACGAAGTGAAGCTCACCGGGTGAGACAGGCAGCGGTGATCGGCGCCGGGTTCGGCGGGCTGGCGCTCGCCATCCGGCTGGCCTCGGCCGGCATCGCCACGACGGTGATCGAGGGCCGCGACAAGCCCGGCGGCCGCGCCTACCACTGGAAAAAGGCCGGCTATACGTTCGACGCGGGGCCCACGGTGATCACCGATCCCGATTGCCTGCGCGAATTGTGGGCGCTGACCGGGAGGCGCATGGCCGACGACGTCGAATTGCTCGCCGTCCACCCTTTCTACCGGCTCGCCTGGCCCGACGGCACCCGGTTCGATTATTCGAACGACGAGGCTGAACTGGCGCGGCAGATCGCGGCGCTCGATCCGGCCGACGTCGCCGGCTACCGGCGCTTCCTCGCTTATTCGGCGGGCGTTTACCGGGAAGGCTATCGGAGGCTGGGCGCGGTGCCGTTCCTCGGCTTCGGCGCCATGCTCAAGGCGGCGCCGAGCCTGGCGCGATACCAGGCGTGGCGGTCGGTCTACGCCACCGTCGCCCGTCATGTCCGCAACGCGAGATTGCGCGAGGCGCTGAGCTTCCACACCCTGCTGGTCGGCGGCAATCCGTTCACCACCAGCGCGATCTATGCGCTGATCCACAAGCTCGAGCGCGACGGCGGGGTGTGGTTCCCGCGGGGCGGCACCAACGCCCTGGTCGCGGCGATGGCGCGGCTGTTCGAGCGGCTCGGCGGCACCCTGCGGCTCGGCGACCCGGTCGTCGAAATCGCCGCCGGCGGCGGGCGGGTGAGCGGCGTCAGGACGGCGAGCGGCTGGTCGCAGAGCTTCGCTGCGGTCGCCTCCAACGCCGATATCGTGCACAGTTACGGCCTTATCGCCCACAACCGCCACGCTTCGCGCGCCGCCAGGAGGCTCCGCCGCAAGCGTTTTTCACCGTCCGTTTTCCTGGTTCATTTCGGTCTGCGCGGCACTTTCGCCGACATCCCGCACCACATGATCCTGTTCGGCGCCCGCTACCGCGAGCTCCTCGCCGACATTTACGAGAAAGGCGTGCTGGCCGACGATTTCGCGCTCTACCTCCACCATCCGACCGTCACCGATCCGGCGCTGGCGCCGCCCGGCTGCTCGACCTTCTACGTGCTCGCGCCGGTTCCCCACCTCGGCAAAATGCCGGCGGACTGGGACGAGCTGGGGCCGCGCTACCGCGACCGGATACTCGACCGGCTCGAGGCACGGCTGCTCCCCGGCCTGCGCGAACGGCTCGAAATCTGCTTCCATTATTCGCCGGCCGATTTCGCCCGCGACCTCGGCGCCCATCTCGGCTCCGCCTTCAGCCTCGAGCCGCGGCTCATGCAAAGCGCCTATTTCCGAGTCCACAACCGCGACGATGCCATCCCCAACCTCTATTTCGTCGGCGCCGGTACCCACCCCGGCGCCGGGATCCCAGGCGTCGTCGCCAGCGCCAAGGCCACGGCGGGGCTGATGATCGAGGATTTGCGTGGCTAGCCGGGCCGCGCTCATTGCCCAGGCCGGCGCCACGATCGGGCGCGGCTCCAAGTCCTTCGCGCTCGCCTCGCGCCTGTTCGACCGGGCAACGCGGGAGCGGGCGTGGCTGCTCTACGCCTGGTGTCGGGCGTGCGACGACCTCCTCGACGGCCAGACGCTGGGCCGCAGGGCGACCCGCGTGGCCGACGCCCAGCAGCGCCTTTCCCGCATCCGCGTCCAGACCGAGCGGGCGCTCGCCGGCCTGCCGCTCGGGGAACCGCCGTTTGAGGCGCTGCGAATCGTCGCTGGCGAGTGCGCGATCCCGCACCGCTTCGTCCGCGACCATGTCGAAGGCTTCGAGCTCGACGCGCGCGAATGGCGGCCGCGGACCGAGCAGGATTTGCTTCGCTACTGCTACCATGCCGCCGGGGCGGTAGGCTGCATGATGGCGGTGGTGATGGGCGTGCCGCCGGAGGATGAGGAGACGCTGGCGCGGGCGTCCGACCTCGGCATCGCCTTCCAGCTCGCCAACATCGCCCGCGACCTGAGCGAGGACGATGCGATCGGCCGCTGCTATCTTCCGGACCTGTGGCTCGCCGAAATGGACATGCCGCCCGGGGAGCATATGAAGCCGCCTTACCGCGAACGGATGGCGGTGCTGGCGGGGCGCCTGTGCCGGCTGGCCGAGCGGCATGAGGCGTCGGGGCGGATCGGCGCGTCGCGGCTTCCGTTCCGGGCTCGCTCGGCCGTGCTCGCCGCGGCCGGCATCTACGGCGACATCTCCCGCCAGGTGGCGCGCCGCGGCGCCCATGCCTGGGACAAGAGGATAATGGTGGCGCGCTTGAGAAAGCTGAGCTTGCTGGCCGCGGCCGTGACAGCATCAGCGGCCATTGCCGCCGGCAGAAGCGGCCCACCCCGCGCGTCGCCGGATAACCGGGAGAGGACATTCTTCGGCAGCACCCGCTGATACGTCGCGCGCCATGCCGCTCGCCGCCGCTGCGGGGATTTTCGGCGCAAACCTGGGAACCATAAGGCGGCAGCGCCTTTCTCACCTTTGGCCGCTACTGCGACTCGCGATTTTCGCGGCGGCCTTTCCCACCCAGAAAGGAACGAAACATGCTGAAACTCAAACCGCGCATGCTTCTGACGGCCTTCGGGGGGCTGTGCATGCTTACCGCCCCGGCGGGCGCGGCGATGGCCGCCAAGTTCCAGGCCGTGCTCAACGGCGACAAGGAGCTGGTTCCGGGCGACGCCGACGGCTGGGGCCGCGCCCGCATCCGCATCGACGATTCGCTCAACCGGCTGTGCGCCGACCTTGAGGTGCGCAGCGTCACCAAGGTGACCTCGGCCCACATCTTCCGCGGCGCCGCCGGCGAGCAGGGTACGCCGGTGGTCAAGCTCGACACGCCGGACGACGACGACAGCGACGATTGCGACGCGATCGGCGACACGCTGGCGGACGAGATCCAGGCCAATCCGGCCGGTTTCTACGTCAGCATCACAACCCTCGAGCATCCCAAGGGCGCGCTGCGCGGCCAGCTCGCGCCCGGCGGCGACTGAGCGCGCGGCCCCTCCCGGTGCGGGACGCCATCGGGAGGGGGCCGCGACGAATCGTGGACCCAAGCGGGCCGCCGCGCGTTCTGGACCCGGAACAAGAACGACAATCGCACGAGTAACCGAGTTGAAAAGGGGTTTCAGGACATTGGCGGTGAGTGCCGCGCTGGTGCCGTTGCTGGCCCTGGCGGCGGTTCCCGGCTCCGCGTCGGCGCAAGTCGCCGCGCCGGCGCTCGAGGCGGAGCTGCGCGGGGCGGCGGACCAGCCGCTGACCCGCTTCTACGCGGCGCGCGGCTTCCGCCCGATCTGGGTCAAGGATGGCGCGGTCGTCCCCGACGCGTTGCGCCTGGTCGAGGTCATTCGCGACGGCGAAGTCGACGGGCTGGCGTCGAGCGAGGCGCTGGCCGCGAAGCTTGATCGCGCCATTGCCGAGGCGGCGTGGGGCGATGGCCGCGATCTCGCACGGGCCGAGCTCATCCTGTCGCGCGCCTTGGTCGACTATGTCCAGACGCTGCGGCGCCCAGTCAATGTCGGCATGGTCTATGCCGACCAGGCGGTGGCGCCCGCCACCCCGTCGGTGCCCGCCATCCTCGGCGCCGCGGCCGCCGCGCCCTCGCTCGAGCGGCATCTGGCGACGCTTCCCGACATCAACCCGATCTATGCCCGGCTGCGCGAAGCGCTGCTCGCCGCGCGCAACCGGCGGCTCGGTTGGGTCGCCGCCAGCCTGGGCGGGAGCGACGAGGATCCGGCCGAGGTCGAGCGCCGCCTGATGATCAACCTCGATCGCGCGCGGGCGCTGCCGGCCGAGCGGACCGGGCGCTATATTCTGGTCGATGCCGCCAGCCAACGGCTGTGGCTGTACGAGGATGGCAAGGTCCGCGACAGCATGAAGGTGATCGTCGGCAAGGCGACCGAGCCGACTCCGATGATCGCCGGGGTGATTCGCACGGCCGTGCTGAACCCTTATTGGAACGTGCCGCCCGATTTGGTGCGCAAGCGGGTCGCCGCCAAGGTGCTCGAACAGGGCGTCGGCTATCTGCGCGAATCGCGCTACGAGGTGCTGTCCGACTGGTCCGACAATGCCCGTCCGATCGATCCGGACGAGGTCGACTGGCAGGCGGTTGCCGCCGGCGAGAAGGAGCTGCGCGTCCGCCAGCTGCCGGGCGCCGGCAATGCGATGGGCGCGGTGAAGTTCCCCTTCCCCAACCCGTTCGGAGTCTATCTGCACGATACTCCGGAAAAGCATCTGTTCGCGCAAGCGGACCGCAATCTGAGCTCGGGCTGCGTGCGGCTCGAGGACGCGGGCCGGCTGGCGAAATGGCTGTTCGGCAAGGCCCCGCGCGCGCCTTCGTCCCGACCTGAGCAGGCGGTCGAGCTGCCCGAGCCGGTGCCGGTCTACATCACCTATCTGACCGCGGACTGGGACGGGGCGGAGCTGGCGTTTCGCCGGGATCCCTATCTGCGCGATCTGCCCGGGAGCGGCCGAGCCGCCGGGCGGCAAGCCGCCGCCGACTAGCCGCAGCCGTCGGGCCGGCTGCGAATCGGCAGCAGGCGCATATCCTGACACGCTTCTGGAGGTGGGACGAAGGCCGCGGCCGCGATTCGGATTCGCGACTCGGCCGGGTGCTCAGCTGGCGCCGGCGGATTCTCCGGTCGCGACAGTCACGGCGGCGCGGCAGAACCGGCCGGCGGTCGCCGCCGGCCGTTCATCGCGACACAGGAAGTCAGACCGGCTCAGATCGGGCTAAGTTCCTCATCATCGCCGCCATCGAGGACGACGAACACCAGGATGGCGAGAAGCGCCAGGCCCAGCGCGATCGGAAGCCAGCCGATTGTCTTGGTCTCGGCCTCCGTCTCGACGACCACTCCGGTGTCCGCTGGCGGGGCAACCGCCTCCGCGGGATCGGTGACCGGCAGCACGCAATTGGTCTGACCCGCCTGACAGGCTGCGGCCGAGGCCGCTTGAACCGATGTCGAGCTCACGCAGATTGCGGCGGCCACCAGCGCGCCGGTTATCCGTCCGGGCTTCGAAAAAAGCATAAGAAAACTCCCCTTCCTGCCAGGTTCCGGGAACTCGCATCGGTGCGAATGGACGGACTGCCAACCGCGCGACGCAAGGGGACCTGGGATTCGTTCGAACGTACCAACACCGGACTCGTTCCGCGTCCGCACCGGTCCCCGCAAAAGAACCCGTGCTTTATTCGGCCGAACGAGCCATAAGCTTGCTTGCACCTACATGAACCGCGTGTAAAGCGTTCAGATGCTGCCGCGCCGGCTGGTAACCAATTAGCGGCCGCCTTGGAAATATCGTTCCCCTGCCGGAACCAGCCACGGTGGGGGTCGTTTGCTGGGATTGAACCACGGGAGGATGCTCGATGAATAAGACCTTTGTAGCCGTTGCATTGGGCGGCGCACTCCTCGCTTTCGCACCTCAGGCGGCCGCGGCCCAGGGCATGGGACCGCCGACGGGCGCCGAGATCACGGGCCATTCGGTCCAGGCCGAAACCAACGGCGTCGTCAACACCATCTATTTCGATGCCGGCGGCGGCGTCAGGATCGTCTCGCCCGCGGGCCGCGAGGTTCAGGGGACCTGGACGGTCGAGAACAATCGGCTGTGCCTTGCGACCGGTGCCGGCGCGCTCGAATGCTGGACCTACCAGTCGGCCTTCCAGCCGGGGCAGCCGGTTACGCTGACCAGCGATTGCGGCACGTCCCGCTGGACCGCCGTATCGACCGCGACGATGATGCCGCCCGAGCCGCCCGTCCGCCAGGGCGAACGCGGTTAGGCCGACACGAGGGTCAACGTCCTCCGCAACGGCTGAGGGTGTCTGGTGAAGCGGCGGCCCTCGGGCCGGGTACCCGCTTGCATCACGGCACCCTCTGCCCGTCGACATTGCCCGGCGGAGCGTAGCGGCAAATCAAATAATCCCACCGCGGCGAGCGGTGGAGCGCGCAGCCCACGTCCGTGGTGCCGCGCCAGATGATCTGCGTGTAGTGGCTGACGTCATTCGAGTTTCCGGTGGTGCTGACATTGGGAAAGATGCCGGGCCGGAAGGAGCGGCGCCCCGAGGCCCAATAGTCCACCATTGCCTCGGGCCCAGAAGATCCGGCGCGGCCGCGCCACAGATTCTCGCGCTGCCCCGGCCGGTCCTCGCGCGGGGAATGGACGAGGCTGCCGAAGGCGGCGAGCTTCGGCGCGTAGCGGCGGGCGGCGGCGGCCAGCCGAGTATCCCAGCGCAAGGCCGGCACGCCGACGGCCGCGCGATAGCGATTGTGGGCGGCCAGGATCCGAGTCGCGAAATCGTCGAGCTTCGGCGAAGCGGCGGCGGCGGGCGCTGCGCCGGGCTGAGCCGCGGCCGGCGGAGTCGCCAGACCGGCCAGGCCAGCCGCCAAGCCGAATCGGGCCGCCTTCCCCAGGCGCGTCCCGGTCACCCGCTCATGTTGCCGTGCTGCCACGGCGCCACCTTAGCCATGTTAGCGGCTTTCCGCCATCGCCGCGGGCTCAGGCCAGGGCGCAGAGGCGATCGAGGCGGTGCGAGGCTCGACCGCACGGCGAGGGTGGGTGGGTGACCGAGCGGCTGTCGCCGGCGGCGGCGCGGCGAATCGCCGTGGCAGCACAGGGCTTCGACGCGCCGCGCCCGGCCCGAGTCGACCGCGGCCACCTGCGCCGCACGGCCGAGCGGCTGTCGCTCCACCAGATCGACAGTGTCAATGTGCTGGCCCGCGCGCATTATCTGCCCGCTTTCTCGCGGCTCGGCGTTTATGACCGCAGACTGCTCGACCGCGCCGCCTGGGGAGACAAAGCGGAACGGCGGCTGTTCGAATATTGGGCGCATGAGGCCTCGCTGCTGCCGCTCCACCTCCATCCGTTGCTGCGCTGGCGAATGGCGCGCGCCGACCGGGGCGAGAGCGGCTGGGCGAGCCTTCGGGCGTTCGCCACCGAGCGGCGCGGCGAGGCTGAAGCGCTGCTCGCGCGGCTCCGCGCCGAAGGTCCGCTGGCGGCGTCGGATTTCGATCATGGCAAGGGCGGCAGCGGCTGGTGGGCCTGGGGCGCCGTCAAGCGCACGCTCGAATGGCTGTTCCTGGCCGGGCACATCACCACCGCCAAGCGCCGTGGCAGCTTCGAGCGCGTCTACGATCTGACCGAGCGCGTCATCCCGGCCGCCATCCTCGCGCTGCCGACGCCGCCCGAAGCCGACGCGCACCGGCTGCTGATCGCGCGCGCCGCCCGCGCGCTGGGCGTCGCGACCGCGGCGGAACTGCGCGATTATTTTCGACTCCGGCCGGACCCGGCCCGCGCGGCGATCTCGGAACTGGTGGAGGAGGGGGTGCTGCGCCCCGTCACGGTCGACGACTGGACCGGGCCGGCCTTTCTCCACCGCGAGGCGCGCCGGCCGCGCCGCATCGAAGGTGAGGCCTTGCTGGCGCCGTTCGATCCGCTGATTTGGCATCGGCCGAGGACCGAGCGCCTGTTCGGCTTCCGCTACCGGATCGAGATCTACGTCCCCAAGCCCAGGCGCGTGTACGGCTACTACGTCCTCCCGTTCCTGCTCGGCGACCGGCTCGTCGCTCGCGTCGACCTCAAGAG
>DASZDE010000142.1:0-18614 GCA_035942355.1 Allosphingosinicella sp. | reverse complement strand
AAGCCGCCGGTGCGGCCGCCCTCGCCGTCGCCGCCGTCGCGGCCGGGGCCGCGGTCGGCATTCTCGACCGGGCCGAGCACCACGTCCGGCGCCGAGATCGGCGGCGTCGGCGGCGGCGGCGGTTCCTCCGGCGGCGGCGGCGGCGGAGGCGGCGGCGGGGGCGGCTCTATGCCGTTGATGTTGATGCCGTTGAAGGTCGAGGCGTCGGTGTAGGTGACTCGGTCCTCCGTTCGGCCGAAATCGACCTCGTCGAAGAAATCCTGGCCGCCGACGAAGCTGCCGTCGGCATTCTGGCGGCGGCCGAAGCCGATCAGGGTCAGCGGCTCGTCATTGCCGCCGGGGCCGGTCGAGGAATCCACGCCGAGCACGTCGAACGCGAAATTGGCGGTGCGGCCGTCGAGGTCGCCGTCATTCTCGAAGCCGTCCTCGAGGCTGTCGCCGCGCGGGAAGTTCGGGAAGGCGGAGACGGCAACGGTGTAGCTGCCTGGATCCAGCTCGCGCTCGAGGAACACGTCGAAATGGTTGCCGGTCGTCGGATCGGCGGGGACCTGCTCGCTGGTGCCGTCGTCATTGCTGGCGATCAGCGCACCGGCGGCGTCGAACAGCGACAGGATCGGATCGAACCCGCCCGCTTCGATCACCTGGCCGGCGGCGTTGGTGCCGCCCGCATAGGAATAGCTGCGCAAGGTCACTTCGGACGTCTCGTCGATGACGAACTCGAAGAACAGGACGTCGTCTTCGGTGATCAGCGTCCCCACGAACGAGAAATTCCCCACCTCCCCCGGGCCGCCGCCCTGGAAACGGCCGATGATCAGGCCGTCCCCGCCGACGGTGAGGCCGGCGAAATCGGTCCCGTTGCCGGTATTCTGGATGAAGATGGTCTCACCCGCGAGCAGGCTGATGCCGCCGGCTCGGACGAAGCCGGCCGGAGTGACCGGGCCGTTGTTGGTCGCGAGCGCCTCGTCGCGGCCGGCGAAGTCCGGATTGGCGGCGAGCTGGTCGGCGAGCGCCTGGTCCGTCACGACGATGTTGTTGGACAGCAGCTGCAGCCGGCCGCTGAGGGCGTTGTGGCCGCCTGTCATCGAAATACTGCCGGTCGGCGTGATCACCTCGATCCGCTCGTTGGCGACGATCGACAGCCGGTCGGTGGCGGCGGCGCCGCGATAGTTGAGATCTCCGACCACGCGAACCTTGCCGTTGCTGACCAGCGACACCGAGCCGAAGCTCTGGTGCTGCGAGCCGAGGATGGTGAGATTGCGGACCAGCACGTCCGGCGCGCGCCCCGGATCGCTGCCGGTGCGGTTGGCGGTGAGCGTCACGCTCGCGCCCTCGATCCGGGTGGCTTCGGCCTGGGTCAGCGTATAGCCGGGGCCTTCCTCGTTGCCGCCGATCACCGTCTGGCCGCTGCCCGGCGCGACCTCGAGCTCGATGTCCGACGTTCCCGGGGTGCCGAGGGCGGCGCCAATCGAAATTTCGATGTCCGACGAGAGGATTGCTATTTCGGGCGCGCTGACGTCGTCCACGACCGCAGCCGTCCCCCGCGCGGCGACGGCAACGGAGTCGTCAGCATCGATGCTGCCGAGAATGGCGTCGCCGCGGGTCTCGATGGCCACGGTCCCGGCGCTGATCAGGCTGTCGGGACCGGCTGCGAAGCTTTGGCTTCTGAAATCCGCCGCCGCGGCGCTGAGTGTCGGGCCGTCTGCGGAGCGACCGCCGTGCAGCACCAGGATCGTGCCGCCGGCATCGATCGTCGCTTGGCCGGCCACCGCTATGGTGCCGTCATTGCCGGCCAGCAGCCTGACGTCGCCGCCGCTGGCAATGGCGAGCGAATCGGCGGTGAAGGCGAGCGAGTCGGAGCCGGACCTGCCGTCGAGGACGTTGATCGAAGTCGGCCCGGCCGGACCGAGCACGCCGCTCGCCGGACGCGGCGCTTCGCCGAAGCTGGTCAGCGAGACCGCGCCGAGCCTTGCGGAGCTGCCGTTGTCGACGACGATAGTGGCCTCGCCGAACTGGTCGGCGCCGGCCGGACTGCCGTTGCCGCCGGCGCCATTGGCGGCGAGGCGCAACGCGTCGGCGTCGAGAATGGCGGCATGGCCGCCGCTGCCGTGGCTGACGGCGGAAGCGGCGGCGAAGCCGCCCGCGCCCACGCCCCCGGCGCCGCCCTGCGCCCCGGCTCCGCCGGTGCCGTTGGCGACCAGGTCGACGCTCCCCGACGTGAAGGAGGAGCCCCTCACGTTCAGCGTGGCCGAGCCGGCGACGCCACTGCCGCCGCTGCCGCCGCCGCTGCCGCCGGCGCCCCCAGTCGCGTTGGCGGCCACCAGGACGCTGTCGATCGCCGCCGAGCCGCGCGGCGCATGGCCGCCGGTGAGGACGTTGATCACTGTGACGGCGCCATTGCCGCCGGTCGCGCCGCCGCCTTGTCCGCCGGTGCCGCCGCTGCCGCCCGCGCCGCCGGCCGCGCCGCTGCTCGCGGTCGCGCTGCCGATCACCATCGTGCCGTCGGCCGAGGCGGTGAGCAGGTTGACGGTGCCGCCGGTTGCATCGCCGCCGCGCCCGCCGGCACCGCTGCCGGCTGCATCGCCGCCGCGCCCGCCGGCACCGGTGGCGGCCGCGGTCACCGTCCCGATCTCGGTCCTGCCCGCCGATCCCGCATCCTCGGGAAGATTGGCCGCGATCAGGACTCGTCCGCCGGCCCCGGCGCCGCCCGCGCCGCCTTCAACGCCGTCGCCGCCGCTCCCGCCGGCCTGGCTGGCGAGCGCGCCGGCCACCGTGAAGAAGCCGTTCCGCGCACCGGCGAATGTGGAGCCGCCGGTGCCGGAACCGCCGCTGTCGCCGGCGCCGCCGAAGCCGCTGCTGTTGAGCGCCGCACTGCCGGCCGTCACCGCGCCGCCGATCGTCAGCAGCTCCGCATTGCCGCCCTCGCCGTCGCCGCCCGCGCCGGAGGCCGATCCGTCGCCGCCGCGGCCGGTCGATTCCAGCGCCGCCAGCCCGGCGAGCGTCATCTGACCGCCGCCCTGGGCGCTGACGACCGTCTCACCGCCGCTGCCCGCGCCGCCCGACGCTCCTGCGCCGCCGCGTCCGTTCGAGGAAGCGAGCAGGCTGTCCGCCGCGAGCCTGCCCTGATCGAAAGCGGAGACACGGGCGATGCCGCCGGTCCCGTCGCCGCCGGCGCCGCCGGTCGAGGCGCCGCCGCGGCCGTCCGCCAGGACCGATGCCGCGCCCGCGACAGACAGATCGCCGTGACTGGCCTGGATCGTGGCGGCGCCGCCTTCCCCGGCTCCACCCGCCTGGAAGCCGGCTCCGCCGTCGGTGGTCGACCCGCCAAAGCCGTTGGCCGCCACTTGCAGGCTGCCGCCGACCGCTGCGACCGCATCGCCCGCCACGTCGAACCGGGCGAGGCCGCCGGTGCCGCCGCGTGCGGTCCCGCCCTGGGCGGAAGCCAGGACATGAACGTCCTGCAGCGACGCCGTGGCGCCGTCGAGCAGGACCAGGGCGGTTCCGCCGGCGGCCTCGCCGAACAGGGTCGATGCGCTCGCATCGAGCAAAGTGGTCCCCGACACCCGGATCGCGCCGCCGCGAGCGCCGAGGAGGGAGGCAGTGCCGCCGGCCTTGGCGCCGCCCGCTAGGAAGCTGGAGCCGGCGTTCACCGACCGCGCGGTCGCGCTGACCGTCGCGTCGCCGCCGATGTCGACGGTGCCGCCGCGCGCCGCGATCAGCGCCCTGCCGCCCTGCGCGGCACCGTTCCGGTCGAGGTTGCTGCCGGCCAGCGCATTGGCCGAGACGATGGCGTTGCCGCCGATCTGGAGCAAGCCGCCGAGGCTCGCGTAAATGACCGCCTCGCCGCCCTCGGCGTCGAGCGGGCGGTCGGCGCAGTCGGCGCTGCCGCACGAAAAATCCTTGAGGTCTTCGGCGAGCAGCATGACGTCGCCGCCCACGGTTACGATCTGGTCAATCCCGGCGCCGAGATTGACGCGGGCGCCGCCCGACAGCGTCACATCGCCGGCGAAGTCGAGCGTGCCGGTGCGGGCGCCGCCGGCGATGAAGTCGGAGGTCGCGGCGCCGGTCACGTCCGACGTGAAGGAGCCGCCGATGATGTGGACGTTGGCTGTGACGGACGTGTCGGGATCGGCCGCGATTGCGCCGCCCACGATGTCATGCCCGGCCGACAGGATGATCTCGCCATTCTCCACCGAGACGCTGCTCGCCGGATCAAATCCGACCGCGCCCTGCAGCACGGCCGTGATCGCCTGGTTCTTGGGCACCGCGACCATGTAGATATGGTGGGTGTCGCCGGCTCCCGAACTGGCCGGTCCGCCGGTCGCGCCGTCGTGGACGATCGGCGTTTCGACCGTGGTCCCGGTGGAGATGGCGATGTCGAACAAGCCGTCGTTGATGGTGAGGTCGACCCCTTCGGCGGCGACGTAAGCGATCGATCCGTCGACTCGAACGTCGCCTTTGTGGGTGATGCGCGGCGCCGCCATCGCGACGTAGCTGCCTTCGGCGACGGCACGGATGCGGGAGCCGGCCGCGGTGGCGACCGCCGAATCGCTTCCGCCCGGCCCGCGCAGCTGAAGGTTGGTGCCGTCGCCGATGATGCCGCCGCCGGCGTCGCGCACGGGATCGAGCGTGGTCAGCAGCAGGCTTCCGACGTCGAACACCGCGGTCGAGCCGATCAGCAAGCCGCCCGGGCTATAGAAAGCGACCGTGCCGCCGGAGACGTTGCCGGCGCTGGTCTGCAATTGACTGATGACGGTGCCGTTGAATGCGATCACGCGGCTGGGATTGTCCGGCAGGATCCGGTTCAGGATGAAGAAATCGGATGTCCGGTGCGGGTCGTTCTGGAAGATCGCGGTGTGGCCCTGGGGAAGGAAATTGATCGCGCCGGTGCCCTGGCTCTCGGCCGGATCCCAATTCACCACCGCCGTCGGCGAGCCGATGATGATGATGTCGGTTCCGACCTGGTGCCTGTCGAAGCCTACCTGCCCGGAGATGACGGTGGGATCGCCTTCGAAGCCGCGCGCCACGGCGCGTCCCGGGGGGCCCGCAACCGCGAGCATGGCCCCGAGCCCGCACGACATGAGCAGGCTGCTCCGCCTGGAGCGCAGCCATGCAGGCGGGGCGGGCGCGGCGAGCTGAGTCATCGGGAGCTCCATGGCCATAAGCGGGTGGTGAGCGAGACGAGCAGGCGCGGATCCGGCCGCTCCCTCACGAGCATGCCGGCGCGCTCGAGCGGCACCGCCAGCGCGACGTCGAGCTGGACGCGATCGCCGAACAGGGCCCTGACCCCGCCGCCGACCGACGACAGGTTCTGGCGGATGTCCTTCGCGTTGCCGATATCCTCATTCTCGACCCAGGCGGCGTCGACGAACACATAGGGTTGGACCGAGAAGCGCTTTGCCGCGGCCGGGATGATGCTGCCGAAGCGGACCTCGGCCTGAACGCCGAAGCCGCGGTCGCCGAGCAGGCTGCCGGGATCATAGCCGCGGCCGATCGTATAATTGCCGGCGGAATATTCCTCGAAGCTGAGCAACGCATCCTTCGAGAGCTGGGCTCGCATGCCGAGCGCCAGGGTGATGACAGGCAACGGCCGATATTCGGCGAAGCTCTCGACGCGGACGGCGGTGCCGGTCGGGTCGCCTTCGAGGCGGCTGATCGGGACGTTGGGCGGGCGGCAGCGGCGATCCCGGCAATCCTCGCTGGCGCCGAGGATGTCGACGCCGCGGCGCACTTCGAGCCCGCCGGCGAAGCGCCAGCGCGGCTCCGCCGCCGAATAGCCGCCGAAGCGATTGATGCTGCGCATGTCGAGGGCTTCGAAGTCCAGCCTCGCGAACAGCACTCGCAGCCGGTCGCGGCTGAGATCGGCGACGCCCGCCAGCTCGACGTCCTGGTTGACTACGTCGAGGCCGAAGCCGCCGCGCAGCGTCTGCGCCTGGCGCCGAATGAACGGATAGGAAGTCTCCAGTGTGGCCAGCAGGGTGGTCGACTTGACGTCGAAGCGGGCGTCGTCGAGCGCCGGGTCGGCCCAGGCATAGGTGAACTGGCCGGAGACGGTCAGGCCCTCGCTGCCGAGCCGGAAGTCATGGCCGAGCTGCAGCGTCTGCTGCTCTTCGAAGTCGGCGGTGCTGAAGACGGCGACGGTAGTGCGGTCGCCGAGGCCGGTAAGCCCGTAAAACTGGCCGCGCAGCAGTCCGCCCCAGCGGCCGAGGCTCTTGGAGCCGAAATTCTGGACGTTGAAATCGATCTGGCCGGGGGTGCGCAGCACCGCCACCTCGCCGACCACTTCGCCGCGACCTGCTGCGGCAGAGCGGAGGGAAAGGCGGACATCGTAGCCGGGAAGGTCGCCGGCGAGCAGCAGGTAACGCTCGGCCTGGTAGCGGTTGAACACCTCTTCCTCGGTCAGCCGCTCGAGATAGCCGGCGATGGTGCGTTCGGCGTTGCCGGCATCGCCGCGCACCCGGATGCCGACCAGCTTCGCCATCAGCACCTGGAAGCGGACGGTGCCGTCGGCGATGCGCTGCTCGGGCACTTCGACCGCGGCGATATAGCCGGCGTCGCGCAGGATGGTGGCGGCGCGGTCGCGAATGTCGCAGATCACCGCCACCGGCTGGACGGTGCCGACATAATCGGCAAAAGCGGGCGCGAGCGCGGCCGGCGAAAGCCCCTTGAGATCGTCGAAGACGACCGACCTCACCGTGAAGGTGACGTTGCGATAGGCCTCGCTGGCCAGGGCGCAGGGCGCCCGCTCGATGCCGCCCTCGACGCTGAGGCGCGGCGGCGTGTCGACCGGCGGCCGCAGCGGGGCGCGCTCGACCTCCTCCCGCGTCGGCGGGAGCGCCCCGGGCGGCGCGTCCTGGGCGAGAGCGGGCGAAGCCAGCAGCCCGGCCGCCGCGGCTCCGATCATCAGCGCGGCCCGGCTACCATGCGGTGGCCACAGTGGCCGGAGCATCGCTGCTACGGGACCGACGGCGAGCGTGGCGCGGTGCGGACCGCCGTCTGCGAAATCGTCCCCGGCAGCGGCGCGATCCTGTCTTTCCCCCATGTCCACCCTGCAAGAACCCCCATTCTGGTCGGCGACCGGGCAGGCCGAGTCCCGGTACATAAGCTCAGATCAGCGCATTGGGATAGACATTTATCAGCGGCGCCAATCGGATGGTCAGCAACCCGCAGTCTTGGCGGGATCCCGCGGGAGCTTACAGGCCGCGGGAGATCGGTCGGCGAACACCAGTCGCGGCGAAGCAGCCGCAGAAGGCATGCGCCCGCGTCGGCTGCTGGCCAAGCTGCCACGAGCCGCGCCGGGCGGCGGCATCGATCGGGGGAAGGGGCGCGCCCCGGCCGTGCCGGAGCGCGCTTCAGGCTTAGTCGGGGCTGACCGCGCCGCCGCCGCCGTCGCCGCCGCCGGAGGCGACCAGGATGATCACGGCGACCATGCCGATGATGATGAGGGCGCCAGTGTAGGGCGCGGCGGCACCGATATCGTCGTCATCGTCGTCGTCGACGTCGGTCTGCAGCAGCGCCGCGGTGCTGGCGAAGGCGGGCAGATGGCGCGCCGCCGTCTGGGCCACCGCCGCGCTCGATGCGAGCAGCAAAGCGGCTGCGGCAAGGGCAGAAACTTTCTTGGAGGGCATTATTATAGTCTCCTTAGACCAAGCAGAATCGGGTTGGCACTGCCTAACCTACTTCCGGAAATTGCGCTTGGCCAGCATTTAAGAGTTAACGCGCCGCCGAGGCGGCCCCGGGCGGCGCGGCCTCGTGCCGCCGCCGGCGCCGAACGCGCCCGGCAATGCGTTGTCCGAATTGGCCTTTCTTGAAGATTGCGCGACCGGCCGTTGGCGTTTAGGACGCGGCCGACCCGCGGGCAGCGGCGCCGGCCCCGAAAGTCGGTCGGGGACGCCCGCAAACGAGACGGGATAGAAACGAAGTGCGGTTTCTGAGGAAGGTGTTCAAGCGGCAGCCGGAGGAGGCGGCCGCGATTGCGTTCGGGCCGGCAGGCGAGCGTGCCTATGTGATCGGCGACATCCATGGTCGGCTCGACCTGCTCGAGGTCTTGCTCGCGCGCATCGAGCAGGACGTGCGCCGCCGCGAGCCGCGCCGCAACCGGGTCGTGTTCCTCGGCGACTTGGTCGATCGCGGCCCCGATTCCGCCGGAGTGGTCGAGCGCCTGCGCACCTACAACCCCGATTTTGCCGAGCCGGTGTTCCTGGCCGGCAACCATGAGGAGCTGTTCCTGCGCATCCTGCGCGGCGACACCCACGCGCTCGCCCAGTGGCTGAAGTTCGGCGGCGCCGAATGCGTCGAAAGCTACGGCGTGCGGGTGCCCGAGCTGCTGCGGCTGCCGCGAAGCGAAGCGCTGGCCCTGCTGCAGGCCAGCGTCCCCGCATCCCATATCGCGTTTCTCGAGCAGATGGCCGACACTTACGGCTTCGGCCAATATCTGTTCGTCCATGCCGGCATCCGCCCGGGAATCGCGCTCGAGGAGCAGAAAAGGGCGGATCTGCGCTGGATCCGCGATCCCTTCCTGAGCTTCGACGGCGAGCACGATTTTGTCGTGGTGCACGGCCACACCATCGTCGATCAGGTCCAGGAGCGCCGCAACCGCATCGGCATCGACACCGGCGCCTACCGGAGCGGCCTGCTGACCGCGCTCGCGATCGAGGACGACCGGCGCTGGTACCTGTTCGGCGAGCTGAGCGGCGCCGAGGTGCTGCCGGCCGCCTGATCGGCGCGCCCCGTCAAGACGGCCGCGGCCGCGCCGCGCGCCGCCGAAGTTGTGCCGCCTGCCTCGCCCCCTTATGAGCCGGGCCATGGGCATCCTGGTCACCGGCGCGGCCGGCTTCATCGGCTTCCACGTCGCCCGCCATCTGCTGGCGCGCGGCGAGGCCGTAACAGGGATCGACAATCTCAATCCCTATTACAGCGTTGCGCTGAAGCAGGCGCGGGTAGACGAGCTGAGCCGCGGGCACGGGGAGCGCTTCCGCTTCGTCGAACTCGACTTCGCCGATCACGAGGCGCTTGGCGATAAGCTCCAGGCGGAACCCTTTGATCGGATCGTGCATCTCGGCGCCCAGGCCGGCGTGCGATACTCGCTCGAAAACCCGCATGCTTATGCCCGTTCGAACCTGGTCGGGCACCTCAACCTGCTGGAGCTGGCCCGCGCCCGCCGCTCGTCCCACTTCGTCTACGCCTCGTCCTCGTCGGTCTATGGCGGGAATGCGACCCTGCCGTTCAGCGTTGACGACCGCGTCGACCAGCCGCTGTCGCTCTATGCGGCGACCAAGAAGGCCGACGAGCTGATGAGCGAAACCTATGCCCACCTCTACCGGCTGCCGCAGACCGGCCTGCGCTTCTTCACCGTCTACGGCCCGTGGGGACGGCCCGACATGGCAATGTGGCTGTTCACCCAGGCGATCCTCGAGGGGCGGCCGATCGAGGTGTTCGGTGAAGGCGACATGCGCCGCGACTTCACCTATATCGACGACATCGTCGCCGGCGTGATCGCGGCCCTGGATCACCCGCCCCCGGACGACGGCGAGGTCAAGGCGGGCGGGAGCCGATCGCCGCACAGGCTGTATAATATCGGCAACAACCGGAGCGAGGAGCTGAGCCGGATGATCGGCCTGGTCGAGGCGGCCTGCGGCCGGACCGCCGCGAAGAAGATGATGCCGCTCCAGCCCGGCGACGTCCGCGACACCTATGCCGACATCGAAGCGATCACCCGCGACCTCGGCTTCCGTCCCGCGACCAGCATCGACGAGGGTGTTCCCCGCTTCGTCGCCTGGTATCGCGACTATCACGGCCTCTGAGGGCCGCTCTTAGAGCGACCAGCGCTGCAGTCCGCCGTCGATCTCCAGGTGCCGCCAGATGCCGTGCAGGTCGGCGATCAGCGCGCCGTCGGCGGCGAGGCCGGCTATCCCGGCCGGAGTCATGGCTCGGTAGCTTCGATGCGGAACCGCGGGCACAATTACGTCATAGCGGCGCCCGAGGGCATCGGAATCGACCGGCAGCCCGAATTCATGCTCGGCAGCGGTCGCGTCCGCCAGCGGATCGTGCAGCGTGACCTTGTGGCCGAGCCAGCGCAGCCGGTTGACGAGATCGACCACTTTCGAGTTGCGCAGGTCCGGCACATCCTCCTTGAAGGTCACGCCGAGCACGAGCACGCTTCCGGTGCGGCTGTCGCGGCGGCTGTGGATGCAGTCGGCGATCCAGCCGCCCATCCCGTCGTTGATCGAGCGCCCGGCGAGGATGACGCGCGGCAGGTGGCCGAGGCTCTGCGCGCAGTGGCTGAGATAATAAGGGTCGACGCCGATGCAGTGGCCGCCGACCAGGCCGGGGCGGAAGTTGAGGAAGTTCCACTTGGTCCCGGCGGCGTCGAGCACGTCCAGCGTCGACAGGCCCAGCTTGGCGAAGATCTGGGTGATTTCGTTCATGAAGGCGATGTTGATGTCGCGCTGCGCGTTTTCTATCACCTTGGCGGCTTCGGCGGTCTTGATCGATTTGGCGCGGAACGTCCCTGCCGAGGTGACCCGGCCGTAAAGGGCGGCCATGCGGTCCGTGACCTCGTCATTCTCGCCGGCAATGACCTTGACGATGCGGTCGACGCTATGTTCGCGGTCGCCGGGATTGATCCGCTCGGGCGAGTAGCCGAGGAAGAAGTTCACGCCCCGCTTGAGCCCCGATACCCGTTCGATCAGAGGACCACATATGTCCTCGGTCACGCCGGGATAGACCGTGCTCTCGTAGACCACGATCGGCTTGCGGACCGGGTCGAGCAGCCGTGCGACGCCTTCCGTCGCCGCCAGCAGCGGGCCGAGGTCGGGGCGGCTGGCGCCGTCCACGGGGGTCGGCACCGTGACGATGAACATGTCCGCGCCGACGCAGGCCGCCGGGTCGCTGGTCACCTGGAGCGCGGTCGACCGCAGCGCTCGGGCACCGACCTCATGGGTGCGGTCGAAACCGCTCTTGATCTCGTCGATACGGCGCTCGTCGATGTCGAACCCGAGCACGGTGGCGGTGCGGGCCAGCGCAACCGCGAGCGGCAGCCCGACATAGCCGAGGCCGACCACCACGATCTGCTCGTCGAGACCGGCGCGAACGGCGCTCGCCTTGATCCGGGCCTGGTGCATGAATTCTCCTGCTTGGCGGCCGGGCTAGCAGGAAATCCTTACTCGACGGTCAACCTAAAGGCGGCCGGACAAGTGCGGCTGTTGCCGCAAAACCATAGCTGGGGATTCTTTGCGGCCACACCCGTTCGGCGCTTCCAATTTGCCGCCCAGGCCGGCGCGGGCGGCGGCGCTGCGGGATCAGCCTTCCCGCCCGACCAAATCTCCGGCTGGACAAGGGGCGACGGGTTAAGATGTTCATTAATCACGACTTTTTGTGCCAATCTGGGCCAGCTCGGGGAACCAACCCGCCGGTGCCGGGCGTTCAGCATTCGGAAACCGTCGCAGCCCAGGTCGCGAAGCACGCTGATTTTCGGACATATCCCGGGGGGTGGACAGCTTTCGAAGCCTCGGATATTGAAGGCGCGAAGTCCAAAAAAAGCATTATGAGTACGAAGGGAGAAGCTGACGTGGTTTTCAAGGGAATAATCGCTGCGACTGCCGCTGTCATCATGGCCGCGTCGCCGGCGATCGCCGCCGGCAGCGCGGCCAAGCTCCAGCCCGCCACCGAGCAGGTGCGCGGCTCGATGCAGGTTGATGACGAGGACGATGACGGCAGCGGCCTCCTCGTCGCCGTCCTCGCGGTCCTCGCGGCCCTGGGCGGCGTGTGGGCCGCGACCAGCGGCGGCGGCGACGCTCCGGTCAGCCCTAACTGATCGTCGACACCGGGTTGAGATTTGGCCGGGTGAGGAAGCTCCTCACCCGGCCAGTTCTGTTTGGGCCCGATTCGGCGCGGCCGTAGCCGGTGTGCGCGGAACTATCGACGGGACCTCCTGAACCTCGCATAATGCGGACATGTACAGCTTGTTGAGCGCGAGCCTCGCAGCTCTCCTGGCGCTGCAGGAGCCGGCGGCAGCGGCCCCAAAGGGCCGGCCCGCGCCAGGCCCGGCTGCCGGCGGCTCCTACCTGCGCTCGGAGGATTACCGGGTCGCACGCGTGGGCTACCGGCTTGGGCTCGCCGGGCGCAGCTATTGCCCCGAACCTTACCCGCTGACGGGGTTGCTGCTCCACCATCTGGCCGAATATGCCGCCGGCAACCGGGCCGCCGCGGTCGAAGAGTTCAGGATCGACCGCGGCCCCGGCGTGCTTGCCGTGATCGAGGGCAGTCCCGCCGCCCGCGCCGGCCTGGCCGCCGGAGACGTGCTGCTGGCGGTGAACGCCCGGCCATTCCGATCGCCGCTGATCGTCGCACGGGCGAAGGACCAGGACAGCGCCCGCCGGGCGATCGAAGGGTCGGAAGCGCAGCTCGAGCAACAGCTCCGACAGGGGCCCGTCCGGCTGGCGGTGGCCCGCGCGGGGCGCGAGATCGAGGTGTCGCTGGCAGCCGAGTGGGGCTGCCCCGCCCGGGTGAGGCTCGCACGGTCGCGGCAGATGAACGCCTTTGCCCATCGCGGCTATGCGATCGTCACCACCGCCATGCTCGGCTTCCTGCGCAGCGACGACGAGCTGGCGTTCGTGCTTGGCCATGAGATCGCCCACAATGTCCTCAAGCATCCGCAGCAGCTCGACGAGCAGGGCGTCCCCCGCGGCTGGCTGAGCGGCATCGGCAAGAATGGGGCGCTGGTGAAAGCAACCGAAATAGCGGCGGACCAGCTCGGGCTCCGGCTGGCCTGGGCCGCCGGCTACGACGCGTCGGCGGCGATACCCTATTGGCGCCGCTTCTACGGCAAATATGACAGGCTGCCCCGGCTGTTCAGAACTCACCCGCGCCTGCGCGAACGCGAGCGGCTGGCAAGGGAGACGCTGGCGTCGCTCGGCGCGGCTTCCTCAGACCTTGGTCCGGAGCGACCATAGCTCGGGGAAAGCGCGCTTCGAGAGGGTCGACTGGAGGTAGGGAACGCCGGCGCTCCCGCCGGTCCCGCGCTTGAGGCCGATGATCCGCTCAACCGTGACCACATGCTTGTGGCGCCAGGTCGCCAGCCCGTCGTCGACGTCGACCAACTTCTCGGCGAGCTGGTAGAGCGGCCACCATCGATCGGGATCGCGGTAGACCGCGGTCCAGCCTTCCTCCACCGCGGGGCTGGGCTCGTAAGGCTGGCTCCAGTCCCTGTCGAGCACGTGGGGCGGCAGGTCGAATCCGGCCCGCGCGAGCGCCGCATTGGCTTCGTCCCACAGGCTCGGCCGGTGGAGCGCCTCGCTGAGCGCCGAGTGCGCACCCGAGCCCTCCGGCTGGTGGCGCAAATGGGCAAGGTCCTTGAGGCCCAGCATATATTCGACCTGGCGGAACTGGCCCGACTGAAAACCCGAGCTGGTGCCGAGGACGTCGCGGAAGCTGGTATAATCGGTCGGGGTCATCGTCGCCAGCACGTCCCAGCTGAGCGTCATCACCGCCTGGATCCGCGACACGCGCGACAGGCTCTTATGGACCGGGATGAGCTGGTCCTCGCGGACCATGCGCTGCGACAGCCTGAGCTCGTGGATCATCTGCTTCAGCCAGAGCTCCTTGGTCTGATGGATGATCACGAACAGCATCTCGTCATGCAGGTCGGAAATCGGGTGCTGGGCCGACAGTAGCTGGTCGAGGGCCAGATAGCCGGCATAGGTCATCGAGGCGGGCGTGTCGGTCATGAAGCTGGGGCCTGTGTCACTGCGATCACCCTCCTCATTCCCCGGGCAGGCCGGGGCCCAGGGCCGGCGGGGACATTGGGCCCGGGCCTTCGCCGGGGAACGGCTTGGCAGCGCCCGTCATCTCCTAGAGCCTTTCCGCGGTGGAGACGACGTCGGTCGCCCGCAGGGCGGCGAGGATCCGCATCAGATGCTGCACGTCGTGCACCTCGATATCGAGGTGGAAGGTGTGGAAGCTGCCGTCGCGGCTGATCTGGTCGAGGCTGACGATATTGGCGCCGTGGCTGCCGAGGATGCCGGTGATCACTGCCAGCGACCCCGGCTCGTTCTTGATCACGACGCACAGGCGCGCGGCGCCGCCGTCGGATTCGTCGCCCCACGCCAGGTCGACCCAATCGGCGTCGACGCCGTCGGCGAGGCGATCGCAGCCGATCGTGTGCACTTCGATACCGGTTCCCTCGCGGCGCAGCCCGACGATGCGGTCGCCGGGGATGGGATGGCAGCATTCGGCCAGGTCGAAGGCGACGCCTGGGGTCAGACCCTTGATCGAGATGGCGCGGCGCTGCGGCGGCGGCTTGACGCCCTCCTTGAGCGCGGAGCCGGGCATCAGCGCTTCCATCACTTGGACGTCGTCGACCCGCTTCAGCGCGATCGCCTCCATCAGGCTGTCGTCATCATGGAGGTGGAGGCGCTTCAAGGCCTCGGCGATCGCTTCCCAGCCGAGCGGGGCCGGCAGCCGCTGCACGATCTCGTCGAAAATCTTGCGCCCGAGCGCCACCGTCTCCTCGCGCTCCTTGGATTTGACGAAGCGGCGGATCTTGGCGCGGGCCTTGCCGGTGACGACGAAGCTCAGCCAGGCCGGCTGCGGGTGCTGGGCCTTGGACACCAGGATCTCGACCTGGTCGCCATTGTCGAGCGGGGTGCGGAGCGGCATCACCCGGCCGTTGATCTTGGCGCCGACGGTCTGGTCGCCGAGGTCGGTATGGACGGCATAGGCGAAATCCACCGGCGTCGCGCCCTTGGGCAGCTGGATCAGCTCCCCCTTGGGCGTGAAGGCGAAGATCCGGTCCTGATACATCGCCATTCTGGTATGTTCGAGCAGCTCTTCGGGGCTGCCGGCATGTTCGAGGATCTCGATGAGGTCGCTGATCCACGGATGCTGGGTGGCGGCGGCGGTCTTGCCCTCCTTATAGGCCCAGTGGGCGGCGAGGCCGTGCTCGGCCTGGGCGTGCATCTCGCGGGTCCTGATCTGGATCTCGATCCGCATCTGCTCGTCGTGGATCACCGAGGTATGGACCGAACGGTAGCCGTTGCGCTTGGGAGTCGAGATGAAATCCTTGAAGCGGCCCGGCACCATCGGCCAGCGCTGGTGGATGAGCCCGAGCGTGCGGTAGCATTCCTCGACGCTGCCGACGATGGCTCGGAACGCCATCACGTCCGACAATTGCTCGAAGCTGACATGACGCTCGGCCATCTTCTTCCAGATCGAATAGGGATGCTTCTCCCGGCCCGGCACCTCGGCGTCGATGCCGTTCGCCTCGAGGTGCGCCTTGATGCCGCGGCCGATCCGCTCGATAAGGTCGCCGCCGCCCTTGTGGAGCTGCTCGAGCCGCCGCGAAATGGAGGCGTAGGCGTCGGGCTCGAGCTGGCGGAAGGCGAGCGTCTGCATCTCGGTCATGAACTCGTACATGCCGATCCGCTCGGCGAGCGGGGCGTAGATCTCCATCGTCTCGCGCGCGATGCGGCGGCGCTTCTCCTCGTCCTTGATGAAGTGAAGGGTCCGCATGTTGTGCAGCCGGTCGGCCAGCTTGACCAGCAGCACGCGGATATCGCCCGACATGGCCAGCAGGAACTTGCGCAAATTCTCGGCCGCGCGCTGGTTCTCGCTCTGCGCCTCGATCTTGGACAGCTTGGTGACGCCGTCGACCAGCCGCGCGACGTTCTTGCCGAACAGCTTCTCGACCTCCTCGGGCGTGGCGACGGGGTCCTCGATCGTGTCGTGGAGGATCGCCGTGACGATCGTCTCGTCGTCGAGGTGGAGGTCGGTGAGGATTCCGGCCACCTCGATCGGGTGACTGTAATAAGGGTCCCCGGACGCGCGCTTCTGGGCACCGTGCGCCTTCATCGAGAAGACATAGGCGCGGTTGATCATCGCCTCGTCGGCATCGGGATCATAGGCCCGGACTCTCTCAAGCAGCTCATATTGCCTCAGCACCGGACCAACATGGGGTCCGGTGCCGTGACGTTGCAATGCAAAAAGCCGTTCAGTCGGCGCGGGCGTTGCACTTTTCGAGCTGTTCGGCGGTCAGCGCCTGGCCGGCCACGCTGAAGCTGCGGAGCGTTCCCACCTCCCCATGTGGGACTTCCTTCGCTGGTTGTGATCTGCAACTTGCTTTTCGTGTCAGGTGTGACAGGTGCGCAAAAAGGCGTAGGTTGAGGCCGCTGCTATGAAGATCGAGGATCACAAGGCGCTGCTCACCGAGTGCGCCCTGCCGGCCGCGCTCGAGGCGGTCGGCGAGCGCTGGTCGTTCCTGATCCTGCGCGGCGTGTTCAACGGCCTCCATCATTTCGAGGAGTTCCAGTCGACGCTCGGCATCGCCCGCAACATCCTGTCGAACCGGCTCGCGCGCCTCGTCGAGAACGACATATTGAAGCGCGAGCCGGACGCAGCCGACCGGCGCAAGGTCGCCTACCGGCTCACCGACAAGGGCCGGGCGCTGCTGCCGGTACTGATCGCGCTGCGGCAATGGGGCGAGCGCTGGGTGTCCGGCACGCCGAGCAATCCGGTGCTGGTCGACCGCGGCAGCCGGCTGCCGGTGGCGCCGATGGAGGTTCGCGCGAGCGACGGCCGGCCGCTGTCGCTGAGCGAACTCGAATGGGTCGACCGCAACGAGGTCGGCCGCGCCTAGACCAAGATCGTTTCAGGCTGAATCGGCCTGAGAGGTGAATCTGGTCTCGCCAGGCCTAGCCGGCGGGCCTGACCGCGAGCGGGAGGTCGGCGAACAGGCCGGGGTCGCCGCCGCGGCGGGCGCGCTCGATCTCGAGGATCCGGAACTTGGTGGCGGTGCCGCCCGGCGCCGAGAAGCCGCCGCTGCCGCCGCCCGCCGCCAGCACCCGGTGGCATGGGACGATGACCGGTACCGGATTGCGGGCCAGCGCCCGTCCGACCGCCCGCGCCGCGCCGGGGTCGCCGATCGCCTGCGCGATCTCGCCATAGGTGCGGACCTCGCCCGAAGGGATGGCGCTGGTCGCGCGGTAGACGTCGCGCTCGAACGGAGCCGCGGCCGACAGATCGACCGCCAGCTCCGCGAAGCTCGCCGGTTCGCCGCTAAGCAGTCGGACGATCTGCTCGATTCCGGCGCGGATGACGGGCGGCGGGGATTCCTCGCGAGCTTCGGGAAAGCGGCGGCGCACCCGCCGGGCCAGGTCCGGATCGGGCAGGAAGGTGGCGACGACGGCCTGGCCGCGCCACACGATCGCGCAGTCGCCGAGCGGCGTCTCGAAGGTGGCGAAGGCGGCAGCGTCCATGATCGCGCCGCCGTCCGGCTCAGTCGTAGTCGGAGCCGAGATTGGTGTTGCGCGGCGGTGCGGCGGCGGTGAGGCGGAGCGCCTCGGCCGATGCGCTCAGCGAGCCGACCTCGTCCGGCGCGTCGTCATCGTCGATCTGGACGCGCTGGAGGTTCTGGACCACCGCCTCCTCGAGCTGCTTGGGCTTCACCGTCTGCTCGGCGATCTCGCGCAGCGCCACCACCGGGTTCTTGTCGCGGTCGCGGTCGATGGTGAGATCGGCCCCGCCCGAAATCTGCCGCGCGCGCTGCGCCGCCAGCAGCACCAGGTCGAACCGGTTCGGGATCTTGTCGACGCAATCTTCGACGGTCACGCGCGCCATGAAGCAGCTCCGCTCATCTCAAGGCTGGATGGGAAGAGCGGCAGGTAGGGAGGGGCCGGCCGCTTGTCAACGTTGCGCGAGGGTTGCGCTGGCGGGGCAGGGCTCTACATCCGCTCGGTAATGGCCGAGTTCGACCCCCACATTCCACCCGCCGAGGGCGCGCTGATGGTAGAGGGGAACTCGCTGACCCTGCTGCCGGACGGACCGCATCGGCTGGAGGCGCTGATCGCGCTCATCGACGGCGCGCGCGACACGCTGCGCATCCTCTATTATATCTTCCTCGACGACCATTCGGGACGGCGCGTGCGCGAGGCCCTGCTCGCGGCGGCGGCCCGCGGGGTAAAGGTTTCGGTGCTGGTCGACGGCTTCGGCTCCGATTCCGCCAAGGCCAGCTTCTTCAAGCCGCTGACCGACAGTCAGGTCAAGTTCTGCCGGTTCGCGCCCCGGCTCGGGCGGCGTTACCTGTTGCGCAACCACCAGAAGCTGGCGCTCGCCGACGGGAGCTGCGTGCTGATCGGCGGCTTCAACGTCTCGGACGATTATTTCGGGCCGATCGAAAGCGGCGCCTGGCGCGACCTCGGTCTCAAGGTGGAAGGGCCGGGCGTGCTCTGCCTCGCCGCCTATTTCGATGCCTTGTTCAAATGGGCGAGAACCGAACATGCCCGCATCCGCGACCTGCGCCGGATGCTCAGCAAGCACAGCGAGGACACCGGGCCGCTGCGCTGGCTGTTCGGCGGCCCGACCCGGCGGCTGAGCCCGTGGGCGCAGTCGGTCAAGCGCGACATGCTCCACGCCGCCAGGCTCGACATGATCGCAGCCTATTTCGCGCCGAGCCGGGCGATGCTTCGCCGCATCTACGGCATTGCCGAGCGCGGCCGCGCGCGGATCGTCACCCCCTCCCGATCCGACAACGGCGCCACCATCGGCGCCGCCCGCCACACTTACTGGCGGCTGATCAGGCGCGGCGTGGAGGTCTACGAATATCAGCCCACCAAGCTCCACAC
>DASZDE010000141.1:0-3886 GCA_035942355.1 Allosphingosinicella sp. | reverse complement strand
AGCCAGGCCTGCGCCACGGCGTCGCCCACGCTTTCCGGCGCGCGAAGGCCGGGGGCGAGCTGCGCGCCGGCGGGGGCGCCGCCGGCCAAGGCAGCCGCCGCGGCGAGGGCGAGGAAACCAATTCTCACGCCGCCTCGGCGGCCAGGCGCTGAGCCTTTTCGACCGCTTCCTCGATGCCGCCGACCATGTAGAAGGCGGCTTCGGGAAGGTGGTCATATTCGCCGTCGACCACCGCCTTGAAGCTGCGGACGGTGTCCTCGACCGGAACGAACTTGCCGGGGATGCCGGTAAACACCTCGGCGACGTGGAAGGGCTGCGACAGGAAGCGCTGGAGCTTGCGGGCGCGCGCGACGGTCAGCTTATCCTCCTCGGACAATTCGTCCATGCCGAGGATGGCGATGATGTCCTGCAGCGACTTGTAGCGCTGCAAAATCTCCTGGACGCGGCGGGCGGTCTCGTAATGCTCCTGCCCGACGGTGCGCGGCTCGAGCACGCGGCTGGTCGAATCGAGCGGGTCCACGGCCGGATAGATGCCGAGCTCGGAGATGGCGCGCGACAGCACGGTGGTGGCGTCGAGGTGGGCGAAGGAGGTGGCCGGGGCCGGATCGGTGAGGTCGTCCGCGGGCACGTAGATCGCCTGGACCGAGGTGATCGAGCCCTTGTTGGTCGATGTGATCCGCTCCTGGAGCGCGCCCATGTCGGGCGACAGCGTCGGCGGGTAGCCCACGGCCGAGGGGATGCGGCCCAAGAGCGCCGACACTTCCGAACCCGCCTGGGTGAAGCGGAAGATGTTGTCGACGAAGAACAGGACGTCCTGGCCCTCCTGATCGCGGAAATATTCGGCGATCGTCAAGCCGGAGAGCGCGACCCGCGCACGGGCGCCCGGCGGCTCGTTCATCTGGCCGAAGACGAGCGCAACCTTCGAGCCTTCCGGCGTCGGCTTGCCGTCGGCGTCCTTGGCGATCACGCCGGCGTCGAGGAACTCGTGATAGAGGTCGTTGCCCTCGCGGGTGCGCTCGCCGACCCCGGCGAACACCGAGGTGCCGCCATGGCCCTTGGCGATGTTGTTGATCAGCTCCTGGATCAGCACCGTCTTGCCGACGCCGGCGCCGCCGAACAGGCCGATCTTGCCGCCCTTGGCGTAAGGCGCGAGCAGGTCGATCACCTTGATGCCGGTGACGAGGATCGCGGTCTCGGTCGACTGGTCGACGAACATCGGCGCGTCGGCATGGATCGGCGCGGTGCCGGCGGCGCCGATCGGGCCCTGCTCGTCGATCGGCTCGCCAATCACGTTCATGATCCGGCCGAGCGTCATCGGCCCGACCGGCATCCGGATCTGCGAGCCGGTGTCCATCACCGGCTGGCCGCGGGTAAGGCCGTCGGTCGAATCCATCGCGATCGTGCGGACGGTGTTCTCGCCAAGGTGCTGGGCGACCTCGAGCACCAGGCGGTTGCCGTTATTGTCGGTCTCGAGCGCCGACAGGATCTCGGGCAGATTGCCGTCGAAGGCGACGTCGACGACGGCGCCGATCACCTGGCTGACGCGGCCCACATTGTTGGTGCGCGGCTGCGCCGCCTGCGGGGTGCTGCCCTCAGTGGTCGGGCGGTCGAGGGTGGTGGCCATAACTCTGTCCTTTGCCTTCTTTTGTCATGCCAGCGCAGGCTGGCATCCATGCTGACTCCGTCTGGACCCCAGCCTTCACTGGGGTGACGGGAAACTAGAGCGCCTCGGCGCCGGAAATGATCTCCACCAGCTCGGTGGTGATCGCGGCCTGCCTCGTGCGGTTGTATTGGATCGACAGGCGGTTGATCATGTCGCCGGCGTTGCGGGTGGCGTTGTCCATCGCGGTCATGCGGCTGCCCTGCTCGGAGGCGGCATTTTCGAGGAGCGCGCGGAAGATCTGGACGGCGACGTTGCGGGGCAGGAGCTGGCCGAGGATTTCCTCCTCGTCCGGCTCATATTCGACGGCCGCGTCCACGCCCGAAGTGGACGAAGTGGACGCCTGCTCGCCCCCCAGCGGCACCGGGATGATCTGCTCGCCGACCGGCTCCTGGACCAGCGCGGACTGGAAGCGGGCGTAGAACAGGTGGGCCACGTCGAAAGCGCCATTGTCGAAGCGGGCGATGAGGTCGGAGGCGATCGCCTGAGCGTCGGCGAAGCTCACCTGCTTGATCTCGCTGGTGTCGTGCTGGGCGACGATCTGCCGGGGGTACAGGCGGCCGATCACCGCGCGGCCCTTGCGGCCGACCAAATAGAAGAGGACGGTCTTGCCGTCGCGCTGCAGCTCTTCGGCGGTCTTGCGCGCGGCCCGCACGATGTTCGAGTTGAACGCGCCGGCCAGGCCGCGGTCGGACGTGCAGACGACGAGCAGGTGGGTCTGGTCCGATCCGGTGCCGGCCAGCAGCTTCGGGCTTTCCGGACTGATCGTGATCCGGGAAGCGAGGCTCGCCATCACCTCCCGCAGCCGGGTCGCATAGGGGCGGCCAGCCTCGGCGGCCTGCTGCGCGCGCCGGAGCTTGGCGGCGGCGACCATCTTCATCGCCTTGGTGATCTTCTGGGTCGACTTGACCGAGGCGATCCGCCCTTTGAGTGCCTTGAGAGAGGCCATTTTTCCCTTTCATTCCTCTCCCTGGAGGGGAGAGGATAGTGAAACTTGGCGGCTTGCCGCCTAGTTGAACTTGGTGAGGGCCTGTCAGTCCCTCACCCTGCCGCTTCGCGGCTGTCCCTCTCCCCTATAGGGAGAGGGGGTTAAGCGAACGACTTCGCGAAATCGCCGACTACCGTCTTGAGCTGCCCGGCGGTGTCGTCGTCGAGCGCCTTGGTGTCGCGGATCTTCGCCAGCACCTCGGGATGATCGCCCCGCACGTGGGCGAGCAGCGAGCCTTCGAAGCGCACCACCTGGTTCACCGCGATCGCGTCGAGGAAGCCGTTGACGCCGGCGTAGATCGAGACGACCTGCTCCTCCATCGGCATCGGCTGGAACTGGGGTTGCTTCAAGAGCTCGGTCAGCCGCGCGCCGCGGTTCAGCAGGCGCTGGGTCGAGGCGTCGAGGTCGGAGCCGAACTGGGCGAAGGCGGCCATCTCGCGATACTGGGCGAGCTCCAGCTTGATCGAGCCGGCGACCTTCTTCATCGCCTTGGTCTGGGCGGCCGAGCCGACCCGGCTGACCGACAGGCCGACGTTGATGGCCGGGCGGATGCCCTGGTAGAACAGCTCGGTCTCGAGGAAGATCTGGCCGTCGGTGATCGAGATGACGTTGGTCGGGATATAGGCCGACACGTCGCCCGCCTGGGTCTCGATGATCGGGAGCGCGGTGAGCGAGCCGCCGCCATTGTCCTCGTTCATCTTGGCGGCGCGCTCGAGCAGGCGGCTGTGCAGATAGAAGACGTCGCCGGGATAGGCTTCGCGGCCGGGCGGGCGCCTTAGCAGCAGCGACATTTGGCGGTAGGCGACCGCCTGCTTGGACAGGTCGTCATAGACGATGACGGCGTGCATGCCGTTGTCGCGGAAATATTCGCCCATCGTGCAGCCGGTATAAGGCGCGAGGAACTGGAGCGGCGCCGGCTCGGACGCGGTCGCGGCGACGACGATGCTGTACTCCATCGCGCCATTCTCTTCGAGCACGCGGACGATCTGGGCGACGGTCGAGCGCTTCTGGCCGATGGCGACGTAGATGCAGTAGAGCTTCTCGCTCTCCTTGCCCGTCTTGTTGATCTCGCGCTGGTTGATGAAGGTGTCGAGCGCGACGGCCGACTTGCCGGTCTGGCGATCGCCGATGATCAGCTCGCGCTGGCCGCGGCCGATGGGGATCAGCGCGTCGATCGCCTTCAACCCCGTCGACATCGGCTCGTGCACGGAGCGCCGCGGGATGATGCCCGGCGCCTT
>DASZDE010000140.1:0-7117 GCA_035942355.1 Allosphingosinicella sp. | reverse complement strand
TCATAGCGGGTGGCGAGCCGCATCGCGTAGGTGAGCATGATCGTCTCCCGCGGGAGGAATGGCCGTCTACGCAATACAACAAGAGGAAGGAGAAGATGCTTCGTAGCAGCCGGAGAGTCAATTTCGCTGTGGCGCAAAGGACTTTCAGCGCGGCGGCAGGGTGAAGGTGAAGCGCGCGCCCTGGCCGGGGGCGCTGTCGACCGAAATGTCGCCGCCCATCGCCCGGGCGAGGCGGCGGGCGATGTAGAGGCCGAGGCCGGTGCCGCCGGGCTCGGCCGGATCGACGCGCTCGAACTTGTCGAAGATACGCGGCTGGTCCGGCTCGGCGATGCCCTTGCCCTGGTCGGCGACGATCAGGCAGGCGAAATCGTCCTCCTGCTCGGCGCGGATCCAGATCATGCTGCCTTCGGGCGAGTAGCGGATCGCGTTGGTGAGCAGGTTCATCATGATCTGGAGAGCGCGCCCGAACTCGCCGAGAGCGGGAAGCGTCTCGTCCTCGCCGGGGGCGTCGATGCGGACCTGCGCAGCGGCGGCGCGGACCGACATCAGGCTGGCGGCGCGGCGGGCGATCTCGGCCAGGTCGATCGGCTCCGCTTCGGGCTTGAAGCCGGGGCGCTCGATCGCCTGGAGGTCGATCAGGTCGTCGACCAAAGCGAGCAGGTGGCGGCCGGCCACGGCGATGTCCCTGGCATAAGCCGCATAATCGGTGCGGAGCGGCCCCTCCGACTGCGCGCCGATGGTCTCGGCACTGGCGATGATATGGTCGAGCGGAACGCGCAGCGCCTGATCGAGCCGCTCGCCGAACGCCGCGCCGTCCTGCGGCGGAGGCGGCGGCGCGAGATCGTTGGCGACGTCGGGCAGCCAGCGCGGCAGGCTGGCGGCGGCGCCGCGGAAGCCGGCGAAGCGGCCGGTGCCGTCGATCAGCGGCACTCCGCTGAGGCGGTAGCGGCCCTTGCTGCCGGTCCTGAGCTCGGCATATTGGTCGTCGAAGCGGCGCTGCTCGGCGAGCGCGGCGAGGATCGGCAGTGCGCCGTCCTCGCCTTCCTGAAAGCGGAACAGGCGGGTCAGCTGCCGCCCGATCAACTCGGCCGGAAGCTTTCCGACCGCAGCCGCGGCGGCGGGCGAGAGCGCGGTGAAGCGCAAGGTCTCGTCGGTCTCCCACATCCAGTCCGCGGCGGCGCGGAGGAAATCCGCCTGCCGCTCGGCCTCGGGCGCATCGGCGGGAGCACGGGCGGAGCGCTCGGACCAGCTCTCGATCGCGATCGCAACCTCCTCCCCGTCGGGCTCCATGCGCACCCACAGATCGAGGTCGTGCTCGCCATCGGCGGCGAGCACGCCGCGCGAAACGACGATGCCGAGGCGGCGCGCCAGCCGCGCCAAAGCGGCGAGCTGCGGGACCGCCAGCGGCCCGGCCTCCTCGCCCCCGGCCCGGCGCTGCAAGCTCGCGAGCGCGGGATCGGCCGCGACCAGGCGGCCTTCGGCGTCCAGCCGCCCGCGAATCTCTCCGGGGTGGGGGCGGGTGCGGGCGGTCATGCCGAGTCAGGAACCCGACTTACTCGGGTGGACAGACGGGCGATCGCGGCGCGGTAGCCGGGATCGACCTGCCACAGCCGCAGCACCTGGCGCGCCTCGCTTTGGTCGGTGGCGTCGAACAGGGCGAGCTGGGCGGCGGCGGCGTCGCCCTCGGAGCCCGAGAACATCCGCCCGCGCGCGTTGAGCACGAGCAGGATCGAGGCGGCATGGCCGCGGCCGATGCCGGCCGAGCGCAGCAGCAGGGCCGGTCCGCGGCCGCGCGGGTCCGAAAGCACCTCCCAGGCAGCCGCATAATCGAGCGCGCAGCGAACGCCGATGCCGGCGATGAACAAAGGCAGATGCCCGTCCTCGAGCAGCCGCGCGAGGGTGGCGTCGTCGAGCCGTTCCGACTGGTGCAGCCGCCGGGCGAGGCGGGTGCAGCCGACTTCGAGGCTGTCGCCCTCGTCATAGCCGCGGATCAGCGCGCCCGCGGCGGCGGCGATCGCCCCGTCCGCCTCGCCCTGGGAAAGACCGTGCTGCTGGATCATGTACTGGCGGAGCGCGGCGGCGATCATCCAGACGAGCCGGTGCTGGATCTCGGCGGGAAGCTCGGTCTCGCCCATCACCGGCTCGTGAAACTGGTCGAAGCGGCGGCTGCGCGCGATCATCACCGCCATGGCGAGACTCGCCACCGCCTCGTCCTCGTCGCGGACCAGGTCGAGCATCAGCTCGGCGCGGTCGGCGGCGGGATCGGCATTCTCCTTCCAGAAGCGATGCTCCTCGACGCGGCGGACGAGGATCGTGCCGAGCTCGGCGTCGCGGAGCACCTGCGCGCGCTCGAGCAGCGGCAGCGCGATCGGCACATGGGCGGAGGAGAGCGCGGCGTGGAGCGCCTCGTAGCCGGTAAAATGGCCGGCGAGGCTGGTGCGGAGCGCGTCCTCGATGGTGCGGATGAGGCGGACCAGCAGCGCCGAGGCGGTCAGCCGCTGCCACTGGGTCAGACGGGCTGCCTCGGGCAACAGGAGATCGGTCGCGGCCACGGAAAAACGCTCGCGCGCGGCGGCCAGAAGCAGCCGCGCGGCGTCGCCATTTCGCTCCGGGCTGGGCCTAGGCTCCGACATCGGGTCCCTTCTAGCGTGAGCAGGGTTAAAGCGCCGCTAATCCTGTTGCCGGCGATGGACCTGCCGCTGCGCCCAGAAGAAGGAGCCGGCGGCATAGACTGCGAGGGCGGCGAGCCCCGGCACCCACCAGCCGGCGAGCGCGAAGGGCAGCATCAGCCAGGTCATCCCCTTGCGCTCGGCGAGCCACGCCTTGCCGGGCACGTCGGCCCCGGCAAGCTCGCCGCGCAAGGCGACCAGGAGGACAATCGTCGCCGCCGCCAGCGCCAGGCAGCCCCAGCCGAGGCTTCGCCACAGCGACCAGGCCAGCGCGAGCAACGCGGCGCCGGCCAGAGCGGGCAGGACGTCGGCTCGCCAGCCCCGGTCCCGCCCCGGCTGCAGGCGCAGCGCGGCGAGCCGGTCGGCGATCCCGTCGAGCGGCGTCGCGAGCAGGAGCAGCGCCCCCCCTGCCCACAGCCAGTGCTGGGTGAACAGCAAGGCGGCAAGGCCGGTAAGGGCGGCGGCGGTGAGGTTGAGCCATTCCGGCGTGACCGCGCTCGACATCAGGATGCCGGTGGCGGCGCGCTCGACCGGAGCCAGCAATTGATTGGCGACGCCGCCGCGGCGGCCGGCGCCGGCCGCCTCGACGATGCGGGTTTCCGCCTCGTCGAGATCCGAAGACCGCTCGGCGATGGTCGGCGCCTCGTCGCCCGGATCGGCGCGCAAGGCGAACTGGCGGGCGCCGCTCTGGATCGCCCGGCGCAGCAAGGTCGATTGCAGATCCCACTCGTCGAGCAAGGCGACGGTGCGCCGCAGCAGCGCGCCGTCGATCAGCGCCAGCCCGGCCCAGCGCGAATGGGCGTCGATCCGCTCGAAACGGTCGTCGGCCGCTCCGTCCGGCATGGTGAGCAAAGCGGCGCCGTCGGCGGCGGCCATGCGGCGGATATGGCTGTGGCCGGTGATGAGGCCATCGGCAACCAGCAGCAGACGGTCGCCGGGCTCGACCGCCTGGGCGGCTTCGGCAGCGCCCCGGGCAACCAGCGCGCTCACGCCTTCCGAACGCATACGGTCGATCGCTGCCGCGAGCTCCGGAGGGAGGCGCTCGACCAGGATGATGATCCGTTCGGCCCCGGCGGCCGCGGCCAGCCGCGCCTGGCGCTCGACCAGGCTGCGGCCGGCGAGCGGCAAGGTCGCGCGCAGCGGGCCGCCCGGTTCGTCGCTCTCCTGATAGGCGCAGATCAATGCCGCCAGAGCCAAATCATTCCCTCCCGACCCGGGGAAGGATAGGCGGCGGCTAGCGAGCTTGCAAAGCGGTTCGGCTCAGCGGGCGGCGAAGTCGTCGACGGCGAGCCGGAGCTTGCGGAGCACGACCGGGTCGCCGGGAGCGCCGTCGAGCGCCTCGTCGGTAAGGTCGAGCAGGCCGAAGGCGCCGAAGCTTGCCGCCAGGCTCTTGAGGCGCGAGGCGGCGAAATGCCAGTTGGCGTCGCAGCGGGCCCGGGCCATCAGGTCGACCTGCCGGGCGGCGCTTTCGACGAAGGCCGAGCGGAGCTCGCGGACCAGTTCGGCGTCGCTGCCCACGGCAGCGGCGAGCGAGGCGTTGAGGGCTCCTGGATCATAGGCCATCGGCCACCCGTAGCGCAGCCGCGTTAACGGGTGGTTGCGAGCCCTTTCGCCCGCCCCCAAACGTGTTAAGGTCCGCCCATGAGCACGGGGGCACAGCGCGCCGACGCGCAGCCGGAAGACGGCAGCCGGGACAACGGTCAGCACGATCGGGAAACCCTATCGCAAGCAGCGGAGACCGGCGAGGCGGCCGAATGGGCGGCCGAACCGGACGACGCTCCGGCCGGCAGGAAGCCGCTGGCGGCGGCGCTGATCCTGCTCGCCGGCGCATGGGCCGCGGCAGCCCTGTGGGCGGTGGCGGGGGGCGCAGGCGGCCTGGCGCAGGCGCTGCAATGGATAGCGGTCGCGAGCGCTCCTCCGATCCTGCTCGGACTGGTCTGGCTGATCTTCGGCAGGACGCCGCGGCGCGAGGCCGAACGCTTTACCCGGGCGGTGGCGGCGATGCATGGCGAAAGCGCGGCGCTCGAGACCATGCTCGCGATCGTCGCCGGCCGGCTCGAGGAGAATCACGCCCGGCTGACCAACGAGGCGGCCAAGCTGATGGCGCTCGGCGACGAGGCTTCCGACCGGCTCGGCCGGGTGACTTATTATCTGTCCAAGGAAGGCAAGGCGCTGGACGTCAAAGCGGCGGCGCTCGAGGCGGCGGCGGCGGCGGCGCGGGTCGACATCGGCGTGTTGCTGCAGGATCTGCCGCGGGCCGAGGAGCAGGCCCGCTCGCTCGGCGGCGCATTGCGCGAAACCGGGGTCGCCGCCCACGAACAGGCGCAGGGCCTCGAAGGCCAGCTTTCGGCGCTGGTTTCGCGTGGCCGCGAAGCCGACGAAGTGGTCGGCGGGGCCGCGCAGCGCCTGGCGGCGCACCTGGCCCGGATCGAAAGCAACGCCGCGTCGGCCGCGACCCGCATCGACGAGGCCGCGGCCGGAATGACGGCGGCGGTCGACGGCACGATGGAACGTGCGGCCGAGGCGATCGACGGCACCCGCGTCGCCATCGAGCAGCAGGGCGCCGCCCTGCTTGCCATGACCGAGCAGAGCCGGGCCGCGTTCGAGCGGGCCGGCGACGAGACCGGCCGCAGCCTGGCGCAACGCCTCGCCGGCGTCAGCGCCGAGATCGAAAGACTGGCCGGCCGTTTGGCCGCGCAGGACGCCGGCAGCCGGACGCTGGTGACGGGGCTTTCGAAGGAACTTGCCGAGCTCGATGCGCGCTTTGCCGGTCTCGGCGCAAGCGGCGCCAACGCCGCCGCGGGGTTGGGCGAGGCGATCGCGGCGGTGCGGGCCTCAGTCGGCGACCTCGCCGAGGAGCTGGCCGGCGGCGAAGGACGCGCCGTCCAGCTGATCGGCCGGGCGCGGGACATGGCCGAGGCGCTGACCGACATTAGCGGACAGCTCAACGGCGCCTTGCCGACGGCGCTCGAACGGGTCGAGCAGCAGGCCCGACGCGCGGGCGAAGCGGCAACGGCGATCGCGCCGGCGGTGGAGGCGATCGAAGCGTCCTCGGCGGCGGCGGCGGCCAAACTCCAGGAATCCGGACAGAGCGCGGCCGGCCAGCAGGAAGCGCTGCGGGCGATGCTCGCCATCGTCGAGGACGGCGTCCGCTCGGCCGAGCAACGGCTCCAGGCCCTGGCGCGGGCGGTCGGCGAGGCGGACGACGCGGCGGCGCGGATCGTCAGCGAGACCGGCCCCGAACTGGTCGAAGCGCTGGTCCGGGTGCGCGAAACGGCCAATCAGTCGGCTCACCATGCGCGCGAGGCGATCGCGGCGGTCATTCCGCAGAGCGCGGCGGCGCTGGCGGAGGCGAGCCGGCATGCGGTCAGCAATGCCATCACCGCCGAGGTCGCGGCCACCGTCGAGGAGCTGAACCGGCTCGCCGAGCGCGCCGCCGAGGCCGGGCGCAAGGCTTCGGAGAGCCTGACCCGGCAGATGCTGACGGTGGGCAAGTCGGCGGCGGCGGTCGAGGAAAGGATCGAGGAGGCACGGCGGGAACGCGAGGAAAGCCAGAGCGAGGCCTTTTCGAGGCGCGTCGCGCTGCTCATCGAATCGCTCAACTCGACCGCGATCGACGTCACCAAGATCCTGTCGAACGAGGTCACCGACAGCGCGTGGAGCGCTTACCTCAAAGGAGACCGCGGCGTGTTCACCCGCCGCGCGGTGCGGTTGCTCGACGCCACCGAAGCGCGCGAGATCGTCCAGCATTACGAGGCCGAGCCCGAGTTCAGGGAGCAGGTCAACCGCTATATCGGCGACTTCGAGACGATGCTGCGGCGCGTGCTTGCGGAGCGGGAAGGCTCGCCGCTCGGAGTGACGATCCTGTCGTCCGACATGGGCAAGCTCTACGTCGCGCTGGCGCAGGCGATCGAGCGGCTTAGGGCGTGAAGCCCTTGCCGCGGCGGAGCGGGAGAAGCTCGCACCATCGTTCGGCCCGTCATTCCGGCGAAAGCCGGAACCCAAGAACACGGGCTTTGGCGACCTATCGAAGGACCTTGTGTTCCTGGGTCCCGGCTTTCGCCGGGATGACATCGGGCGGCCGGGATGACGTCCGGGCCAATGCGATCAGGTCCTGGTCGGGGCTAAATTGGACCAGTCCAGATCCGCGGCCGTGATCCAGCCGTAGACATAATTGGCGTAGAACAGGCCGAACAGCAGGGCCGACAGCGCCGTCGCGCGCAGCGCCGCCCTGCCGAAGCTGAAGCCGTGCGGAGCGCTGTCGGCGTGGCCGGGAAGGCGCTCCACGCCCGCCTCCTCGTCGGTCTTGACGCCGAAGGGAAGGACGAGGAACAGGCTGATCACCCAGAACAAAGCGTAGATCGCCAGGATCGAGCCGAGCTTCACGGACTTTCTCGTTCCCCGGCGCAGGCCGGGGTCCAGTCAGAGCTGGAGGCTGGACCCCGGCC